>JADFZF010000128.1 GCA_015232645.1 Magnetococcales bacterium | reverse complement strand
CGACCTCACTCCCGCCACCTCATACGGAAGTATCTTTCATCGTCGGGGGTGGCGCACCTGTCGCCATGACCGTTAGCTATCCTGTAAAACTATTTTTTGCGCAACAATCTTTTTTCTGTTTATCATTTTATTTCAATGTCCTGTAAGTTACAGGTACGAAATTTTTTCGTCCACCATGCCTATGGCGGCCAAAATTCGGATCCACGCTTCGATGGGGATACGACTCTCCCCGGCGATCCACTTACGCCACGTCCTGGACGTGACCCCAGCGATCTCCCCCATATGCGATCCTGACCCCCCTTCCTGGGGTTTCCCCCTCCCACTATGCCTCTCTGGTGCCGGATGCCCGGCATCGTGGATGGCTATAGCTATCCCACGGAGCTGCTCCACCGTCGGCCCGATCCAATGCGGGTCGTGGAGCGACTCCGGCCAGATCTGGTGACGCCGCTCGATGTCCTGCTCACGTGGGCCGCGCCATGTAGCATCGGTGCGGTACTGTGCTCCTGCGATGGCATTCCCGGCCCGGGACGCATCGATGACGACCACTCCAGGCCCAGAGGTCCGGATCCGGCAGAGCCGGAAATACATAGCCTCCGCATCTACCGGGGAGAGATGATGGACGGCATCCACCATCTCTCCATTTTCTTTTTGATATATTTTTATCATTTATTTCCCTGGACCCTCCTGTATTGATATCGTGCTCAAATCTGTTCGCCTCCACTCTTTTTTCCCGTCTGGCCACTCGATGGCCGGGCCGTCTTCGCGGTGTAATATCCCATTTTTAAACCATTTTCTCTCCCCGTCGGCCCTTTCAACCGCAGGGCCGTCCTCGCGGTGTAACCGATTGTTTTTATACCACTCCCGGGTGCCGTCGGCCCTTTCAACCGCAGGGCCGTCCTCGCGATGACGGAGACCATCGATATACCACTCCCGTGTGCCGTTGGCCCATTCGATAGCCGGGCCGTCGGCGCGGTGGGGGTGACAGCCGAAATACCATATTTTCGGCCGTCATTTGTGAGTTTACTGAATTTTCTTTTCTCCATGGCTCCTCATGGCTCCTCATGGCTCCTCATATTTTGGAAATACTCCTCCACGTCGTGCTCGTAAATTCGTTCTCCCCTCACCCACCACTCCTTGGTACCGTCAGATCTCTCCACCGCCGGGCCGTCCTCGCGGTGTAACTCTCCATCTACCCACCACTCCTGTGATCCATCAGAATCTTCAACTGCTGGACCGGCAGTGCGGTGGAGGCCAATATCTTTCACCCACCACTTCGTGCCACATCCCCACTCGATGGAAGGGCCGTCGGCGCGGTGGCGCTCACCTTTGACCCACCACTCCCGGGTGCCATCGGCCCTTTCAACTGCCGGGCCGTCTTCACGGTGGAGGAGGCCATCTACCCGCCACTCGCGAGCACCGTCGGCCCTCTCCACCGCCGGTCCGTCGGTGCGGTGCAAAAGGCCGTGTCTATACCACTCGCGATCACCGTTGGCCCACTCCACCGCCGGACCGTCCTCGCGGTGCAATCTATTATTTATATACCATTTTTTTGTGCTATCGGCACTCTCGACTGCAGGCCCTCCATTGCGGTGGAGGAGACCTTTTCTATACCACATCTCTGCGCCGTCAGCCCAGATCACCGCCGGACCGTCTTCGCGGTGTAACTTCCAGTTTTTATACCACTGGCGTGTACCGTCGATGCTTTCCACCGCCGGCCCGTCCTCGCGGTGGAGACACCCGTTAAGGAACCAGCGTCTCGTCCCTGTACTTGAGGTTTTTACTGTTATTTCTTTTTTAATGGTGTCCATATGAATCTCCTGATATTTCAAGATTAGTTTTCTATGATTTCCCCCGATGGGCCCCGGCCCATCGGGGGATCCTGCGCTTATTGCCTACATGCCAAGGGCCCGATCCATGAGAACTCCTGCATCAAACTCCGTCATATCCAAGCAACGAACCATGAAATCAAGTGCCTCATCTTCGGACATAAGGATTATTTTCTTGTCCCCTGAAAATCTACTATCTTTTCCTCCGAACCCTGCGAGGAAAAAATTACCGTTATTGACGTACATGTCTGCACTCCAGGCCCTGGTCCCGTTAGATTTAAGAGTTGCAAACACAATCCCATCCCACTCAGCAGCTCCGATCCATGTGGCCCCGCATGTGCTGTACACTTCGCCATCGATAACTGATTCCATGGGTTCCTGTATAACTTTTGCGTTAAGTTTCGTAATCTCCAACATTTTCGTTCTCCTTCTCCTGGCCATCTCAGGATGAGCGGCCTTCTGAGAAACAAATATATAGGAATCTTGTTCCCATGTAAACAAAAAAAAGATCCGATACTGTTTTTTTTCTGAGTTTCTCAGGCCAATCGAGTTGCCCCACTCCCATTGCCTGGATGGAATATCCTTTGGCCTTGGCAAGGTGCGGAGTCGCGCCAGACCTTCGCCCCCTCTCGTGGGATACCGCCGTCAGATTCAGAGATGACCGCTTGCTTTTCAGGGATAGACCTGGCTGGCATCGGTTTGGCCGATGGGCCGGGGCCGGGGGTGGGGGTGGTTGCCTGCCGGGACAAGATTATTGCTGATCGGACGTGGAGGGGACCTAGCTCTCGGATGGGATAAGCCTTTTATCGCGGCCCGCATAAAGCAATAAACATACCAAACTAACAATACGCAATTACAGTGCCAATTATAATATTAGAATATTCTGATATTCTTGCGGCGACCCCCTCTCGCAAAGCGCGCATGGAACCAGATTTTTACGCGGCCAAAATTACACTTATACCTGACATGCGGCCAAGTGTAGTATGGCCAGGGCGTCGGCCTCGTTGTCGTCTTTGGGGTGATGCCCTTTTGCCTTCATGGCAGCTATCATGGCGTCCTTATTGGCGCCGCCATTGCCGGTGGCGTGTTTTTTGATGGTCCCCACCGGGATCCCCTGATACGGGATTCCTTTCTCCTCACACCATGCCGTCAGCCGGCCATGAAACGCGCCGTAGGTCTGGGCAGCTATCGTACCAGCATGCGCCATGACGGCTTCAAACCAGATTCCATCCAGCCTCCCTCCGGCCTTGATCAAAATACCATCCAACCACTTGGAAAACCGCAGGAAGGTCATCCCTCCGCCCTCGAACCTTCCAGGTCTAAAATCTTCCGTGCCGCTGCTGATGGTGCCGTCGGACAAGAGCAAGGCCCATCCCGTATGCTGGCCAAGATCAAGGGCCAAGATGCGCTTGCCGGTGATTTTCTCCGGGATCGGACTTGGCTTTGGGACCGATCTCCCCGTATCCCGAACAGGGTCCCAATCCTGGATGGGCCATCGACTCTCCTGGTAGGCTATCCTGCGTTTGCGCCACGACCCAAAAGCGAATGGATGCGAATCAACAAAATCCACCACCACCCCCTCTGTCTTCCCCGGTGCCGGACGGATCACCCTTCCCACGGCCTGACGTACCGGCGTCTTCCCGGACATGGGACTGGCCATCACCAACGCAGACCAGATGGAGATGTCGATCCCCTCGCCAAGCAAGCCCTTGGTCCCAACGGTGATCGCCACCTCGGTGGCGCGGACCAAGTCCGACTTCCGCTTCCCATGGACCAGGATGGACCCAGGCAATAACTTGGCCAGGGTCTCGGCATGCTGGACACGCTCGGTAAGCACCAGTACATTCTTGCTTCGGGACAGATGATTCGCCGCTTCCACGATCAGGCGGTTACGCGCCGCATCCGTGGCCAGGGCATCCACGAAATCCGTCCACCCATGACTGTCCGGATCAATGCTTTGGTACTCCAAGCCGGTGTTGACCGCCAGGATCTTGGCCGGGACGATCCCCCCCACCGCCAGTACCTCCCGGGGCTCTACCGTCGCCACCGTATCCCCAAGCAAACGGTGGATCATCCCTCCCAAACCATCCTTGCGCTCAGGAGTGGCCGTGAATCCGTACCGGTATTTGGCCGGAAACATCCCGATCACCACGGCGAAGGAATCCGCCGGGGAATGGTGGCACTCGTCGGCCAAAATCAGGCCTACATCAGCTGCAAAGTGCTGGGTTCTCCCAGGGTTGGCCCCCAGGGTCTGCAACATCGCCACCGTCACATGGCTACCAGCCACCCATTGGCCGTCGCCGATGATCCCGGCTTCCAACCCCATCCGTTTTTTAATTTCCTGCCGCCACTGCTTCAGAAGCTGGCGATTGTGCACGAGGACCACCGCCTTCTGCCCACGCCTTCGGATGATCTCCATTGCCGTCATGGTCTTCCCGGAGCCGGTGGGCGAGACCACCACTCCTTGAGTGATGCCCATGGCGGCTTTCACAGCACGCATCTGGTAGTCTCGCAGGTGGATGTCGATCAACTCTTGAGGAAAGGAGGCCGGCCTGTCCACTCTCCGATCAGTCCAGACAATCGGCGATCCCATGGATTGCGCCAGGGCATGCAATCGGCGACCGTATCCCCTCGGGATGCGGATCACCAAGCCATCTTCCTCGAGGGCCTGGAGCGTCGGGGACAGGTGCCGGCAATACTTTCCCATTTTCTTCAAATTGACGTATTTCGGATTGGGGAAGGTCAATTCGGCCTTGACGATCCGCAACAACGGTGGGGGAAGATCCGCTGACACCGTCACCGTCCCAGAGATTTCTGCTTTGATTTCCATCTTTATAAATACTCCGGGTTGAATCCTGAAATAGAAGCTATTTCTGGATTACCGCTATAATTTACATAAGATTTTGGCTTTTCTCCTACATAATCGAGGTATTGGAATGATTCCTTATCGAACCAGAACGGAATCGTCCCCTCCCAACTGCCATTCCTTTGTTTCCCTATTTTAATCCATCCGCATGGGGCGTTGACATCACCTGTCGTCCCACCAGTTCTTTCTGCCTCCTTGATTTTTTCTTCCTTAAGTTTGTTTCTGGAAATGCTTATGACATTGAAAGCATTGCTTCCGAGTTCGGAAGCCCCTTTGATATCCTCGACATCCGGGGTACTCTTTTTGAATTTTGTATCCGCCTTGCGGGCATGGGCCACAAGATGGACATGGACTCTCTTTTGGACCGCAAAATCGATTAGCTTGAACATGGCCTTCTCCTGCTCCCCATATTCGTCTGCCCCAACACCTAAACGCATGAGGGAATCCACTACGAAAACATCCACCCCAAAACGTCTGCGGGCGTATTCGAAAATCTCAAGCAATCGCTCAACCCTCGATTTTCCGACGACAGTACAGAGATAGAGACGCCCATCGTAGAACTTGTGTATAGCCTGGAGATATCCCTTCGATGGAAGCTCTTGCCCAGAAAGCTGTCTGGCCAACCGCATCAGAGTTGTCTTTGGCTCCATCTCCAAACTGGCTATACAGGCCCTTATCCCCCTGGACAATCCGACAGCACACGAAAAACCGATTACCTGGCTTTTCCCAGACCCCGTGCTTCCGGTCCATACCGTCAACTCCCCAGGGCGGCACCTAAATTTTCCCTTCAATTTGCCGAACGGCAACTCCATACCCAAATCCATACCTTCCGGGGGGTAAAACCCAGCGATGACTTCGTCCATATATTCCGATGCGCATTTCAACTCATCCGGGGCCAGGTGACGTGCTTGATAGAGGCATTGCGCCATATCCTCATGCATCGCACCTGACAGCAAAAAATCATTAGCATCCTTGAAATCCATCAGAGAAACAATACGACACCGGTGCCGACCAAGTCTGTCCACCAAGTCCATGGTCGCCTTCCGTCCCTCTTCGTCAGCGTCCATGCACAGAAAGATCTCCTCGAAGCGTTCCAGGTTGTGGTATTCCGTCTCAACCCAGGAATGCTTGGCCCCCGTCCCGGCTCCAAATGGGACCGATACCGCAGGAAATCCCAACGCATGCACGGACATGGCATCAATCTCACCCTCGGTGATGATCAGCGTCCTGGCGTCGTCGGGGATCACCTGCCACCCGAACAGGCATGGCTCGCAATTGGACTCCACATGGACGATTTTTTTTCCTTCCGTGGTCCGGTTGACGCTCATATATTTTATTGCAATCAACTCCTTGCCCCGCAGGCTTGGAAATACGATCTCCCTGTCTCTCTCTCCAATCTTGTAGGCACGAATCGTCTCCATCGGCAGACCACGCTTTTCCGTCAGATAATCAAAGACATACTCTCTTGGCTCACAGCATTTCGGCCTCTCGGGCTTGCGATAGTCTTTTTTGACGCCGGTGTGAAACACAGGGTCATGGATACCCAGGTAATCTTTAATTTGCGACAACGCCTCGGCCAGGGTGATCCTGCGCGTCTTACACCATAGGTCCAACAAATCACCCCCCATCCCTGAGTCGGCAAAGTCGCTCCAAACTCCAGCCTTGACCCCAGATATGTTCACCTTCAGCGATTTCCCAGGTTCTCCGTTGATGGAACCAACCTCCCATTCCCTACCATTAAGTTTTCCGTTGGGGAGGAGGTATCGGACAACCCGTGCCGCATCCTGGGTCAGACGCGATTTTATTTCGTGAATGTCCATCTCATTCCATGCATAAAATATCCTTGTGCCGAAAATGCCGTTTCCTGGCGATAGGAAGCCTCATGGCTGCTTTCAATCGCTCTGGCAATCCCTCAGTAGCCAGAAATATATCGATAGCCTTAAAACGCTTCCTATGCGTTTCTGCTAGTGCTGCACCGTGTGTCCAACCACCTCCACACAGGCATCCCTGGCTGCTGCCGCCGCCGCTGTCATCGCTGCTATCCTGGCCGCCATTTCTTCATCTTCTTTCTGCCTTTCCCGTTTCATCCTTTCTACCTCCTGGGGCCAACCGGGATTTTTCCTGAGCCATTCACTCCATCCGAAATCGTCTTCCTCCTCTTCCGGCTCCTGGCTTCTGCCGGCAGACTTTTCGATTTTCCATTCCAACATGAACGGTGGCGGGTCGTCGTCGGTCAGAAAACTCCTGGTGCTCATCACGAACCGAGTGCCGGTCTTGCCCTCGGCCTGGAGAAAAGCGGCATACCTCCCAGCCCCGGTCATGATCTCCTCGAGGCTGTACCCATCGGCCAACCGCGCTTCCCACTCGCTGTATGCCTCCGGCTTCGGGTTTTTCCCGGCCCGCATCGGGTACCCACGCCAGAACTCCTCGAACTCGGGGGTGAAACGGGCGGCGCGGCCCGGGGGGGAATTTTTTTCCAGCGTCGATTTCCGCCCGGGGTTTCTTTTCGCCTCGGGTTTTTGTCCGGACTCTCTTTTTGCCTCGGTCGTTGTTTCAGGGATGGGTTCTTTTCCCTTTGCCGGAAATTCAGAAAGAAAAAATTCTTCCCCTCGCTCATCCCCCCCAGCGGGGGGGGGGGGGGGGGGGGGGGTTTTTTTTTTTTTTCTCTTTTTGTCTCTTCTTCTTTTTTTTAGCAGGGTTTTGGACCGGTTGGCCCCCCGTTCCGGGTCTTTTTTTGCGGCGGCGGCG
>JADFZF010000127.1 GCA_015232645.1 Magnetococcales bacterium | reverse complement strand
TCCCCCAGACCCCTTTTTTTTTTCAATATTCCCGAACCGGGGGATCTGAATGGTGACGATGGACGAAAGTTCAGATTACAACATCGCAGGGATCAGTCCAACACAAATTTCGTGTAACCGTTCAGCAAAGAAAAACCCTCAGGCCGTTTTGTAGACCGCCGTTTGTTGCCCTGGAAGCGGCGAAGGGGGCTTGGACCCTGCCAAATTTCCCCTTGCGCCAGAGTACCGCCGGTCGTACCGCCCGTTTCGCCGTATTGTTGGTCGGTTCCACGCCATCAACGTCGGACAGACACCACCTGCTTATCCGGTTGTCCGCGTTTTTGAGACCATCTTCCTATTGGGAAATGCCACCATGGTGCGAAACCGCGCCGGCGGCTGACCAAAGCATTTGGTAAAGGCCAGGTTGAAATTGCTGACGTGGCGGTAGCCGAGATCAAAGGCGATCTCTTTGATGGATTGTTCTCCCTGCGCCACCAATTCCCGTGCCCGTTCCATTTTCCAGTCATGGAACCAATCGAACAACGTCATTCCATGATGCTGGCGGAAGGCGTCATTGAGCTGACGGGGGCTGGAACCCAGCTGCTGGGCGAGATCCTCCAAGGTGAATGGCATGGCGGGAGCGGAAGTCAACAGATCCTGCACGTTGCACACAAGTCGCTTGACCTGGGACTGGTGGGGTTCCCGAGAAGTCTTGTCGTGATTCAGCAACCGCAGAAATTCAACAGTCAACTCCAAGGCTTTGCTTTGCAGATATAAATGGCGCAACGACAAGTTGTCATAAGGAATCGTCACATCCACGGCGCTGCGACGTTGCAACGCCGTGGTCGCATGTTGCCAGGCTATGGGGGTGGCTTTCCCATCGACGAAGTTCTGAACCAAGGGGGGGAGAGGGGTGTCTCCCAACAGCGCCTGCAGACCACTGGGATTGAAACACAGGTTGACGTGCCTGCAGTGACCGGAGGGCAATTCCACTTTGCCGCGGGAATCAGGGGTGCAGAACACACCGCAGGATGAGGCACTCAGAGCCAAGGCATGGTTGGACCTGGAAGCCGGAGCGGACAGGCAATCGCGCCCCTCCAACATCACACGCATGATCAAAAATGGGCTTTCGCCATCTCCGAGGTTCAGCTCCCGTTCGGCATCCTGCAAGGCATGGGCCTGGATTTTGCCCAGGTGCAAGCCATCGAAGAGCGGATAGACCTGGAACGACTCCGTAACCAGATCCGGATAGTCCGGCACGCAAGGCCAGCAGCTGCGCTCCTCGTCGCATAGCGGGGCGGCAACCCGTCCGCGCGCGGTAGAATCCGATCGTTGCTTGCCGCCGGTAGGGTGTTGTGGTCGCCAAAACGTGTGAAAGGTATCCTGTTCCATCCCAAAAGTACCCCTCCCTTGATTCTCATTGGTTTGCGCACCGTCATACTATCGAGGAGGACACGGGCCATACCTTGTTTGTTGTCCCGGATACAAGTTCGCTTCATCCAGCCTCTCTCGGACGTTGCGTTTGGCCTCAAGCTGATTCCGATCGCCTAAGATGGTGGTGAAGTCAATTCAAGGCGTCTGCGTAAGCCAACCCATGGCCAAGTCCGTCACCCTGAGTAAGGCATCCTCGAGATCCCTGATTGCCGTTCGCCAGGCCGCTCGTTCAACTGGGCATCACCTTTATCCAATAACTTTTTGTAGGCTATCATAAACCTCGGAGGCTTCACAATACCGTCCTCCTCACTATAACATGATCCAGGTTCAGGGGGGGAGGAGTGAAGGCCCGACCGATATCTTGGTTGGAATAGCCTTATTATTCCTAAACGCGCAGGTTCGCACGGTCTCCTGTCGACTCACCGCGGACGTCAGCAATCGAATTATTTTATAAAGTCGAACGACTTTTAGCTGTATTGAGGCCGAGACGGGCAGGAAGAAGTGGCGGATTGCATGAATGCCCATGGAATGGGGCCCATGTCCAGTCGGAGACCCTTCACGATGAAATAAAGAATGTTGAATCCATGTTCTAATTCATCTTTCGATCGCCCATGCGAATCATGCTAAGAATTTTTTGATGTGTTTAGATGATTTTATTTGAGCAGTTCCCCATTTATCTTCATGTTATAGTTATAAATAAGTAGTAGTATATTAATTTTGCATCAAATAAATTCCTTGGCCTGCTTCATAAGTCCTGTGAATCGGCTCACGAATGGGATTCGGACATCAGCTATTTTTCTTATTTTGATTGCCGCATCACCATGATTTCAAGGGTGCCATTCCACCGGTTTCCGGTTGCCTTGGGCTGCGACAACCATAATGACTTTATGAATTTTTCCTGTGGGGATGACGCCATCCATGAGGTTTTTCTTTCTGGTGAAAGCCTTTGGCTGGCCGGAATTTCGTTTTTGTAACCAACCCAAGAGAGCGTCCAAACAGCGATCAAGGAGAAATGAGATGCTGGAATAGGTAAACTAATTCAGATAAATACATCTGTGTAAGCGTTCTCTGACCGTCACCTCTTTTTTTGATGGCTTCAGCCTCCTGGAGCTTCCAGGATGGTGGATACAGGTATTTTTACCCTAGGTTGTCATGGATGGAAATTTTCTGCTTTAGCACAATCAAATAAACAAACATTCAATTATATTGTAAAATATAAATATTTTATGCCGGTTATAGAAAACGGTTTAAGAAAGTTGATTGTCTCTGGGCCGAGGAGAAGGAATCGATCCCGGTTGTCCCCGGAAGATCCGGCTGCCGGGTGAAGCGGCCCTTGGTGACAGGTTCCGATATCAATAAATAGGTGAAACCAGAAACGTAGGTTGGAATGAAAAAAAAATATCCAGCGAAGAGGGGTGTCATGTTCGGAGCACCGCCATGTCGCCTGCCCAGCCATCGAACCTAGGAACGAATACCATGACCGATACCTCCTCACAGCAGATGCTTGGAACCATCCTTCCCTGGGGTGGGACAACTATTCCATCGGGTTGGATGTCCTGCAACGGACAGATGCTCTATGTCTCGCAGCATTCTGACCTCTTCGCCCTGATTGGCTCCAATTTCGGTGGCGATGGCAAAACCATTTTCGCCCTCCCGAATTTTTCGGGTCGTTTTCCAAGGGGTGGTACGCTAGGCAGCTATTTCAGTACGGGTGGAAGCTCCAGTTTCAAGGTCGGCCTACCGAGCTTCCCGAGTGGCCCCAGCCATACTCACACGGTCACCGTTTCATTCCCCGATGACCAGAAGGGTTTCACCATCGCCAGTGATTTCGTCTATTCCATGCCGGTCGATACCGCTGGAAGCCAGACGGCGACACCCAGCGCCAGCACGGTCCTCGGAGTCGGAAAGGTACAGACATCGCCGACTACGCCAGCCAAAATCTATGGTATTGGAGCGGTGGATTCCGGCGACATGTGCTCGCGCACTGTACCGGTTACAGTGAACGTCGTGTCCCAACCCTCGTGGACGGCGAGCGTTCCACACATGTACCCGCCAGGCACCAGCTTGCCGGCGTCTTTCATTCCACCCTATTGCACCGTCAACTTCATCATCTGCGTCCAAGGAACCATGCCCTCGATGGGATCCTCCGATAGCGACACCTCGATTGAAGAAAGGGGATAATCATGTATTTCTCTCCAGGAATGATCGTGCTGGCGGCGTGGAGCTACACCCCCGTCAACTTTCTTTTATGCGACGGCAAGCAGTATTCCGCGTCCGATTACAAGGCACTCTTTGGTGTCATCGGCTTTACCTATGGCGGCGACGGGCAAAACAATTTCGCCGTTCCCAATCTTGTGCAGCGCATTCCCATCGGGTCGGGGGCCAATCAATCCGCACCCAGTGCCAACTTCACGCTGGGGCAGATGGGCGGGGCGGTTGCCATCACGTTGTCGGGAGCCAACATTTCCAACCACGGGCATGCCAACGTCAAATGCAACTTCAACCCGGCGACGATTTCAGGAACAGCCAAGTCCGTTCAGATCGGTATCCCCTTTCAGCTCCACCCGACGATGGAAACCGAAACACCGGCCAATGGGTTGCTCCTGTCCATCGGCACATCGAGTGCCGGCGCTGTCAGCATGTACTCCAACAAGGCGAAGGAAGGAGAGATGAACGCCGCCACTCAAACCACGTCCGTCGCCATCGCTCCCGTCACTTTGGATGTGGACTTCGTCTCAACGAATCCCGGGTCTTCGCAGCCGGTTCCAACGCTGCCTCCGGTTCTGGCGATCAACTATTTCATCTGCTGCACCGCAGCCAACATTTTTTAGGGGCACATGCCATGACCAACCTTTATCCGTGTCAGGCCTACGCCGGAACCATCCTCCCCTGGGCAACGACCAGAATTCCCAGTGGCTGGCTGTGGTGTAACGGTCAGGGCTACGATCCCAGCGTCTACCCCAATCTGTATCAGATCCTGGGCACGCGTTTTGGAGCGACCAGAGTTCCGAACCTGATGGGGTTCTTCCCCATGGGCTCGAACAGTGCCAATAATTTTCCCATGGGAAAGACGGATGGTTCGACAACGGTAACCTTCAATGACTCTCAGTTCCCGAATCACGATCACGCGGTGATCCAGACGGTGACCACGCCTCAGGTCAACCTGAGTTATACCGCCGGCGTTCCCTACAATGCCAGCGATCCCAATACCATTGCGGTCCCTGGCAGTTCCAGCGTCCTGGGGACCGCCTGGGTCAACCAAAAGGGGGCGAAAAAGCCGGCCAACATCTACAGCACCCAGAAGCAGAGCGTGATCAACATGCAACTGGACATCACCGGCATCGACGTCAATTTCACCTCGACCACGCCGACCATGGTCGTGGGGACGCCCATCGCCCCATGGGGCGAGGGTGAGTCGATCGAAGGCCCGGAACCAATCAATCCCCCCATCATCCCCTATTTTCAAGCCGTCGTGTTTATCATCTGCGCCAATGGTGGGCTCCCGCCGCATCCGATCAACGTTTAGCGGTATTTTTTCCGTGCAGGTGTCTCAGGGTGACGAAGCGAGCCGGAGAAAAAACAAACAGGAAGGTTGACTTATGAATGGTGTCAGGTCGGGTCGGCGTAACCCCAGAGTCTGGGGCATGGCTTTGGAACCTCGACTGATGTTCGACGGCGCGGCCATGGTGGAGGCCGCCCATGCCGTGGACGATGCGGCCGTCAAGGTGTTGATGATCCCCGCCGTTGCCATGCCCGTGACGGTACGCGAGGCCGATCCATCGAAGGATGGCGGAAAAAAGGAAGTCGCCTTCATCGACACATCGATCGCCGACTACAAGTCGTTGGAAGCCAATATCCGCCCCGGGGTTGAGATCGTCGAGATGGGCGGTGGCCAGCGCGGGTTGGCGCAAATGGCCGCCTGGGCGGAAATCCACGGTGGGTTCGATGCCATCCACGTTCTGTCGCACGGCTCGGAAGGGGCGTTGTATCTTGGCACCGACGTCTTGACCCGGGCCACTTTACCCTCGGGTGTGGTTCGGGTGGAACTGGCAGTGGTCGGGCAGGCACTGAAGACCGACGGCGATTTGCTGATTTACGGGTGTTCGGTGGGTGCGGGAGAGTCCGGTGCCGCTTTTGTCGCCGATCTGGCCACTCTGACGGGGGCCGATGTCGCGGCTTCGACCGATGCCACGGGAAGCCCCGTCCGTGGTGGCAACTGGACGTTGGAGACCCAGGTCGGTTCGGTCGCCACGCCATCGTTTTCCTTCGAAAACTATGACGGCCTGCTGCCGACCACGACCACGACGTACGACGGTACCTTGACCACGGATAACACCTACAATCGGCCATGGACGCCGTTCGATGTCGCCTATGCGGCCGACCCGAACAATCTCGGTGGGCGGTCATCGGATGATGTGTATACAGGAAACGCCATCTCGCAAACATCGCCAACATCATATAACTACACGGTCGCCACCTTCACCCCAACGTCAGGGGGGACATTTTCATTTTCAGTCACTGCAGCAGACATTATTGGATACACATGGGATCCAACAGACGTATTCATGTCCATTTATAACGGCAGTTTCTCTCCGACATCGCCTCTGTCAAATTTGTATTATGTTAATGATGATACGGCGGTGGGGCAGAGTGACTACAAGCCAACGATCCCCAATGTCGCGTTGGTGGCGGGTTCCAACTACATCGTGGTGATGACCGCGTTTGACAGTGGTGTCACGGGAACCTATACGTTTGCTGTGACGGGGCCTTCTGGGGGGACGTGGACTGCGGGAGCGGTGTCTGCCCCGATCGTTTCGTCGGTCACATCGACCAAGGCGGATGGCAGCTACAAGGCGGGTGAGGTCATCGACATCACCGTCAACCTGAGTGCGGCGGTGAACGTGACCGGCACGCCGCAACTGACCCTGGAGACCGGCACCACCGACCGGATGGCCGATTACGTGGCGGCAGCGTCCACTGCGACGGCGCTGGTGTTTCGCTATACCGTCCAGGCGGGCGACACCAGTGCCGATCTGGATTATGCCGCCACCACCTCTCTGGCGCTGAACGGGGGGACGATCAAGGCGCAAGGCGACAATACCAACGCGGTGCTGACCCTGGCGACGCCGGGTGCGGCCGATTCGTTGGGGGCCAACAAGGCCATCGTCATCGACACCACCGCTCCGGCAACACCGACGGTGGCCATCAGCAGCGACACCGGGACCATCACCACCGACGGCTATACCGCCACGACGGCGCAGACCATCACCATCACCGCCGAGGGTGGGGCGACGCTGGACATCGACTACGGTGACGGCAGTCCCCATGGCAGCGCCAACGGCGCCCACACCTATGCGGCGGGCAAGTATACGATTTCGGCCACTGCCACCGACGCGGCGGGCAATACCTCGACGGCGGGAACCAAGGTGATCGTGGTGGATACCGCCGCCCCCACCGACGTCACGGCCAGTACCGTCGCCCTGGGGACCGCAGCGGCCACCAACGGCTCCGTTTTTTGCACATTGACGGCGGTCGACGCCACCAATATTGCCGGTTACACCGACACCTGGACCTATGCCATCACCGGTGGAGCGGATCAGGGCAAATTCACCATCGCCAACGGCAACGAGCTGACCATCAACAACGCCGGGGGGTTGTCCGCCGGCAGCTACACCGTGCAGGTGACGGCGACCGACGCGGTCGGCAACAGTTATGCCAAGACATTGAATCTGTCGGTAGTTTCCGCCCCGGCGGTGTCGTCGGTCACTTCGACCAAGGCCGATGGCAGCTACAAGGCGGGCGAGGTCATCGACATCACCGTCACCATGAGTGCGGCGGTGAACGTCACCGGCACGCCGCAACTGACCCTGGAGACCGGAACCACCGACCGGGTGGCCGATTATGTGGCGGGGTCGTCCACTGCGACGGGGCTGGTGTTTCGCTATACCGTCCAGGCGGGCGATACCAGTGCCGACCTGGATTATGTCGCGACGACTTCTCTGGCGCTCAACGGGGGGACCATCAAGGC
>JADFZF010000126.1 GCA_015232645.1 Magnetococcales bacterium | reverse complement strand
GCTTTATGAAAGGCATTGATTACGCCCGGGAGCTGCTGCGTTTGGCGCGTGCGGATCATCGCGCCATGACGGGCATGAAGGATCACGAGGTGTTTACCGACGCCATTTTCGGCTTCCATGCCCAGCAGGCGGTGGAAAAGGGACTCAAGGCGTGGCTCTCGGCCTTGGAAATCCTGTTCCCTCTGACCCATGACATCAGCCGCTTGTTGCCGTTGCTGGAACAGCAAGGTGTGGAGATGATGGATCTGTGGGACTGGGTGGGGATGTCCCGCTGACTGTTGAAAATTGAGGGTGGGTATCGACCGCCCCTGCAGCCTGAGGTAGGCTGTAGGGTGTCCAATCCATTTCAGAGGAGATCGATACCCATGAGCAAAAGTACCACAACGGAGTCGCAGTCTACAGTTTCTCCCACGCAGGAGGCCTATTTGGCGTTGAGGGAGAGTTTTGACCATTTCTGTCTTCGAGCAGGCATTGAGTCCCTTGAGGCGTTGATGGCTGAAGAGGTCGAGGCGCTGTGTGGACCGCGTCACGAACGAAACGATAAGGAGGGTCAACGGTGGGGCGGCACCCGTGGAGAAGTGCCTTTTCATGGCGGCAAGGTGGCCATTCAAAGGCCCCGTGTCCGCCAACGCAATGGCCAGGAGGTGGAGCTGTCCAGCTATCGGGAAGCCCGGGATCATGATCTGCTGGGGGCATGGGCCGTCAATCAGATGCTGGTGGGCGTGGCGACGCGACGATTTGCCCGTTCGGTGCGTCTGCCTGTCGGAGACATTCCCCAGGTGGATGGCGACGGCACCTCGAAATCGGCGGTTTCCCGGCGTTTTGTGGCCATTACACAGGAGAAAATGGACAAGTGGTTGGGCCGTGACCTTGCCGGCCTGAACATCCTGGTGATTTTGATCGATGGATTGGTGATCGAAGATCACACCATGGTGGCCGCGCTGGGGATTGACGCCACTGGGGTCAAACACCCCTTGTCTCTGGCCATGGGCAGCACCGAAAACCATACCGTGGTACAGGCGCTGCTGGACGATCTTGAAGAACGGGGAATGGCCGCTGATCGGGCGCGTTTGTTCCTGTTGGATGGTTCCAAAGCCCTGCGCAAGGCGGTTCGCAACACTTACGGGCCTCTGGCCCTGATCCAGCGCTGCCAGGCTCACAAGTCGCGCAACATTGTAGACCGTCTGCCGGAGGCATTGAAAATCTCGGTCCGCAAGACCATCCGGCAGGCATGGGATACCGACAACCCGGAACTGGCCGAAAAAATCTTGCGAAATCTGGCGCATCGCCTGGAGTCGGTCAATCCGCAGGCTGCTGCCAGTGTCCTGGAAGGATTGGACGAAATGCTGTGCCTGGTCCGTTTGGGTCTCCCGGCCGAATTGCGCAGATCGCTGGCTACGACCAACGCCATCGAGAACATGATGGGCACCATTCGCAACGTGACTCGCAACATCAAGCGTTGGCGGCATGGCAAGATGGCCCTGCGGTGGACCGCCACCGCCATCCTGGAAGCCCAAAAAGGCTTTCGACGGATTCGCGCTCACAAGCAGCTCTCAGTTTTGGCCGTCAAACTGGCGGAGCATACCAGACGGGTGCGTGCGGAAATGGGGCTTCCCCAGGAAGAAAAGGTGGCATAAGATGATTCAGGTATCCACCCGAATTTCAACAGCGGGCGGGACATCCCCGACTGGGTGGAACTCACCCCGTTCGCGGTGGAGCACCGCTACGCCTGGGATGATGACGCCGAAGCACCACTGGACCGCACCGAACTGATCACCCGGATCCATGGACTGCTTGAACATATTGAGCAACAAATCCGAACAACCAGTCCATGAGTGTCAGTCCTGTCGTACTTTGCTGGCGAGTTGGTATACCTTTTTTCTGGAAAAACAATGGCAACTTGGCAAAATATTTACCATTTTCCTCTATATTGGTGTTGCCGTGCATATTGACCGAATGATCTTGAAGGGTTTTCGATGCTTTGGCGAAACGCCAACCACCATAGCTTTTACCCCCAATCTGACTGTTCTGGTGGGTGCCAACGGCAGTGGAAAAACTGCGGCCATGCATGCTTTGTTGCGCATGTTTGGCACCACCCGTGAACAGAGAACCATTCAACGCACGGATTTTCATTTTACGCCAAGCGAAGATCCATTAGCGACTCAAGATAAAGAGTTATTTATTGAAGTCATTTTGGCTTTTCCAGAGTTGACTGGTGGCGATCATGCTGTCGATACCATTCCTCACGTATTCAACCACATGTCCTGTGCTGGTCCCGGTGCAGATCCGGTTTGCCGTATTCGGTTGGAGGCCATTTGGACCAATGATGGCACACCCGAAGGGGATATTGAGGAACGACTTTACTGGATTGACACACCGGATGAGGTCCCTTTTGGTGAAGTGGAGTCAGAACAACACAAGCGCAAGCACCGCATGGCAGCCAGCGAGCGGGGGTTGATTCAGGTACACTACGTTCCCGCCACCCGGGACGGCACGGCTTTGTCACGCAACGCGCTGGCCCATATGACAAGTCGTTTAATTCATGCCATTGCCTGGAAAACAGAGACCAGAAAAACGGTTGAAGACCTCAGCACTGCCAGTCAGGACTCCTTTGCCAAAGAACCGGGCATATCCCGTATTGAGATTGAACTCAAGGCTATCTGGGGTCGCCTCAATGCGTCCGCTTTTGACGCGCACCCCACTCTTTCGCTGCTCAGCAAGGAGTTTGAGGAGATCATCAAACGGATCACGGTGTCTTTTCAGCCTACCGAGGATGGCCGAGATCGATCCCTGGATCAACTCAGCGATGGCCAGAAGTCGCTTTTCTATCTGGCATTGTCCGCTACTGTGTTCGAGGTGGAGCAATCGGCGACGCAACAGGCGCGGCGGGGCAGCGAAACCGGGTTTATCGCAAGCAATCTTCACAGCCCGGCCCTGACCATTTTTGCCCTGGAAGAACCGGAAAACCATTTGGCTCCCTTCTTCCTCTCACGCATCGTCAAACATCTGCGTAAGCTGGTGCAGTCCCACCACGCCATGGCCTTGTTCTCCAGCCACTCCCCTGGTGTTTTGGGACGTATAGAGCCGGAGGAGGTACGCCATTTCCGAGTGGCACCAGACACCAGGACCACCATTGTCAGTGAGATTGAACTGCCATCGAACGATGAGGAGGCTGCCAAGTATGTACGCGAAGCCGTCATTGCCTATCCAGAGCTTTATTTTGCCCGTTTCGTGATCCTGGTGGAGGGCGATTCGGAGCAGATCGTATTGCCCAGGCTGGCCGAGGCTCTGAATTTATCCATTGACCCATCCTTTGTGGCCGTCGTCCCCCTTGGTGGACGCCATGTCAATCACTTCTGGCGGTTGCTCCTGCAGCTTGGGATACCGTTTTCTACTTTGCTGGATCTGGATCTTGGGCGGGCTGGTGGAGGATTGGGGAGAATCAAATATGCAGCCAACCAACTCCTGGCAGTCAGCTTGGTCAACCATGCAGAACTGAATGACGACTGTCGCCACTTCCTGCAAGATAACGCCGTCCCCCGGTTTGAAGAATCACAACTCCAACAGATTCTTGGCTGGTGCAATTGGCTGGAATCCAAGGGCGTTTATTTCTCTGCGCCGCTGGATGTGGATATGATGCTGCTGCAAGCCTTCCCGGACCAATATCGACGAGTAAGTATAGGAGAACGTGGGCCTCAACCGAATGCTGCCCCTGCTGAAGTTGTCAATGCTGTCTTTGGAAGTGGAGGATACGGATCTGACATTTTTGTCACTGACAGCCTCAAATGGATGGAGCCTCTGCTACCCTGGTATCGTTATCGTTTCCTTTCCAAAAGCAAACCCGCTGCTCACCTTCAGGCCCTTTCCCGTATTTCACCAACAGATTTGGCTGCCAAAACCCCACCAGTTCTTGCTCGGCTGCTTGGTAAAGTGGTAAACGAGCTGAAACTTGGAGCGGAGGAATGAGGTACTCGGCTCCCTTGATTCGCCCTGAGGATTGGGTGCCGCAAGGAGTGGATACTCTTGAGCCGACAGCGGAAGAGGTGGTTCGTGGGGATGATACTGTCTCCGTCATTGCTGGTCCTGGTGCGGGCAAGACGGAATTGCTGGCCCAGAAGGCCGCCTACCTGCTCCAGACCGGGAGGTGCGCCTCCCCAAGGCGCATTTTGGCAATAAGCTTCAAGAAGTCCTCTGCCAAAAATCTTGAGGAAAGAATAAAGCAAAGGTGCAACCAAGAGCAGTCATCTCGCTTCGACTCCATGACTTTTGATGCGTTTGCAAAAGGCATTCTGGATCGTTTTCGTGCAGCCCTACCCACAGAGTGGAGACCTTCACCAGATTACGCGATTCTATTGCCATCTCGATCCACATGGAACGAATTTTTAAATGGGCTTCACAACCTACCTTTGCAATTTGGAGGCAAGCAGGCTCTTGACAGAATCAATCGGGATCACTTTGCTAAATGGGTAACAGCTTTTGAACTGCCAGCCACATTCCTTTCTTCCAACAATATAAATCAATGGTCTATAATTGAATGGTGGCTTCAGGCGTTAAATCCCCAACAAGGTCACCTTTCTTTTCCGATGATTCAGAGGCTGATCGTGCTTCTGTTCAAAACGAACCCCAAGCTGATTATGGCGTTGCGCATCACCTATTCGCATGTGTTTTTGGATGAATTTCAGGATATTAGCGAGCCACAATACCAACTGGTCAAAACGATCTTTCAAAACTCCGACACAAGAATGACGGCGGTAGGTGATTACAAACAGAAGATTATGGCTTGGGCTGGAGCCATGCCGAATGCATTTGAGCAATTTGATGCTGATTACTCGGCGACTCGAAAGATCTTGCTCTTCAACTACCGCTCCGTGCCTGAATTGGTACGGGTGCAGCACAACCTATCCCTGGCCATCGACTTTTCAACAACTCCTGCGCAGTCACAGAGGCGGATTGGCCCGAATAATGTTCAAGTCTGTGCTGTGTGGGAATTTGTATCTCCTCAGAATGAGGCATTTCACCTGATCAATTTTATAAGAAACGGGTTCATTTCTGGGCTTTCTCCACGAAATTTTGTCCTGCTCGTCCGTCAAAAAGCGGATGACGCGGAAAACATGTTGCGACCGTATTTTGCGGCAAGTGGCATCAACTTTAGAAATGAGGCGCGTTCAATTGACGGTGTCTCTATTCAAGACCTGTTGGCTGAACCGCTGGTTGAACTTGTGCTGGGTTTTTTGCAACTTGGTGCCGTTAAAAGAGGTGGACCTCAATGGCGGCACTGCCATGATTTGCTTTTACTGCTCCGATCTGTTGATCCTGATGACGATAAGGAAAATCGTCGCTTGCAAGATGAGTTGGGTAGATTTCAAATGTCTCTCTATAACCAGATGAAAACACTGCCTGCCAATCTTGAAGAGGCAAAAATTTTGATTCATTTTGTTCTGAACTTTGCGCCAGAAAAAGCCTTGATATCTGCCGTACCTCAATATTGCCAGGGCGATTGGTATGTAAATGTTCGTAATGCGTGTTGCACATTACTTCTGGAGAGCTGTCGTAATGCTGGAAGCTGGGCGAATGTTTTTGAACGATTTTTAGGTGTTAATGATGTCCCCCTCATGACTATTCACAAGAGCAAGGGTCTGGAATTTCACACCGTCCTTTTTGTCGGGTTAGATGATTCAGCATTTTGGAATATGCACAACGACCGTGATGAAGGTCTGTTGGCATTTTTTGTTGCATTCTCCAGGGCAAGGGATCGGGCATTCTTTACCTATTGCCATCAAAGAGGAAATAGACAGAAAGTGAAAGAAATATATGCTATTTTAGCCTCGGCAGGTGTTCCAACAATCTGTCAAAATCAAGTTCAAGGAGATCACTGAATGGATCACATTGCATCCTCCATCGAATCCCAGGCCCGCAAATTGCCCCCTTTGGCGCGTCTGGAACTCGTGGACGCCATCCTGAGCAGTCTGGATGAGCCGAATCAGGAGATGGATCGACTCTGGTCCCAGGAGGCAGAAGAGCGCCTTGCAGCCTATCGGCGTGGGGAGATGAAGGCCATCCCCCTGGCTGAAGTGTTGGCCAAGTATCGCACGCCATGATGATTTACTTTCTCGAAATCGCCCAACAGGAACTCGATGAGGCGGTGGTATTCCATGAGGCGCAAGCCAAGGGACTTGGACAGGCATTCCTCGCCGAGGTACTGGCCGCCCTGGACCTGATGCGCCGCCATCCAGAGGGGTGGCAGCAGCTCAGCCGCAACACCCGGCGCTGCCGCTTGCGACGGTTTCCCTACGGAGTCATTTATCTGGCCGACCAGTCGGAGATTCTGATTGTGGCCGTAGCTCACTTGCACCGTCGTCCCGACTATTGGCATGAACGTATTCAGGCAGACAAGACATGAGCACAGTGCACTCAAACAGGACACGATTCCATGGACTTTTGCAACCCCCTCGTGCCAGCTGTCTTTCTGAGACGCTACAACCGCTTCCTGGCTGACTTCCAGACAGAAAATGGCGATACTGTCACCGCCCACTGCGCGAATACCGGCTCCATGCTGGGACTGCTCACTCCCGGATCGACGGCCATGCTGTCGCATTCGGATAACCCGCAACGCAAGCTGGCCTACACCTGGGAGTTGGTGCGCGAGAATGACTCCTGGGTGGGTCTCCATACTGGCCGCACCAACGCCATTGTTCTCGAAGCCTTGAAGAGCCGGATACTGCCAGAATTCAATGGCTACGGGGAGTTTAAACCAGAAGTCCGGCTCGACGAAAGGGGTCGATTGGATTTTTGTCTCCGGGGAGACGATCTGCCCCCCTGTTTCGTAGAGGTCAAGAGCGTCACGTTGCGGCAGGGGAATGTGGCCATGTTCCCGGATGCCGTTACAACACGCGGGCAGCGACATCTGGAGGCGTTGGCATCACTGAAACAGCAGGGATTCCGTAGCGTACTCCTCTTTGTCGTGCAGCGGGAAGATTGCGTTCTGTTCCGACCCGCCAGCACCATTGACCCGGCGTATGCCGCCATTCTACGTCAGGTTGTTCAGGCAGGGGTCGAGGTGCTGGTGTACTGTTGCGCAGTAGGGCCGCAGGCAATCACTCTGAGCCATGTCGTGCCCTGGGGATTGGATTGAGCCAGTTCCTTTGTCCGTATCGACCCTTTCAAACCCCGCCCCAGAAATAGCGATGAACTGCCCGTAAACCAGCAATTGCAGCCAAGTGCGAATGTACAACGTTTCGTGCAAAACTGCTCAGACTCAAGGCGTCGGATAATCAAAAAAATATCTAAAAAACATGATATTGTGCTTGATGCTCTGTTGGAGTAATGGCTGTATGTGGTCTACACACAACCCAAACTGGAGCAACGCACATGACCAACCCAACCCCGAACGCACTGACCCCCGCACAACAGACCACCCTCGAAGCCGCCACCAGTCGCCCGGATGGCTCTATCCACCCCGTACCGGATTACCTCAA
>JADFZF010000125.1 GCA_015232645.1 Magnetococcales bacterium | reverse complement strand
TTCTTGGAGGCATACCGGGTTCCTTTGGAATTATTTGAATTGAAGGACGAATTGACTGAGTGCCTGCATTTCCTTGAAGGCTGGGGAGTGGGGGGCGTAGCGGTCGATGGTGGATCCAGCGATGACGCATTCGGCGAGTACGACGCGTTGAACGATGTTGACGGGTGCGACTTGACCTTCGAGGGTGGACAGGGTTTTACCCAGGTCCTTGGCGATGACGGTCTGGGAGTTGGTTTTGGACGGCACCAGGATGACTACCGGTTTGTCGTTGCCATTGAGTTCGCGGGCATCCTGAGCCAGTTCGGTAGCGGCCTCGGCGGCCCAGATATCCAGGGGGGAAGGGGTGACCGGAACCAGGACCATGTCGGCCAGGAGAGAGGCGAGCATGGCGGGTTCACGCAGCTCCGGGGGGCAATCGATGACGACGATATCGGCGGCTTGAGCCAGTTCACGGATATCGGTTTTAACCTTGCGGGCCCCTTTGGTCATATCAAGGGGGTGGACGGACAGAGGAAAGGTATCGCCCCCCTGTCTGGCCCAGCGGCTGGCGGAAAGTTGGGGATCGGCATCGAGGATGACGACATTTAAACCGGAATTTTTTAGCAGCGCGGCCAAATTGACGGCGATGGTGGTTTTGCCACACCCCCCTTTTTGGTTCATAACCGAAATAATCACATCCTGCTCCGCGACAGAGTGAACGAATGCCTTATCTGGGTATGATAATCGATAACATTCGAAAACACCATGTGGAAAATAATTCAGCGGCTACCGGAGGATGTCGCCCATTGGATGGTCAGTTGATCCTGATGCATCTCGAAACGTTGAAGTCGGTTGAAAAAGCTCATTCCGAGGAGGGGTTGATTCATGGATGCTTCGTTAATGGAAGCTGGAAGGTCGTGGAGGGTGAGGGAACCGAGTTGAAATCGTGGTAAGCGTACCGGAGCGGCGTGCACGATACCATTGGCAGTGTTGTAGATCTTGCTGAATCGGAGGTTGTTCACGTCGATGTTCAGTCGCAGGGCCGTGTCCCGATTCAGGATGATGTCCGAAGCGCCGGTATCGACGAGGAAGCGTATAGGCACATCGTTGATCGCGGCTTGAATGTGAAAATGGCCGTCGTTGGAACGAGAGAATGTCATGGTTCCAGGCTTGGACTCGTGTCCGGAGTGGGGCAGGAGAGCCCCAAGAAGTCGTTGATAGGATGGGATCCATTCGTTGCGAAAGACGTAGCCGGCAAAGAGGAATAGCAGCAGGATGCCCCAAAGAAAGGCATTTTTTAAAAGTGTTCGGAGTTCACCGAACCGGGTTCCCGACAGCATCCAACTGAGCATGAGGATGGTCATCAATGCCGGGGGCATGATTTCTTGGGTTTCATGACCCCAGAGGGTGCCGGTGATCATGAAGTTCAGTCCCAGGGCCAAGGCGGCCAGGACGGCAAAAATCGTTATCGAGGAGATCCCACGCTGTGCAGTCATGTTTTCATCATTATTGAGTGAGGCGGAACATCTCCGTTCAGATCCCCCAGCCCCCATTTTTTTTTCAATCATTCCGAACTGGGGGAGTGAATAGTTTCGGAGTTGGGGGGGACCCAATTCCGACAGGCACCATGTTCAGTTGTTTGTCATTGTTCGCCACGGCGGCGATGGTTTTTATCAAAAAACATTCCTAATGGCAGCAAAATCCACTCCCGACCGGATCGCAAGCCTTACAAGGCCAGACTGTCGGCCCGGGGATCGGCACGTAAGATACCGGCGCTGGGCGGAATCGTCGTCATGGGTGATCCTCCTTGTGGGGGCGAGGATGCAGGGTTCAAAAAGGGATGGTCGGGCGGGGTTGGCCTTGGGGGTGGCGTGCTACAACGGTGTCAGACTGCCACGGAGAGGGGTGGAAGTGCAACCAGAATCGGATTGAATGGTTCCAAAAAAGTTTCAATATAACCGCCAGGCCGGACAACTGGTGAACCCATGGACAGCGACAATGAGCCTTGACTTTATGCCTGCGGAAGGATCAGCATTTTATCCTCCAAAAACCACGGATGGCCCAGGTTTTTGGCAAGACGGTGTTTTCAACCCATTAGGTTGCAACTCGTAACTCTCGACAGATTGAACTGAATGATGGACGAATGGAAGCCAACTATTTCTTGGTGCATGACGATCCCATCGTCATGCATAGTTCGATGTCTGCCCTGAACGGGATGGGGACGCTGTACCGCGTGCTTGATGGCGCCTACGCCATCGCCATGAGCAAAGACAACAAACCCGACCTCATCCTGCTCGATGCTCAGATGCCGGGAATGGATGGGTTGGCATCCTGCATGGCGCTGGAGGCCGATTTCGCGATGCAGGACGCCTCGATCATTTTCGTCACCGCCCCAATCGATAGCGCTTCTGCAACCCGCGCCCTGGGGTTCGGGACCATCGACCTCATCTGCAAACCTTTCAGGGATGAAAATGATGACCATGGATACGGGATGGTTCTCCCGGGCCAGTTCCATCCGCGATCACATTCTTGGAAAAAACAAACGGCGACAATGAAGGATAGTTCAGATCGGAAGACGATTGGGACTCGGAAAACCTTTGCCCACACAAGGGTCAACCCCCTCTGATTGCGGGCATTCACGGGTATCCCGGCCGCTGAGCCGCGTAAGATATCGTACAGGGTTTGAACGGTCGCCATGGAACAATGTCCCGGCACGAGTCACTCTCAACCGGTTTCAGACGAGGAAACATGAATACGCCGGATCAAGAAGCGCACCATCGTTGGGGACTCGACCAGGTGGCGCTGGCCCTGGCCTATGCGGCGGCGGGAAAATTGGGGTTGCTGCTCGCCATTCCCCCCGGGTACGCCACCGCCATCTGGCCCCCTTCGGGGATCGCCCTGGCCGGAGTTCTGATCGGCGGCGGAAGAATGTGGCCAGGGGTGCTGTTGGGATCATTTCTGGTCAACGTCTTGACCCGATTCGACTCCTCGTCTCCTTCCAGCATCTTGGTCCCCCTCGCCATCGGAGGCGGCGCCGCCTTGCAGGCGGTCGTCAGCGCCATGCTGGTACGCCGGTTTGCCGGTTTTCCCAACCCGTTGCGGACTCTTCCCCAAATCGCCGGCCTTCTGGGCGTGGGAGGCGGTGTGGGTTGCATCGTCAACGCCACCATCAGCGTCGCCGCCTTGCTCCTCGCCGGACGTATTTCGCTGGAGGAAGCCCCTTTCTCGTGGATGACGTGGTGGGCCGGCGATGCCATCGGCGTTTTCGTATTTACCCCATTGATCCTCACCATGCTCATGCCGCCACGGTCGGAGTGGCAACATCGCGTCCAACCCATCGTCATGACCACCCTCGTCACCTTTGTCTTGTGCATCGCTCTGGTGGCCTACACCAGTGAAGGGGAACGCAAAGAGCTTGTCGTCAGGTTGGAAGACCATGGGAACAAGTTGTTCGAAACCTTGAAACAATCCGTTGAACTTCGTCTGAACGCCGTTTTTTCCCTCAAGGCGTTTCTATCCCATTCCGCCGATATTTCACCCAAGGATTATACGAGGTTCTGCGCCATTTTGCGCGAAAAGGTCCCAGGGATCGAAATCATGCAGTGGATCGCCCAGGTCCCCTCGGCTAGGCGCCGAGAGTTCGAAGCCTGGGCGCGGAATCAAGGTCTGAATGATTTCACCATCAGCGACAGTACCAGCACAGGCATGATTCCATCCCCGGAACGCGCTGAACATTTCCCGGTCACTTTCATCTATCCCCTGGGCAAAAACGCCAAAGTGATCGGTTTCGATATGGCTTCTCGAGAAAACCGCCTTCAGACGTTGCTGCATGCCCGGTCCACGGGAGCAACAGCGGTGACTGAACGTCTCCATCTCATCCAGGGCGGAGAGGCCATCCTGGCGGTCACCCCGCTGACTTCCATTCCTCGCATCGATGAAGGCGTTCCCATCAACAGTGCCAGGGATGGCTTTGCCCTGATCATCTTCAGGCTGGCGGATATCGCCGAGATTGCGCCAATGACGGTCGTCGCTCCGGATATCCATTATTGGGTGGTCGATGGCACCGATTCCAATGCTCCTGTCATCCTGGCCTCCAATTCCATCCGTACCCCCGAGGCCTTCTCCATCGCCGACGGTTCGCTATTTGGCGGCGGGAAAAAAATTGAATTCAGCCGTCATCTTGCGGTGGGTAATCGTGATTGGATTCTTCGCATCGTCCCCAAGCAATCGTTCGTCGCCAAACACCTGTCGCCAACCTCCTGGTACGTCCTGATCGGCGGCATGCTGCTCGCCGGCTTGATGGGCGCTCTGGCCATGGGGGTCACCGGGCGGGAGGACGAACTATGCGAAACCGTCGCCCGGCATACCTCCGCCCTGAAACGGCTCACCGATCGTTATCAACTCCTGTTCAACAGTTCTCCCGATGCCTTGCTGATCATGTCGCTGGATCAGGCCGCCATTCTCGATTGCAACCAGGCCGCCGAGGTCATGCTGCGTGGCACTCGGGAGCAGATTCTGGGCAAGACCGCGATCGAGATTTCTCCCCCCTGCCAGCCCAATGGGATGACTACCGTCGCCGCCGCGAAGGAAATAATCGCCGAAGCGCTGCTGCAAGGCGGGCACCGTTTCGAATGGGTCCATCAACGGTTCGACGGGGATCGTTTCTGGGTCGAAGTCAGCTCATCCATCATGGAGATGGAGGGGAAAAAGGTTTATTTGGTGGCATGGCGGGATATCACGGTACAAAAGGGAATGGATCAACGCCTTCAGGAAACCCTGGCCTTCAGCGAAACCGTCCTGATGAAATCTCCCCTGGCCATGGGCGTTTATCGCTCGACCGGACAATGCGTCATGGTCAACGAGGCCTACACCGGCATGGTCGGCGCTTCCAGGGAGCAAATGTTGGCGCAAAATTTTCGCGACATCTGGGCGTTCCAGGGCACCGGCCTTCTTGAGGATTGCCTGGCGGCCCTGAATGACCAACAATTGAAGCTGCGAGAGGTTCACACCCGCTCCTTCTTCGACAAGGATGTATGGGTCAGTTGCGCCATTCTCCCCACCGTCCTGAACGGAGAACAACATCTTGTCCTGCAGTTTTTCGATCAGACCGCCTCCCAATCGGCCCAGGTGGCCCTGAAGGAGAGCGAATCACGTTTCCGGAGGGCTTTCGATACCGCCCCCCATGGCATGGCTCTGGTCTCCACCCAGGGGCGCTGGCTGAAGGTCAATAAAACGTTATGCCAGATCGTCGGCTACAGCGAGGAAGAGATGCTGACGATCGATTTCCAAACCATCACCCATCCGGACGACCTTCGCGCGGGGGTCGAATCGGTCCGCGAGCTGTTGGATGGACGCCTGCAAACGTATCAGACGGAGAAACGTTATTTCCACAAGGACGGTCACATCGTCTGGATCCTGCTGAGCGTTTCCCTGGTGCGGACAAGCGAGGGGAAACCGCTGCACTTCGTTTCGCAAATCCAGGATATTACCGAACAAAAGAGGATTGACGAACAGCTCCGGGCCTCACGCAAGCTTCTCGACAGCGTCATCGAAAACGTACCGATCATGGTTTTTCTCAAGAATGCTTCGGATTTGCGCTTCGAGATGTTCAATCGTGCCGGAGAGGAGCTGCTGGGGCTGGGCCGGGAAAAATTGATCGGACAGGACGGTTACGATTTGTTCCCCAAGGATCAGGTCGATTTCATCACGGAAATCGACCGCCAGGTGCTGGCCTCCTCCGAGGTCCTGGATATTCCCGAGGAGAGGATCGAAACCCCCCTGGGAACACGTATTCTCCATACCAGAAAGGTCGCCTTGCGCGATGAACAGGGGAACTCCACTTTCCTGCTGGGGGTGTCCGAAGATATTACCCAACGCAAACGGGCGGAGGAAAATCTGCGTTCGGCCAACGACCGTCTGGAGTTGGCGACCCGGACAGCCGCCATCGGCATCTGGGAATGGGAATTCGAAGGGAACACACTGACCTGGGACGGGCGGATGGATGAGATCTACCAGGTGCCCGCGGAGGTCAAGGAGGGGGGGCTGAGCTATGATTTTTGGCGTGCGCGTTGCCATCCGGAGGATATCGAACGAACCGAGCGCGAGTTGACGGCTGCGATCCAAGGAGAAAGGTCCTTCGATAGCGAATTCCGAATCCTGCTGCCGGATGGGACGGTCCGCCATATTCAGGCGGCAGCCGTGGTGGAGAGGGGCCTGGAGGGACGACCACGGCGCATGGTGGGGATCAATAACGATTTGACCGCTGCCCGGCGTGCCGATGCGGCCTTGCGGGAGAGCGAAGAGCGTCACCAGAAACTGTTTCAGGATTCCCCCGACGCCTACTTGATCATGGAACTGGACGGCGGACGGATCAGCGATTGCAACCATGCGACGGAGATCCTGTTGCGCGGCTCGCGCGATCGGATTCTCGACAGGACCCAGGATCAGCTGTCGCCGGAGTTCCAGCCCAACGGCCGGAGTTCCAAAGCCGCGGCGGGGGAGAAGATCGCCGAGTCGCTTCGGCAAGGAGGACACCGCTTCGAGTGGGTGTATCGCCGCCTGGATGGCGAGGATTTCTGGGCCGACGTCACCATTTCCGTGGTGTCGATGGGGAACCGGCAGATCTTGCTGGTGGCGTGGCGCGATATTTCCGAACGCAAGCGCGTCGAGGCGGCGCTCATCGAAAGTGAAACGCGCTTCCGTTTGATGACGGACAGTGTCCGGGAATACGCCATTTTCATGCTTGATACCGAAGGCCGGGTTGTCACCTGGAACGAAAGCGCCAAGCTGGTGAAAGGGTATGAGGAAAACGAAATTATCGGCTGTTCCATCGAGAAATTCTTCACTCCCGAGGACATTGCCGCCGGGGAAGTAACGCGCCTGCTGGCACGGGCCACCTCCTTTGGACGGGTGGAGCACGAGGGATGGAAACTACGCAAGGGTGGCATCCGTTATTATGCCGATGTGGTCGTTTCGGCCATGTACAATGCCGATCAGGCCCTGGTTGGTTTCGTCAAGGTCGCGCGCGACATCACCGAACGCAAACGGGCCGAGGAAGAACTGCGCGCGGCCCTGGATGAAACGAATCGCCTCAACCGGCTGATGCTGGGCCGGGAGTCGCAGATCGTCGCCTTGAAGCAGCAGATCAATCTCCTCGCTGCCCGATGCGGCCAGGACATCGTCTACCCGGCCGTGGAGCGGCAGGAGCTGACGGTTCCGGAGTCCCCGACGAATGTTGCCGAGGCCTTCGAAGCGGAGGTGGCAGCGCCACTATGGCAACAGATTCTCGATTCGTTCTGTAAGGCCTTGGGTATTTCCGCCGCCATCTTCAACCCTCAGGGGAGGGTTCTGCTCCAAGCCCGGGGGGGGTGCCGAATATGTTCCGATTTTCATTGGCTGCACGAGCGATCCCTGGCCCATTGTCGCGAAAGCGAGACACGTTTGGCAGGCCGGTTGACCTCCGGCACCGGGTTCGCCATCGACACCTGCCGCAACGGCCTGACCGATGCGGCGGCACCGCTACTCATCGCCGGACGTCATGTGGCCAATGTACACGTCGGGCCATTCCTGACGGCGGCGGCC
>JADFZF010000124.1 GCA_015232645.1 Magnetococcales bacterium | reverse complement strand
TTTTTTTTGGTGGTGAGGTTTTTGAGTCAACCGTTGCCGCTGTTGCATATTCACTGCCCGGTCTTGATTTTGACCGCCGATCAGGATGTTTTGGTGCCGAAGGCCAATGCCGAACGCCTGGCTCGGGATCTTCCCAACGCCCGCCTGGTGCAACTGACTGGGGTGGATCACATGTTTTTTCTGGAGCGGGCGGAGGAGACAGCGCGGGTGATCAGCGAATTCTTCGCATGAGGCGTGGACGGTTGGGGTGAAGGGGAGGAGTGGAACGTGTGGCGCGATTTCATTGCGGAGAGGGCGGAATCGAATCCCGAGGCGGTTGCCATTATCGATCGTATCAATAACCGCCGTTGGTCCTACGCCGAATTGGAGCGCGAGGTGATCTCATGGAGTTCGTGGCTCCATGATCGTGGGGTGGTCCGGGGGGAACGGGTCGCCTATCTGGCCCCCAATCGTCTGGAACATCTGACACTGTTTTTTGCCTGTGCCAAGCTGGGGGCGATCCTGGTGCCGCTGAACCACCGTCTGTCGCCGGGGGAACAGGCAGTCATTATCGGTCATGTGGAACCGAAGGTGTTGTTGGGGGAGGGAGTGGCGCCGTTTGCAGCGTCGGTGCCATGGCACGATACCCGGGAGATACGGCGCGATGGACCCCTTCCCCCGCCCCCGGCGCTGGTGGTTGGTGACGAAGAGGTGTTGTTGATGCTGTATACCTCGGGATCCACTGGGGATCCGAAAGGGGTATTGTTCCACGCCGGCATGCTCATGGCCAACATGGAGCATACCTTGGGGACCGGGGTGTTGGAGCCGGGAGATATATCCATCATCAACACACCGTTTTTTCACACTGGGGCCTACAATGTGTTCACCTTGCCGCTGCTGTCGCTGGGGGGCACGATGATTTTGTTCGAACGCTTCGATCCCGGCGAGGTCTTGTCGAGCATCGAACAGGATGGGGTGACGATATTTTGGGCGGTCCCTACCATGTTTCAGGCGATTCATGACCATCCGCGATTTCAGACCACCGATTTCAGCCGCATTCGGGTGCTGTTGTCGGGCGGGGCGCCGCTGAATTTGGGATTGATCGAGGGGTATCACACCAAAGGGGTGGCCTTCAAGCAAGGCTTTGGTTTGACCGAGGTGGGACCGAACTGTTTTTTGCACCAGACCGAAGATTCCTGGAGTCGTCCCGATTCCATCGGCAAGCCCATGCCGTTGTCGCAGGTGCGGGTGGTGGATGAGCAGGGACGGGAGGTGGGGCCGGATGAGGTGGGCGAACTGTTGCTGCGGGGACCTCACCTTTGCCAAGGCTATTGGCGCGATGAGCGGCGGTTTCGGGAATCTTTGCGCGATGGTTTTTTTGCCACCGGGGATCTGGTGCGGCGCGACCGGGAAGGTTTTTTCTACGTTGTCGGTCGGAAGAAGGAAATGTACATTTCCGGAGGTGAGAACGTCTATCCGGGTGAGGTGGAAAAGCAGCTGCAGGCCCATCCTGATATTCGACAAGCGGTGGTGGTCGGGGTTCCCGATGTCCGTTGGACCGAGGTGGGGTTTGCCTGGATCGTGGCTTCGAGGGATGTGGATTTGGAGGAGTTGCGATTGTGGTTGAACCCGCGTCTGGGACGTTACAAGCATCCCCAGCACGTCCACCGCCTGGAAGCGTTGCCATTGTTGGCCAACGGCAAGATCGATCGGATGGGGCTGGGGAGTCGGGCCCGAAGGATGGTGACCGGCGAATGAACACTATTCCGAACCGGGGGGATCGGAATAGTTACGGAGAATGAGGCGTCCGCCGTCGAGGTGGGCACGCCGTCCTGGGGGGAGTTGCCCCGGACCGTCGATGTATTGATCGGCCCCACAGGGGGGAGGGGCTTATTGTTATGCAAAGTCAATGATGGCCATGCGATGGATGTCAATGGGTATGGGGATCGACGAAACCATGAAGAAAAAGCGGCGCTGGTTGGTGGGGTGGGCACTTTTGGCCCTGGCGGGATGTTCGTCGGCCGGAGATGGGGTCAAGGAAAAATTGCCTCCGGAAACGTTGTATTCTGACGGGATCAACGGCCTGAAATCGCATACTTACAGTGTCGCCATACAAAAATTTCAGGATTTGGATCGCCAGCATCCCTTTTCCCCGTTGGCGGTCAAGGCTCAGCTGAACCTGATTTATGCCAATTTTCAGAAGGAAAATTACGAGGAAGCGGTTTCCGCGGCGGAACGTTTCATCCGCATGCATCCGCGGCACAAGAATGTTGCCTATGCCTATTACATGCGAGGCATGGGTTTTTACAAGAGGATTTCCGATGCCTATCGCGATCAGCAACGGACCCGGGATGCGTTGGTGGCCTTTCGCGAAGTGGTGGCCCGTTTTCCCGAGAGCGACTATTCCTGGGCCTCGAGACGGATGATCAACGTCTGCAAGGACCGGATGGCGGAGCAGGAAATGGTGGTGGCGCGATATTATCTGGATCGGGAAGAATATATTGCCGCCAACAATCGGTTTCAGAAGGTGCTCCAGGACCGGGATATGAACACTACCGCCTATGTGGAGGAGGCGTTGTTCAGCATGGTGTTGACGTCGCTACGTTTGGGGCTGCGGGAAGAGGCGGTCAACCATGCCGCGGTTTTGGGGCGGAATTTTCCCAAGGGGATGTTTTACAAGAAGGCTATCGCCATGGTGGAAAAGGGTCAGGACGTCAGCCGTTGGGAATTGGCCGATATGCGCAAGGGGGTGGAGGAGGGGTCATTTTTGTCCCGTTTCGTCAAAGGTTTGTCCCCCGCCATGATGCCTGGCGGCGAATCCTTGTAAGGATACGATGTAAATAGACGATCATATACCTTCAGGCGTTTTGTTGTCATGCAGGCCACAGGCCGTCCCGGGGAAGGGGGGCTCCCTGGAATAGAGGTTGGAGGCCAAGGGGTGGACTGCTGAAGATTTTTTCCCTTGCACCGATGCCCGCGGCTGGCCAGGACTCGATGGTGCGATCCAGCTCCCGCCACGATCAATTCTTCGTTTTTCCTCTTGTAACTGTTCAAATTATTGATAATCAGATATGGCCCAAGGGACGGGGAAGGGATTCCGTCCCCAGACCATCTCGTTGCTGGTCCGACGGGAGGAAATGAACGGTTACTACCCTTTTGTCCCGGGGAGGAAGTCGCGGGGAATTTAGGTTTCTTTTATTGATACGCAGGCGCATACAGATTACCATGCGTAAAGAGTGCATGCGTTCAATGCTATTGACGATAACATTGGGACGTGGTTGCGGCAGCATTACATTTATTTGATTTAATGCGGTGAGGTTGGCAAAATATTTTAACTTAACCCTGTCACTGGCGGTCAATGATAATATTTAATGTATATTTTAACCACTCATATTATGCTTCATCATAGTGTTGTTTCCAGAATGGAATGGTGGTCTTGGAACTTGTCGTTGAAGAAACAGAACTTTCGCAATAAAATTATCTTCCATTCATTCCGTGCTTATGGCATCCTAGGATAATTGGTCTCTGCAGGTTGGTCCTTGCGGGGGGAGTTGCTGCGGGAGTTACAGCAGAAGTCCAAATTATCCAATCAGTTAACGATTAGCGCAACGCGGAGAGAAACCCAAACTACAAGAGCAAGATAACCATGACCAGCACATTGAGTGAGCGTATCAAGAGGGCCAGGAAGTACGCGGGAATTACGCAAAAAGATTTAGCCAGTCGGGTAGGTATAAGCCAAACGGCCATTCATAAACTTGAGGGAGGGGGATCACGTTCATCGCGTAGGACGATTGCCATCGCCTTGACATGTGGAGTCGATCCCATCTGGTTGGAAACCGGACGCGGTGAGATGGCACTACCGGGGGCGTTCTCCTATCTCAACGATGGCAGTGTTGGGGAGTCGAACGGGCGATCCAGAAATTCGCCGTTGATCGCCCGGGTGCCGATGATTTCCTGGGACGAGTTGGCCAAACAGGAATCGGGAGCGGAGGATGCCTTTCAACCGGAGATTTCCGCCTGGATTCCCGTGGCCCCGAAGGCCAGTGAACGTTGTTTTGCCCTGAAGGTCCCGGATGATTCCATGGAACCCGAATTCTTCGAGGGGGAGATCATCATCATCGATCCCGAACGGGAAGGGAGCCACAACAGGTATATCGTCGCTCGCGAGGGCAACAGTCGTCCAACCTTCAAACAACTCATCCTCCACGGCGAACAGCAATATCTTAAACCGATCAACTCCAGGTATCCCCTGATTCAGGTGAAGAATGGCCTCCGGGTCCATGGGGTATTGGTGTGCAAGTACAAGGATTATCCTTGAGCTGGTTGGAGTGAAGGGGGAAGATGGCCGATTTCGGGTCGTCGCAGAGGTGAACCTGTCCGACCATCAGGGCGTCCATGGGTGGGAGGGCCGGTGACAGCGAGAAGGAGTCGAGTCGGCATGAGAGCTTTGGTGTTTGACGGCGTTGGGGCGGCCATCCGGACCGTCCCCGAGCCATCCACGACCACCGAGGCGTTGATCCGGGTGCGGATGGCGGGCATTTGCGCCACGGATCGGGAAATTCTCAAGGGGTATGGTCAGTTTCGGGGTGTCTTGGGACATGAGTTTGTTGGGGTCGTCGAGGAAAGCCCCGACCCTGGATGGATTGGCAGAAGGGTGGTGGGGGAAATCAATTGCCCGTGCCACGCTTGCGCCGTCTGTCAACGGGGAGATGGCATCCATTGTCCCCATCGCCAGGTGCTGGGGATTCACGGTCGCGATGGCGCCATGGCCGAGTATTGTCTACTGCCGCTGTCCAATCTTCATCAGGTCCCGGTCACCGTGACCGATCAACAGGCGGTCTTCGTCGAACCCTTGGCCGCGGCTTTGGCCATCCTCGAACGTCATCCCCCCCGGCCCAGCCAGACTATCGCGGTAATCGGCGATGGCAAACTGGGTCTGCTGGTGATTCAGGTCATGCGTCTGACCGGTGCCCGATGCCTCCTGGTGGGACGTCACCCCGAAAAATGGCAACGGATGACCCACTGCGGCGAAATTCCCTTTATTCTTGAAGATCAATGGCCCGAAGGTCAACAGGTCGATATGGTGGTGGAATGCAGTGGCTCGCCATCGGGGCTGGATCTGGCGTTGCGATGGGTTCGTCCGCGCGGTCGCATTGTCATGAAATCGACCCTGCGGAGCCAGCACACACTGAACCTGACGGCGATTGCCCTGCATGAAATCTCTGTCGAAGGCTCACGTTGCGGGCCTTTTCCTCCGGCCCTGAAGGTGTTGGAACGGGGATTGGTTCAGGTGGACCCCCTGATTGATGCCATTTTTCCCCTCCATCAGGCCAGCGAGGCGTTGCAACGGGCGCTGCGGCCAGGCTCCCTGAAGGTGATCCTGTCCACCACCTGACGATTGTCTGACTTGACGGACCGGGAAGGTGGCGGCCATGGGATGGGTCTGGAAGGCCTTCCCCGGTTCTTCCCATGAACTGGTCAGGTTCATTTCCCCCTTGGCCCCCGCCGGACAGAACGGACTTGACCGTTCAAATCGTATGGTTTTGCCTCGACTCCCTCCCCGCCGATCCCCGGCCAGCTTTTTTCCATGATCGTGCCGTCAATCGCGTGACGTAGTCCGTGCCGCGGTGGGAATGATAAGCAGAATTTTTCTATTTGTTTTTTTATCGTTATGAGGGACTGAATGAGTTGGCAGAAATATTGCTTTCGATAAAGCCCAACGCAATCAACCTTTGCCTTTGTCCCTGGCGTGAACCTGTAAACATGTGGTAATAGAGTAGCCCCAGGAACTCCAGAGTAGCATTCATGAGCATAAAGGTTGGTTGTTCTTATTCAGTCTGTCCGATGGACCTGATGCAAAGAAATCAACCTAGCCGCATGGTGTCATACTTATGAAGACAAAACACGGTAAGTCCTCTGCGTTGGTGGCGTTGGCAATGGCATTGGTGATGGCTCCCCTCGCGGCCGATGCGACCACCGGGAGTGCACGTTTGATTCGTGGTTCCCATAACAAAATGGCCCACTTCAAGTCCAAGGTGAAGTTTACGCGCCATGCGGGCAGGCATGTTACCGGCAAACACAGACGTGTCGGAGCCTCGCGCTATGGTGTCTCCCACAGCGCGGGTTATTCCGATCTGGTCATGGATGGCAACACCGGGCGGATCCTCCACGCCACCGCTCCGGATGAACTGCGTCACCCCGCCTCCCTGACCAAAATGATGACTTTGTATCTGACCTTTACCGCCTTGAAACAGGGCAAATTGCGTCTGGATCAATACCTGCCGGTATCGCAGACAGCGGCCAATCAGGAACCTTCCAGACTGGGGTTGCGGCCGGGACGTCAGGTTCGGGTCGAGGATGCGGTGTTGGGGATGGCCATCAAATCGGCCAATGATGCCACCGTGGTGTTGGCCGAGGCCATCGGTGGCAGCATCGATGGTTTTGCCAAAATGATGACCGACAAGGCTCATGAGTTGGGCATGCGGCGCACCGTTTTCCGCAACCCATCCGGTCTGCCCAATCCCGAACAGGTCACCACCGCCCGTGACATGGCCATTTTGGGTTATGCCCTGATCCATCATTTTCCTCAATTCTACCCCTATTTCAGCCGCGAGAATTTTTCTTATGCAGGCATTTCCCACCATAATCACAACCGCTTGATGAGCCGTTATCAGGGGATGGATGGCATCAAGACCGGTTATATTCGTGCTTCAGGCTTCAATCTGGTGGCCTCCACGGTGCGAGGCAACACCCGTTTGATCGCCTCGGTTTTCGGTGGTCGCTCCGCCCTGGAGCGGGACAACCGCATGGCGTCATTGCTGGATCAATCTTTTGCCCAGTTGCATGATAACCGGCGCGGCGTCAACACGGCGGAAAATTCCAACAAGGATAATGATACGGAATTCGTTGCTGTCCCGACCACGATTTCCGCTCTTGAGACCACTACGGCCGTCGCTGAAAACGCCCCCGCTTCCGCTGGAGTGGCCGCTGCCGGCCATCCCAAACAGCCCGAAGTGGTCGTCGTGGCGGACAATGCGGAAAAGTTGAGTCGGATCAACGATCGCTCGCATTATCAAAACTATTATACCCTCACTTTGAGCTTTGTTGGCATGGCAGGGATCATCATCTTTTTGAAACAGCGTAAGCTGCCCATCCCCGTGGCCAAGAATCCCCGGGCTTATACCACGGCCAATCCGCCACAGGCCAACCGGATTGGATGGGTTTGAACGAGGTTGAAAGAATCCTGGTGGATTAACAAAGAAGGGGTCTGGGGCCATCTCCCAGACCTTTTTTTTGTTCATTCATGTCGACACGTCTTGAAGAAAGGGGACCTGAATGGCCCTATCAACGGAGGAAAAAATTTGAACGGGTACTTTGGGCCAGGGAAAACTGATAAGCTGATTATTTCCAACTTCATTCGTGGGCCGAGTAAGAGACTTGAATTATTTTGTCACATTTTATGAGCCGATTCTGGCTAGACGTCTACCAGTGTTTTTTTGCATGCGAGCCTTGACTTGCTGGCATGATTTCAGCTATAGATGAAATTTTTCTCTCTCTCCGCGTCCAAAACTGGGAACCCCACCGGCTCGGCCGGGGAGACAGCAGGACGTTTGA
>JADFZF010000123.1 GCA_015232645.1 Magnetococcales bacterium | reverse complement strand
CCCCTTTTTTTTCTTGGTCGTTTCCAATAGTTGGGGGTGGCCTGGATGGCAACGGCCGTTCTTCGTCAAAAGGACGAGACCTTTTGCATGTATTTTTTCCAAATGACCGCCGGCAGACTGCCACCAGTGATGTCATCCATGGGAGTATTGTCATCGTTGCCCAGCCACACCGCCGTCGTCAAGTCATCGGTAAAACCAACGAACCAGGCGTCACGAAATCCCTGACTGGTTCCCGTCTTACCGTAGACGGTCCGGTGGCTCAAGGCCGCCTTTTGTCCGGTTCCCGATTTGACGACCTTGGCCAGGAGTTCCTTGATTTGTTTCAATGGGCCAGGATCGACCACCCGCTTGATCTCGGAAGGTTGACGCCAGTAGAGCAGTTCCCCCTGCATATCGATGACGCCGTGGATGGCGTAGGGCTGTGTCTTGATCCCATCGTTGGCCAAAGTGGCATACAGTGACGCCAGTTCCAGGACAGTCATCTCTCCCGTCCCCAGGGCCAGGGTATAATTGGCCGGCATGGATCGCTCCAAACCCAGGCGGCGCAGCCGTTGCAGATAGGTCTCCACGCCGAGTTGTTGCAGGACGAGTACCGCGACGGTGTTGCGGGATAGAATGAATGCCTTTTCCAGAGAAATTTCTCCCAGATAATCGTTGTCGAAATTGTTGGGCGTCCATTCGTCGATTTCCACCGGTGCGTCTTCAAGAATGGTTTGGCGAGTCATTCCATGTTCCAGGGCGGTGAGGTATAGAAAGGTTTTGAGGGCTGATCCGGGGGATCGCACCGCCTGGGTACAACGGTTCAGTTGGCTTTCGGTGAAGTCGGTTCCACCTTGCATGGCCAGGACGGCACCGTCCTTGCCCAGAGTCAGAATGGCCCCCTGCTCAACCTGGAGGGCACGTGACTTATGCAACTGGGTCTGTAAGGCGGTACGCGCCTCATGTTGAATTTTGGGATCCAGGGTCGTCATGACCCGGAAGCGACCGTCGCGGCTTCCAAGCCGGTTGATCAGATCGGGGATGATCCAGTCGCGCAGATAGTGATGCTGCACCGGTTGCCAAGTGGCTTTTCCCAGGATAACCCCGGTGGCGAGGGCAGTGGCCATCGCCTCGGGGCTGATGAAACCTTGTTCTTGCATTTTGCTCAACACCAGTCGTGCCCGCAACCGGCTCCGGTCGGGATGTTTTTGCGGATGGTAATAATTGGGACCCTTGACCATGGCCGCCAACAGCGCCGATTCCATCAGATTGAGTTCGGAAGCATGCTTGGAAAAATAGTTCAGCGCCGCTGCTTCGACACCATAGATGGTTTCGCCGAAGTAGGCATTGTTCAAATACATGGATAAAATTTCATTTTTGGAAAAATAGTGTTCCAGCTTCAGAGCGAGGATCGATTCCTTGAGCTTGCGATACAGACTGCGGGAAGAATTGAAAAACAGATTTTTTACCGTTTGTTGACTGATGGTGCTGCCCCCTCCCAGACGTTTGCCTTGCATCAGCGCCCGACCCAGACTGGACAACATCCCCGCCGGGTCCAATCCTCCATGTTGGAAAAAACGCTGGTCCTCGATGGCGATGAAGGCTTGTGGCAGATAAACGGGCATGTGTTCCAGCGGTACATGGACGGTATTGACGACCGCAATTTCTTCGATATTATTTTTTTCCTTGTTGATGATCAATTGCATGGCCCTGGAGGTGATATCGATCTGCTCGCGGCTGGGGAGGGCCTCCCAGAGTTGCTCAAACGTCTGGCGTCCGAAGAACAGGGCAACAATCACGGCCGCCAGGGTCATGAGGGTCATGAGGGTCATCAGACATCCCAGGAAACCTGATCTAGCCGCTTTGGGGGCTTTGTTCCCGATGCTTGGTGCCGGGACCGACAGGGCCATGGGTTCGTTGCTCTGCCGGTTGGTGTCGACCTCCGGGGCGATCGCGAGGGATGGGGGCTGATCCAGGTTTTTTTCAGGAAACGCCTGTTCTCCCCGCTCCATCCGTTTCATGAGTTTCAGAAGCTCTTGGCGAATCTCCTGGAGTTCCTCATCACCCGATTGTCGCCATTGCTGCAGACGAACTTCCAGGCGGTCGAGCCGGTCGAGGATCGGCTGAAGAAAAAGAGAGTGGGGAGGGGTGGACATGCGTCAATCAATTCGAACGTTCTGGAGTGTTTGTCGATTCGTGTTTGATCTAAAAAAAAAAGCTTGCGACGGTGTCGCAAGCTTTTAGGGTTCTATCTTCGAGATTGTTATCCAACCGTGGTGTTAACGGATGGAATCGAGTTGGCGTGAGGTCGGGCCATCGCCTTCGTGAAGTTCACGAACCTGGAAGATTTCAACGCGGCGGTTTTTATCGCGGCCCTCGGGGTACGCATTGTAATAGCGGGGACGCTCTTCACCAAGGCTGGTGGTCACCAATTGAGTCGGGGCCACCTTGAATTTGCTCAGGAGGATTTGCTTGACGGCAGCGGCTCTTCTTTCGCCCAGAGAGGCATTGTAGGAGCTGGTCGCCCGGGCATCGGCATGACCTTGAATCTCGATACGGGAGCCGCGATGAGCCTGCAATTCCTTGGCGAGTTCACCGAGGATCTTGACCCCTTCGGCGGAAACTTTGGCGCTGTTGGTACCAAAGTAGAGGACCACCTTGGGGGCAATGCTGCAACCATTGGTGTCGACCTTGTCGCCCCAGGGGGTATTGGGGCATTTGTCCATGTCATCGGGAACGCCGTCGATATCGCTATCGATGCGGCAGCCGCGGGAATCGACTTTGACGCCGGGGGGGGTATGGCCGCAATCATCGCGATAGTCGGGGATGCCATCCATATCGTTGTCCACAGGGCATCCCATGTGGTTGACTTCAGCAAGAGCCGAGGTCCCTGGGCAGTGATCCAAACCATCGGTGATACGATCACCATCGGCATCGTGGCCTGCAACCGGGTAGGGACCGTGGTAGTATCCGCCCCAGACATCGTGGGCATAGGCCGGGGTACTCAAAAGAATCGCTAACGCTCCGCCCAACAGAGCTTTTTTCAAATTTTTCAATTTACCTCTCCCTTCTCTCCGAAATTCCTGGTCCGGCCCAAAGCGGCTCGGTGTGGGAATTTTATTAGACCGGGTTGTACCAGTACAAGGTTTAGTCGCTTCAATCGACAATTTTCCACCGGCAGGGGAGCCTGCCGGAGGGCTGCCTGCGGCAGCCCGAACCGGCAGGAGTCGATTATCCCATGCGAGCGGACATATTACTGTGCGTTAGCCGACATGCAGGCCGTATCCCCCAGGCGTTCGGGGAACGATTGGCTCAGGCGATCACGAACGGAATCGGCCTCATTCCGGCTGGCGAACGGTCCGACCCGGACCTGAGTGGCGGTTTTGCCGCCGCTCATGGAGACTTCGCGCATCAGGACGTTGAGGACATCCGCCTTTTCCAATTGACCCTTGGCGATCAGGGTATTTTCCTGGTTGGTGTAGACCCCAACGTGGACGAAGCAAGGACCGTCGGTGCTCTGGGACACCTGAGGAGCCCCTTCAATGGCCGAGGAATTGGCGGGTTTGGCACCTGCCTTGGGGGCTGCCTTGGCAGGTTTGGCTGCCTTGGCGGGTTTGGCCGGTTTCATCACCGAGGTGGTGGCAGGCCGTTGCAGTTCCATCTTTACCACGGGGCAGGAACTCTTGTCGATCCCACACATCATATCGGCGAGGTAGACATCACCGTGGTGATCGAAGGCTTCCAGGAAACCGGGATCGAAAAATTTCTTCATGTCGTCGGAGGCTTCGGTGGCCAAGGCCAGATTGCGCAGGTAATCCATGGCATCGTTACGGGTCATGAGGCCATGGTAGAGTTTTTTGCCGAGAGTCACGCCCGCTTCATGGAGTGCCCGCCGATAGAAGCGCATGTACAGTTCTTCACCGGTGAACACGCGGAAGCCGAGTTCGTTGGCATCCTTGGCGAACAGCGGATGGTTGGCATAGATCAGGCCAGGAATTTCGACGTTGCCCAGGTTCTCGGTACGGGTGTAGACCAGTTCGGCGCTATCCATGCTGGGGGTATCGCAGTTGATTTTGCTGGTCAGGGCATCGGCGGGTTTGATGGGTTTCTTGGACACGCCCATCTCTTTGAGTTTGTTGAAGACGTCCACCATGGTGTTGTTGTAGTGGCAGACGAAGCCGACTTTGAAGGCCTGACGGTCGGCGGGGGATCCGACGGTCAGGAGTTCGTTGAAGTATTCGAGTTGCAGCAGGGCATGGTCATTGACTTCCTTGGCAAAGCTGATGAACTTGCCATTGCTTTCGGTGGCCCGGGGGATATTGGTCTTGAAGAATTCCAGGGGCCATTGAGCGAAGTCGGCACCGACTTCGGCACCGATGTCATGGGCCGCCTTGGCGACGTGCAGGCCGAGGACCTTCTCCGCATCCATCCGATCGTAGGAGGTGGCGAAGCAGGAGTTGAATTTATTTTTCAGTTCGGTGGTGACGCCGAAGTAGAAGCGACCCACTGGGGAACGGAGGCCGAGGCTCGGCGCTTCACCGGTTCTCAGGAAGGAAACGAACTCAGGGTCGATTTGTTTGGCTCCATAAAGGGCTCCGTGCATGTCACGCAGGCGTCCACCCCAGACTTCCCCAGCCCGGCAGTAGGATCCAGCATCCTGTTTGATCAGGAAGGCGGTATCCATCTTGGTAGCGACGATGGTGTCTACGACTGGGTCGGCGGTGCCGACGTCGTAGGGCGGCGGTGCGCAGGCTGCGAGCAAAAGCAGCGGCAAGGCAGCCATTTTCTTGAGTACAGATTTCACTGGTCGTTTCATACTTCTCTCCCGTTTGTAGAATGATCTACTACATGTGTGCGTTAGCGTTTGCAATCCATCTCGTCCTGCTACTTGTGATAACGTGTTACGTGGTGCTGCTTGATGCTGGTTATAATGCCTCTCTTTTTCCATGCCTAATTGACTGACTTCTCCTTGACGAGACTTTGCGTCTCATCCAATGTTGTCCCAGGGCCATTTTACAACAAGCGAACACCATCTTTAAGCTTTTTCCGACCCCGGTCGGACTGATCTATTGTCGATTTTACTTTCATTATTTATGTTCGTTAATTTCATGACCATTTCAACGGCGTTGGTCATTCCTCCTTTGTGAACCACCCAGAATACATACAAAAAAAACGGTGGGCTTGCAATCAAAAAATAGTTCGTTTAAGTGAATTTTTTACTAATTTCCAATAACATCACGCGAATTTTGATACACTTCAATACTCAAACAGCTTCTTGTTTGACTGTCAAGGATAGAAATGCTGATCCCTGACTTTCATTATAAATCTTCCCCGTTCATTATTTCAATAAATCGTCTTGAATATCGATAATAAATTGGTTCTGGTATCTTCACGATCAACAAATTATGACAACCTCGTCACCAACATGCCTGCTATCCGCATTGGCTATTAATGTACTTTCAATATATAAATAGCAGCTCGATGCTTTCCTCGTTACAATGGTGGAACTTTACAATGTGCGTTCTGCCCGAGGCTATTGTCGGCCAAAACGGGCCATGGAATAATCAAAATTTATTCCTTGCCGTGAATTTTTCCTCGGCGGACGAATAATTATCTCTGATGTTTTCGATAGTTCGAGACGATCGCCTCGATAGTTGCAACGCGCGATGGGTGTTTCTTTTTTTTCGGTAATGGTTTATAAATGTATCGTCAGGTCGACGGGAGAGATGGGGAACACAGTCCGGCTTTTGCAGCACGAGTGTTGCGCGGGCTCGATTCTTCGATTTGTGTTATTGTTAATATCTTTGATACTTTAGGAGCGGTCCATGGACTGGTTTCTTGATCTTGGTTTATCAAAAAAGATTTTAGGTGTTTTTTCGGTCGTCTTCGTGCTGGCCATGGCCATCATCAGTTGGACTCTGCTCAATCGCGTGGTCGATGACTACATGCATGAGAAAATATTGATTTCCCAAACCCTGTTGGCTCAGGGAGATGCCATCCGCAAACGGATGGGCGAGGTCTGGAACCAAAAATTGTTCAAGGATGACCTGTGGAACGACGCCCAGAAGTGTCGCCAGGAGACTTCACACCAGGCCCGGCTGGATTGCGCCAGAAAAACCAACCTCCATGCCACGATCCCCGTCATCGCCATGTTGAAATCCAGCGAAAGTGCTGCCAAAAGTTCCGGCTTTACTATTCGCGCCGCCAAACGAACTCATCCTCGTGATCCCAGCGCCCAGGCGACCCCTTCGGAAATCCGCTCCATGGATCGGATGAAACAGGAGGGCAAATCCGAAATCTACATGGAGGACAAGGGGGCTGGCCTTTTCATCTTCGCCAAGGAGATCAAGGCGGAACAGGGATGTCTGATCTGCCACGGCAATCCCAAGACCAATCCCCTTGGCGATGACAAGGATGTCTTCGGCTTCGCTTTGGAAAACTGGCAGGTTGGTGATCAGGTGGGGGTGTTGACTTTAAGCGTGCCGTTGACCGAACTCGCCAAGGCCGAGAACGATGCCATCCTACTGGTTCTGGGGTTGATGCTCTCTGTCCTTCTGATTGGCGGCGGTATTTTTACCATGATCATCACCCGTTTCGTCCACAAGCCGGTGGAGGAAATTTCCAAGGGCTTGGTTCGACTGTCCGAGGGCGATCTGTCGGCTCAGGTTCAACTCCGATCCAAGGACGAGGTTGGGCGGGCTGGTGCGGCGTTGAATCAGGCGGTCCTGACCTTGGCTGGTGTGATCAAAAAGGTCCTTTCGTCTTCCGAACTGGTGGCTGATGGGAGTGAAAAAATATCGGGCAGTTCTTCCACGATTGCCGAGGGGGCCACCCGCCAGGCTTCCAGCATTGAGCAAACCAGCGCTGCCATGGAGGAAATGACCTCCAACATCGCTCAGAATACCGATAATGCTTCCCAGACCGAGGAAATTTCCGCCAAGGCCGCCAAAGATGCCAAAGAGAGTGGCTCGGCGGTTGGTGAGGCAGTGAAGGCCATGAAGGAGATCGCCGGTAAAATATTCATCATCGAAGAAATCGCTCGCCAGACCAATCTCCTGGCATTGAATGCGGCCATTGAGGCGGCCCGCGCCGGTGAGCATGGCAAGGGATTTGCCGTCGTTGCCGCCGAGGTGCGCAAACTGGCGGAACGTAGTCAGGTGGCTGCCGGCGAGATCACCCAATTGTCCAACTCAAGCGTCGTCGTCGCCGAAACTGCCGGCGAACTGCTCGGCCGTCTGGTCCCGGATATCGAACGCACCGCTGAGTTGGTCAACGAAATTTCCGCCAGTTCCCGGGAGCAGAATCAGGGGGCGGAACAGATCAATAGTGCCATTCAACAATTGGATCAGGTCATTCAGCAAAATGCCGGGGCTTCTGAAACGATGAGTGCCATGGCTCGTGATTTGTCGAATCAGTCGAATGAATTGGTGCAAGCGGTGGCGTTTTTCAAAACCTGATGGGGATTGGTCGGTCAGGGGGATCCTCTGTATCCCGGGCGGTGGGGTTGTGGGTTGCACCCCAATCCCGCTGGACGGTCTTCTTTTCCGTAATGACTCGGATCCTTCCGGTTTGAAATGATTGAAAAAAAAAAGGGGTCTGGGGGATTGCCCCCAGGGTTTTGATTTTTTTTTG
>JADFZF010000122.1 GCA_015232645.1 Magnetococcales bacterium | reverse complement strand
TACCTTCATAAATCGACAATTCCAACATTTTAGGGTCCACCATGAGGAAACGGACCTGGTCGGGACGGGAACTGAATAAAATGGAACAGATCATGGCATTCACGGCCACCGATTTCCCCGAACCTGTGGTGCCTGCCACCAGCAGATGGGGCATTTTTGCCAGATTGGCCACCACAGGACTGCCGGTGATGTCCGAGCCCATGGCTACTGTCAACGGGTGCCCGGTGCGGATGAAAGCCTCCGATTCCAATATTTCACGAAGGTAGACGGTATTGCGGGTTTGATTGGGGACCTCGATGCCGATGACATTCTTCCCTGGAATATTACCCACCACGCGCACGGACGGTGACAAAATCGAACGAGCCAGGTCGTCGGAAATCGAAATGACCTTGGAGGCCCGCAGTCCAGGAGCGGGATCAAATTCGTAGGTGGTTACCACCGGTCCCGGCTGCACATTGGTGATTTGGCCCTTGATTTTAAAATCGGCCAGTTTCAATTCCAATAGTCGAGCCTGTTGCGTCAGATAGTCCCGATCGATTTCGTTTATTCCTGAAGCTGGCCTTTCCAGCAGGTCCATGGGCGGCAGGGGAAATGCGGCTGCCAGAGCCTCTTCATTGGCCAGCGTTTCGGCAGACGGTGGCTCGGTGGTTGCAAACTCCTGATCATCGATATCGGAATCTACCGCCAGCGTTCGGTCGTCAAATTCATCTTCAAATTCAGCGATCATTTGGTCCTGTGTCTTGTCGTCGGGCAAAGTCGGCAGCGAAAAGTCCAGGTCAGGATCTTCGGAGTGGTTCAGTTCATCGTCTTCAAACATCGGTTGCCTGAAACCTTCGGAGGGTGACGAGGCAAAAGGGGTCAGATCGGGTTGAGGGCGTTCGGAAAGATTGGCGGACTGGGAAGTGATTTCTGCATCCGACACGGTAACATCGGCGGTGATGGGGTCGGGTTCGTTATGACGTTTCAACGCCAAGGCATCGATAATCCAGGAACCTGGCTTGTCGGAGTCAGAGGGGGAAGTATTGGGATCGGACGGAGTAACGGGAGAAGGAGGACCCGGAGGGGTCATGGTTTCAGGTTCCGACTCCGTGTCCTCCTCAAGGGGAGCGTCTGTTGCCGTGAAATCGTCTGCCAACGGATCATGAGCCGGCGATGACGCCGACAAGGGGGCGACATCAATCTCTCCAGGCTGGGAAGTCATGGCTTCCGTTCGAAAATCGGTATCGAAATTTTTCGTGTATGGCCTGTCCGTGGCGTCGGTATCATCCAACGCCGGTTCCTTTTTTTCATCGATGGTGGCGGTCGGATCCAGATCCTGTCCCATGGGGATCAGCCAATCGGGATTGGTCATTTCCTTTTCAGGTCGTCTGAGGAGCGAGGCGACCTTGCCGACCGAGCTGACGATCAATCCTGCCATGGGGGCAAACAATTTGCCTTGATTCGGAGGTCGTTCGGCGGCTGCCAATTCGGTATCGTGTTGATCGAAGTCGTTGTGCGGTGGAATGGAAGGGTCTGCAACCATCTCTTCCGGAACCGGGGTTTCGGCGGGATGGATCAGACGGGGCGAGGCCTCGGGAATTTCAGGTATCTTAAGGTCGTGCAATCGAAATGCAGGTATTTCATTGGCCTTGATCTCGGTGGTACGAAAATCGGACGCAACCGCTGTTGAATCGTCGTGGTAACCGGCATAGGCCACATCAAACTGTTCAGCCTCCCTGGGACGGGAGGTCATAAGTTCCAACAGTCCGGCGATCTTTTCCTTGAACCAGGATAGAATATTGAACAGGGATATTCGCGTTAGGACCATGAAGGAAAGTATACCCAAGGTGCTCAACAACAGCAGGGCGCCCCAGCGTCCCAAAGTTTGAATCAGGGCTTTGGTCACCATCATTCCGGCCAAGCCTCCTGGCCCCGCAGGCATATAGGAGATGACTTCGCCCTGGAACATGACCGATAAGATGGTGGTCACCGCCGCCAGCATGGGAAGGGTACCGATCTGCTCCCAACTGAGTCCCGACGGGCTGCGGCGTATGGCAAAAAAAGCGGTCAAGCCGAAAAAGATGGGGATCCATATCGCCGAATATCCGAAAAGCTGAAGTAGGAAATCGGCCAGATAGGCACCGACAATCCCACCCATGTTGGTGACATGGCCATCGCCGGTATTGTTGAAGGATGGGTCATGGATATCGTACGAGAACAGGGAGATGACCAGGTATGCGGTGATGCCGGCCATAAGCACCGACATCCCTTCGCGAAATATCGTCCCGCGAAGTTCCGCAGCCAGTTGGTCCTGTTCGGTGGGTTTGTTTTTTTTTCGTGCCATGATACGTTTTACATCTCCATAACCAAAGGAATGACCGCAGGTCTGCGTCCCAATTTTTTCTTGAAGAACCTGCGTACGGCCCTTTGGGTCAATTCCATGGGGCCTGCCCCTTCGTCGTCGGCGAAGTCCATCCCCTTGGGTCCCAGGAGCAATGCTTCTTCCACGGCGGCTTTGGCCTGTTCCAATAGATCGCGGTTATTTTCTTCATAAACCACACCCCGGGTGAGAAGTTCGGGACGCTGCAGCATGAGGCCGCTGGATTTTTCCATGACCAGGACGACGACGACCATTCCATCTTCCGAAAGGTGTCTGCGGTCGCGCAGAACGATATCACTGATATCGCCGATGACTTTGCCATCAACGAAGGTGCGTCCCGAAGGGATCTGACCATCGATGCTGATGGTGTCACGGTTGAGTACGATTCGATGGCCGTTTTCCGCGACCAGAGCATTTTCTTGGGCAACCCCCATCTGGATGGCCAGGAGTCGATGGCTGTGGAGGTGGCGGATTTCTCCGTGAATGGGAATGAAGAATTTGGGTCGCGTCAGGGCCAGCATGAGTTTCAGATCTTCCTGAGGCGCATGGCCGGAAACATGGATCTGCGGCATGTTATGTTCATGAATCACTTCGGCCCCGGAGCGTGACATGCGGTTGACCAAGCTCCAGATGGTCTGTTCGTTCCCGGGGATGAAGCGTGCGGATAAAATCACCATGTCTCCAGGCTGAATGGAGATTTCTCGGTGTTCACCGTGGGCGATACGGGTCAGAGAGGAATTTTGTTCTCCCTGGCTGCCGGAGGAGATGACAACGATATCTTGGCGCGACATTCCGGAAAATGAACGCGCATCGACGATGATTCCCTCAGGGATGTGCAAAAATCCGAGCGACCGTGCCACCTCGATATTGGTCTGCATGGACCGACCGCTGATGACAATCCTGCGGTTCACCGCCACGGCGGCATCGAATATTTGCTGAATGCGCTGTATGTTGGATGCGAACGTGGCCACGATGATCAGCGATTGGGCTTTGGCAAATGTTTCTGCGAAGGCTTCGGCGACCACCTTTTCCGAGATGGTGGCCCCACGGCGGTTGATATTGGTGGAGTCGGACAAAAGTGCCAAGACTCCGTGTTCACCATATTGGGCCAGGGAATAGAGGTCGGTTGGGCGGCGATCGACCGGGGTGTGGTCGATTTTGAAATCGCCCGTATGAATGATGGTCCCCAGGTCGGTGCGGATGGCCAGGGCGGAGGAATCGACGATGGAGTGGGAAACCTGGATAAAGCACAGATTGAAGGGGCCCACCTGAAAGGGTTGGCGGTTGCCGACTTCAATCATGGTGGCCTTGTCCAGCAGCCGGTGTTCACGAAATTTTCCCCGAAGCAGTCCCAGGGTCATGGCACTGCCATAGATCGGGCTTTCGATATCAGGCCAAACGTAGGGCATGGCCCCCACATGGTCTTCGTGCCCGTGGGTCAGAACAAATCCGACCACCCGATCGCGATTGGCAACGAGATAGCCGACGTCGGGAATGATGATATCGACTCCAGGGGTATCGATCCCCGGAAAGGCCAAACCGCAATCGACGACTAGCAGTTTGTCTTCGTAGCCATAGACCATCAGATTCATGCCGATTTCGCCAAGACCACCCAGGGCGACGATCTCCATGGATCGGGAGGAGGCCATCCGTTATTGTTCCTTCCGTACTTCGGCTTCGACCTGGTCTTTTTCCAGCAAACGTCCGATCATGATTGAAGCCTCGTACAGGATGATGAGCGGAATGGCTGCCATGACCTGTGAAAAGGGATCGGGAGGGACCAGGAGGCCGGCGATGATAAAGGCAAGAACGATGAAATATTTGCGTTTGGCCACCAGCGCCTTGGTACTCAGTAGTCTCACCTTGATGAGCAGCAACAGACCCACCGGCATTTCAAAAACGATTCCAAAGGCAAAAAGTAACGAAAGCACCAGATCCAGATATTCCCTGACCGATGGGAGGGATTCCATGGAGGGGGTGCTGAAGCTTAGGAAGTATTTGAAGACCAGAGGAAACACGAGGGTATAGGCCAGGGTGGCGCCGGTAAAGAACAGGACCGGGGTCATGACAAGAAAAGGAAGAAACACTTTTTTTTCGTTCTTGTAGAGGCCAGGGGCGATAAATATCCACAATTGCCATAAAACGAAGGGGGCGGTCAGGAAGAGGCCGGCATAGAACGAAACCTTCATATAGGTGAAAAAGGCTTCATGCAGACCGGTAAAAATCATTTTGGAATGGGAGCCGGCCACCGATTTTAAGGGTGCAACCAGAAAAGCGAAGACCTCCTCGGCAAAGGCATAGCAGGCGAAAAAACCCACCATGATGGCCACAACCGAATAGGTGAGGCGTCGCCGCAATTCAATCAGGTGGTCGAGCAGGGGGGCTTTGTCGTCAAGTTCCTGAGTCATGGCATGTTGGAGGGGTCTGGTTTGGTTTCTTGCGCCTTGCCATCCCGAGTGACGGCTTCCCGAGGGGGGGCAGCGGTGGATGCACTGTGGTCATCCGATGGTTTAGCGGGATTTTTGTTGTGAGAGGAATCCGGATGGATGCCTGGGTGGCCCAGGTCCGCAGATACACGAGGTGTTTCGTCCACAAACTCGCTGGTTTGAGTATAACTTCCCGGAGTTTGGGAAGGACGGCGGTCGAAATCGTCCAGGTTGACGCTTTCCCGAACTTCGGCCAGTAACCGCTGTACCTGTCGAACCGTTTTGGCCAAGGTTCGTGCGACATCCGGGAGTTGTTCGGGTCCGACGACGAGGAGGGCGACAACGACGATTATCAGTATTTCTATCCATCCCATACCAAACATGACCCAACTCCCGCGGTGCAGCAACGATTTTTAGACTTTTTCACTTTTATTCGTGACCTCGGCATCCACGATCTTCGCAGGCTGTGTTTTTTCCGGGGAGTCATCCTTTTCGTTCATGGCTTCTTTGAAACTGCGAACCCCTTTGCCCAGATCCCCCATCACCTTGGGCAGTTTGCCTGCGCCGAAAACTACGAGTACAATCATGAGGATGATAAACAATTCTGTAGCGTTGAATCCCATCTTCTGGTGTCTCCTTAGAAAATGACTTCACCGATGTTGATATGAAGGCGGTTTGGACGAACCCGATCGGGTAGCAGAGCTAACAGATTACAATAATTGCGAAAGGGAAGCAAACCCAACGCGAGCGAAAGCGGGATAATTTTATTTCAAGGTGTTTCATGCCAGAATTACCGGAAGTGGAAACCATTCGTCGGGGGTTGGCGGCGCAGGTGACGGGGCGGATGGTGACGGGTGTGGTAGTGCGCCGGACAGATTTGCGCTGGCCGCTCCCCCGGAATATCCTGGAACAACGTCTCCCCGGCGCGACCATTGAGGAGGTTTCAAGGCGTGGCAAATATTTGCTTTTGAACCTGTCGGTGGGAACAGTCATTCTCCATCTCGGGATGAGCGGCATGGTGCGGCTGCTGCCTCGGGATCATCCCCTGGGGGGACACGATCATATGGATTGGTTGTTGGAGGGTGGGTTGTGTCTCCGCTTGACCGATCCCAGGCGGTTCGGTGCCGTGTTGTGGGGCGGTTTGAACCCTTTGGAGCATCCCCTTTTGGCCCATCTGGGTCCGGAACCTTTGGATGAAGCTTTCGATGGTGAGGTTTTGTATGCCCGGGCGGTGGGGCGGCACCGTCCGGTCAAACCATGGATCATGGACAGTCGGGTGGTGGCGGGGGTTGGCAATATCTATGCGGTGGAATCCTTGTTTCAGGCCCGCATCCACCCCGGTTTTCCAGTGGGACGCCTCGGTCGGGAGTCATGCCAGGGACTCGCTCAGGCCATCAAGGATCGTTTGCAAGCAGCCATCATTCAAGGAGGCACTACCCTGCGTGATTTTCGTCGCAGCGACGGGCGTCCGGGTTATTTCCAACAGAGCTTGAAGATGTATGGTCGCGAAAGGTTGCCTTGTCCCGCATGCCAAACCCCCATCACCTCATTGCGTCTGGGGGGCCGGGCGAGTCCGTTTTGTTTGGTTTGTCAGCCAGAATTTTTTTGAAATACATGGGATGGGTCAGAAAAGGGACAGGTACTTCTCGCCGGAGGTAGGGTGGCAGCGCCTCCAGCGTTTAATGGAATTTGTGACGAATATTTCGATCCAACGTCGTCTACAGGCCACCGTTGAATGGCCGCTTCTGCGTTCTTCTACCTTAGAGTTATTTCTTTGTCGCTTTGCCATTCTGCTTGATTGTTCAGGGATATGGATTTGATCTCAGTAGACGATGGGTGGCTGTTCAGAAAAGCAGCTATCCACATTAAATATTGTAATACTGGAAATTTCAAACCTCAACCTCTGAATGGTTCGCCGTAGAGGGTGCTTCGTTGTAAAGGAGTCGCCTGGCAGGCTGACCGTTCCTTCTTGGCGTATTCCTCAACCAACATCTTACTTTCTTTAATTTTTTCTTGAAAAGTTGGGGTATTGATCAAGGCCTCTAGAGCACGGACTGACTCGGTTATAACTCCAGATTCCCCGTAGTCCATTCTTATGATTTCTTTCATGTAGCTGTCCTTTCTTCCATTTGTTGGCGTAATGGCGAGGTTGTAAACTCAGATTACACTGAATTGGTTGACGATATAAATCCAAGACATCGTAGTAAAATAGGAGCACTCAGGCCGCTTGCTTTTGCCTGATCGGGCTGGTAAATGGTGTTCTATTTGAGTCAACCTGATCCTACATGAACCGTCATTCGATTCCAAGCCTTTCTGCACCGTTTGCATTATCTTCAGAAGAGCGATTCTACGGATGAGGCCTCTGTGCTTAACCATCCCATTAGACAATGAAATGGATGCAAAGTTTTGTCGATAGCTGGCAGGGTGAAATAATTATCATTTGTACTCCTCAAGAGTTTACCTCCCATCGATCATGGCCAGGGTTGGGCCATTCCCCATCAGGTTTTTATTATATCGCCGAAGTTGCGCGAGATGGGGACAATCCTCGTCCAATTGATGTCCATGTTGGTTCATGAACTGCGTGATAAGCGTATGGATGGTGGTGATTAACCCGTCTTGTTTTTGGCTTTGGCCAATTGACAGAAATTTGACGGCCAAGGTCAGGCATTCAAGGCCCGATCGAAGGACGTGGTCCGGTTCCAGCAGAAAGGTCTCTCCACGTTGAAATGCGTTCTCTTCGCACTTACAAGCAATTTCCTGGATCCGTGATTTCTCTCGCGAACTACCCTCAAATTGCCCGAACCGCGCGAGGAGGCATGTCAATCAACCGTTG
>JADFZF010000121.1 GCA_015232645.1 Magnetococcales bacterium | reverse complement strand
TGAGGAGTGGGATAGCGTACTCGCCGTCAATCTGACGAGCATATTCCGTCTCACGCGTCTGGCACTGAAGCCGATGATGAAGGCCCGTTATGGACGTATCGTCAATATGGCCTCGGTGGTCGGGGTGACGGGCAATCCAGGGCAGGGCAATTATGCCGCATCCAAAGCGGGACTGATGGGGTTCACCAAAAGCGTGGCGGCGGAAGTGGCCAGCCGAAATATTACCGCCAATTGTGTCGCCCCAGGTTTCATACGTACAGCCATGACGGACAAGCTGAGTCCCAAGGCAAAAGAGGCGATTTTGTCCCGTATCCCCATGGGGGAGATGGGGACGCCCGAGGATGTTGCCCATGCCGTCTGTTTTTTGGCCTCAAATTCAGCCCGTTATATTACCGGTGAGACATTACATGTCAACGGGGGTATGTATATGGGTTGACCTGGGGGATAGGTGGCCAGGGATGGCAGGGCGCATCCGGGTCAAGCGAAATCATTGATCATAATTTTTTACAGGGGAATCTGATGAGCACCATTGCCGAGAGAGTCAAAAAAATTGTCGTGGAACAGCTTCAGGTCGAGCCGGATCAAGTCACCGATGACGCCCATTTTGTGGATGACCTGGGTGCCGACTCCCTGGATACGGTGGAATTGGTCATGGCTCTGGAAGAAGAGTTTGGTATGGAAATTCCCGACGACGCCGCGGAAAAGATTCAAACGGTGCGCCAAGCCATCGAATACATCGAAAAGCATGTCTGAAACCGTCGGGATGATCGTCGCGATGTCGAGACAACGGGGATGGATCGGAAGATATAAGGGTCAACGGTAAAGCAGGGAGAAGCGAAAACGTGAACCGTCGTGTGGTCATAACAGGCATAGGTCTGGTTACTCCTCTGGGAGTAGGAACCCGGGATACCTGGTCGGGATTGATCTCGGGACGCTCTGGAATTGGCACGATCACCCGTTTTGATGCGACGGACTATGCGAGTCGGATCGCGGGAGAGTGTCGGGATTTCAAGTCCGAGGATTGGGTCGACAAGAAAGAGATGCGCAAGATGGATCTCTTCATGCATTATGGCATGGCGGCGGCCAAGTTGGCGTGGGACGAGTCGGGCCTGGTGGTTACGGGGGACAATGCCCATCGGATCGGAGTCACCATCGGCTCGGGCATAGGCGGGCTGACGGCCATTCAGAACCAGGCCATCGCCTTGAAGGAAAAAGGGCCGCGGCGCATATCTCCCTTTTTCATCCCCATGTCATTGATCAACCTGATCTCGGGCCATGTGGCCATCCGCTATGGATTGCAGGGGCCCAATCATGCACCGGTGACGGCGTGTGCCACAGGGAATCATGCCATTGGTGACGCCATGGCCATGATACGCCGTGGCGATGCTGATGCGATGATTGCTGGTGGTGCGGAGGCGGCCATCTGCGAATTGGGGGTCGGAGGCTTTGCCGCCGCCAAGGCGCTGTCGACGCGTAATGATGACCCCACCAAGGCCTCACGGCCCTGGGACAAGGATCGGGATGGCTTCGTGATTTCCGAAGGGGCGGGAATCGTCGTATTGGAAGAATTGGAGATGGCCCAAAAACGGGGGGCAGTCATCTATGCCGAGGTGGCGGGTTATGGGATGTCGGGCGATGCCCATCACATCACCGCGCCATCTCCCGATGGCTCCGGGGCAGCCAAGTGCATGCAAAACGCCATCCGGGACGGGCAGGGCGACCTCGATCGCATCCAATACATCAATGCCCACGGGACCTCTACCCCTCTGGGAGATCTAGTGGAAACCGTGGCGGTGAAGTCGGTGTTCGGTCTGGAGCGGGCGAAAAAACTCATGGTATCCTCGACCAAATCCATGACGGGCCATCTGCTGGGGGCTGCAGGTGGAGTCGAAGCCATCTTTACTGCGTTGGCCCTCTTCCACAAAGTGGTGCCTCCGACCATCAACCTCGATTCTCCCGATGAGGGCTGCGACCTGGATTATGTCCCCCATACCGCCAGGGACGCCGAAATAGAGAGTGCCCTGACCAACTCGTTTGGTTTTGGAGGAACCAACTCTAGCCTGTTGCTAAAGCGCTTTCGTTGAACGGCGGCAAGATCGTACGAGGCATCATCGTTGTGCTGGCCACCCTGGGGATCCTGTCCGGGGTGGCCGGTATGCATTTTTACTTTTTTTTCAATCGACCCAACCCGTCCACCAAAATTGTCGATATTCAGAAAGGATGGGGGGTATACCGTGTGGCGGATGCGCTGGAACAGGCAGAGGTGGTGTCTTCGTCCCTGTGGACGGTGGTATTGGCCAAGCTCTCCGGCCCCATCATCGTCAAGGCGGGTGAATATCGTTTTGAACAGGGGAAACTGCCCGGGGCCATCCTGAATCAGCTCCATACCGGGCAGGGGATCCTCCCATCACGGTTCGTGATTCCCGAAGGACTGACGGCCAGGGAAATCGTCTCGTTGATGGTGAAGCGCGGCTGGAAAAATGCGGATCATCTGGTACACAGCGTCCGGTTCCTCCAGGAAATGCGTCTGGATAGCGCGGTCGTGGAGGGCTGGCTCTATCCCGACACCTATTTTTATCGCAGCAAGGACACTGCCTCCAGTATGCTGCGACGGATGATCGTGCGTGGCAAGAAGGTGTTGGCGGAAGAGTGGGACAAGCGTCCCAAGGAATTCAATCTCACCGCCTACCAAGCGCTGGTATTGGCGTCGATTGTCGAAAAAGAGACCGGGCAGGCTTCGGAACGCCCGTTGATTGCGGGGGTATTTCACAATCGGCTCAGGCGGGATATGATGTTGCAGAGTGACCCCACGGTGATCTATGGGATCGCCGATTTCGATGGGAATATCACCAAGAAGCATCTCAATACCCCAACCCCGTACAACACCTACATGCGCAGAGGGTTGCCCCCGACCCCTATTTGCAGTCCTGGACGAGCTGCCATCGCGGCGGTATTTCATCCGGAAGAGACCAAGGCCATGTATTTCGTTGCCAATGGCAATGGCACGCATATTTTTTCCAACACTTTGGAAGAGCACGAAAAATATGTGGATATTTACCAAAGGCACCGACGTCGGCAATGAAAAAAAGTTCCCCCCTGGGGCTCGCACTTCCACCAACGGACGACGTGGGCTTGGCGTTTCCGGACTGCTTCTCTTGACCGGCAACAATCGAGGAGTCTGAGTGGCCATGACTGAAATCGTAGGTCATGGCGAGGTGATCTGGGGACTGCATTCCGGTTTGGTGTCGGGCCAATGGCCACACGCCTATCTTTTTTCCGGACCTCCAGGAGTCGGCAAGGCGACGGTAGCGCACCACTATGCCCAGTCGTTGTTATGCGAACACACCTTGCGCGGGGAAGAGGGGCTGTCGGGATGCCAGCGCTGTCCTTCCTGCCATAAGGTCGACACACGTTGTCATGCCGATTTGATCTGGGTGGAGATGGTGGAAAAAAAAACCCGCATCTCCGTCGATCAGATCCGTGACTTGACACGATTTTTATCCTTGACCCCCATGGAGTCGAAGTGGAAGGTGGCGATTGTGGATGATGCCGCCGAAATGAATGCCGCTGCCGCCAATGCATTGCTGAAGACTTTGGAGGAACCTCCGGCCGAGTCCATCCTCATCCTGATTACGTCACGCCCAGGAATGTTGCTGGCAACCATCCGTTCCCGATGCGTCAAATATCATTTTCGCTCACTGTCACGGGATGAATTCGGTCGCATTCTCCAGAGTAGGACGGAATTGCCCGAGGGTCGTCTTGATCCGTTATGGGAATATGCCGAAGGCAATGTCGGATATGGATTACAATTTATTACGTCCAATCAGTTGGAAGTCTGCGACCAGCTGGTTCAGGATCTGGAAGCATTGATGCGACAATTTTCACTGGCCAAGTTGTGCCAGACTGCGGACTTTTGGTCCAAGGAGGATCATTTTTTGTTGGTGCGATGGATCATCGGCCAATGGATTGCAAAGCGGGTTCGCCGCAGTGTCCTGTCCGGGGAGGGGGCAGAAGTGGTGCGTCGATGGCTGGTGCTGGAATCCTTGGCCAAGGATTTTTTTGCCCGCGCCGAGGCCTATAACATCAACAAACGTCTGCTGCTTGAAGGAATCTTTATCAAGTTGTCGCAAACCGCGGGAGCCAATCCGTGAACAACGAAGCAAACACTACGGTCCCACCAGAAAAAGAGGAGCCGGATCAGCAGCAGGCGAGGCTGGACGAGGAGGTTGCCGATGAACGGATGGGGGTGGAAGAGGATTGGACACACTCCGTCGATACCGAGGGTTTCAGATTCAATCGGCAGCGGGATGTGGAGGAAGTCGGTTCGGAAGAAGACGAGGAGGTGAAGGACGAGGTGGAGGCGGCGGATCGATATCATTTTTCCGTCCCCTTCAAACGGTCGTCCTCGCTACAGAATAACCAACGGCATGGCCGGGGGGAACGGCGGATCATCGGGGTCCGTCTGCAACAATCCTGTATGGTCTACCGCGTGGTGACTCCTATTTCTGATCTGGAGCCTGGAGACAGGCTGCAAGTTCAGACCAGGGACGGCGAAGCCGAAGGACGGGTCATTTTTGTTTCCGACACCTTTTATGCGGGAAAAAATGACCCCAGGAAACCCTACGCCGGTCGGATTACCCGCATCGTCCGCAAATTGGAGAACAAGGATGATCTGGCGACCGTCGAATTGCGGGAAAAGGAACGGCACGCCAAAATCCTCGGGCGGGAATTGATCCGACAGGACGGGTTGTCGATGAAGTTGACGCGGGTGATCTACCAACCAGGGGGCACCAAGGCGATTTTTTGTTTTACCTCGGAAGTTCGGGTCGATTTTCGCGAGTTGGTGAAAAAGCTGGCGGAGAAACTGAACGTTCGCGTCGAAATGCGACATATCGGGGTGCGTGACGAAACCCGGATACTGGGGGGGGTCGGCCATTGTGGCCGAAATTTTTGCTGTTCCCAGTTTTTGCAACGGTTTCATCCGGTTTCAGTACGCATGGCCAAGAATCAGGACCTGTCTTTGAACCCCGAGGGAATTTCCGGAGTCTGTGGTCGGTTGATGTGTTGTCTGGCCTACGAAAACGACACCTACTCCCATCTTCGGGCCTCATTGCCGACGCCAAAAGGGAGTTTTTGGACCAAGGATGGACGTGAGGTGACGATCCGCAGCGTGCATCCATTGCAAGGAAGTGTCGAGTATCAATGTGCCGATGGCAGCCGGGAAGTGTGTCCGGCAACGGCATTGATGGCGATCAAAGCGGCGCCGGATCAGACCGTGGCGGAACCGGTGCCGGAAGACTTGGTGCCGACGATCGAACCGGCGGAGGTGATGGTGGATCAAGAAGACCTCACCGCGGCATCCCCTGGGGATTCTGAAGCGGTTGTTGCCGCGGCACCCGGTGGTGGAGAGAAAAAACGACGTTCGCGACGGCGGCGCAACCGCAAAAAACAGGCGATGGCGGCGCCAATCACCGAGGCGGGCCATAGTTCCCGACCGCCATCGGGGCGGGAGGAGGAGGGGGCTGGAGCCATGGATTCCGTTGCAGCGCCTGAGCGTGAGGAGACGGAAGGGTCGGCACCCGGTTCTGAAACTGGTACAGTTCGCAAAAAACGCCGCCGGAAGCGGAAAAAAACTTCCATCAATCAACCGGACATGGAAGGTTGAGTGTATCATCATCCGATGGAATGGGGTCAAATGGGCCTGATTCGTCCCTTCCCGGCCCCTCTTCCATCGACCAGTCGCTAATGAACCAGGGATCGGGCGGGGGACCGAAGGACGGGGTTTGAGGTCAATCATGCTTGCAGACAGTCATTGCCATTTAAATTTTCCCGACTTTGCCAAAGACCTGGATCAGGTGGTATTGCGCGCGCAACAGGCGGGGGTCACTTATTTGAACACCATTGGTACCCGGCTGAATGAGGTTGGGGATGTATTACGCCTCATCCAACCTTACGAGCAGCTCACGACCACGGCCGGTATCCATCCGCACTATGCCGAAGAGGCGGGGACCGATTTGCCAGTCGAACTTTTCCATGTGCTGAATCACCCCAAAATGGTGGCGGTGGGAGAGACAGGATTTGACTTTCATTATAATTTTTCGTCGAAGCCAGCGCAGGAACGAGTCTTTCGTGAGCATATCCGGGCGGCGGTGGCCAGTCATTTGCCGCTGGTGATCCACACTCGGGAGGCCGAGAAGGATACCATTCGGGTATTGGAAGAAGAGCATGGGCGGGAGTGTGGCGGGGTGATTCACTGTTTTACCGGCTCCATGGATCTGGCGCGCTGGGCACTTGATTTTGGGTATTTGATCAGTTTCTCGGGTATCATAACGTTTCGTGGTGCGGATGAGTTGCGCAAGGTGGCGGCAGAGGTGCCGTTGGAACGACTGTTGGTGGAGACCGATTCTCCCTATCTGGCGCCCACCCCCCATCGCAGCAAACGCAACGAACCTGCTTTCGTCGTCGAAGTGGCGCGGATGCTGGCCCAGGTGAAGGGGATCCCCCTGGCGGAATTGGCAGAGGTTACCACAAATAATTATCGGCGACTATTTCGGATCGAATCGGCCGATAAAAATAAAGAAACCTTGGTGTATGCCATAGGCACGGGGTTGTATGTCAACCTGACCCGGGGTTGCACCCTGCGCTGCCAGTTTTGCCCCAAATGGGACAATCCCGTGGTGCATCACTACGACCTCACCCTGCACCATAACCCGACGGTCCAGGAGGTTATCTCTGCCCTGGGCGATTTGTCGGGCCATGAGGAGCTGGTTTTTTGCGGTTTTGGCGAGCCGACTCTGCGTCTTCCGGTGGTGCTCGAGGTGGCGCGATGGGCCAAGCGCCAGGGGTGTCCGCGGGTTCGGGTGAATACCGATGGATTGGCCAATCTGGTTTATGGACGCGACGTCACCCCGCAATTTTTCGGGGTGGTGGATGCCATTTCCGTTTCCCTCAATGCCCAAAATGCTGCCGTGTATGATCGCCATTGCCGCCCTTCACGGGAGGGGGCTTATGAGGCGGTCATCGAATTCATCAAAGCGGCCCGATCCCATGTCCCTGAGGTTCAAGTGACGGCGATTGAAGGGTTGGAAGGGGTGGATATCACCGCCTGTCAAAATCTGGCGCAACAGATGGGGGTGGTATTTCGAAAACGGACGTTGAATCGGGTTGGGTGAGTGTCGTCCGGACTGGCGGGGTATGGGTCCGGAACAGACGTGGTCGCCTCCCATGGGGGTTGCGGCGCATCCCACAAGTTTCGATTTCACCCCTCCCTGTGGTGACTGCTGGAGGAATGGGGCCAACCCGCTCGCGTTGAAGGTTCATTCGGCGCAAGGCCATAAAATATTTCTCAGACAACCACTCCAAACACCTTCAAATGGGTCAGGGCGGTATTTTTTTGGCTGGAGGTGATACCGTCAGGCCAAACCAGTGCGATTCCGGAGACAATGGCGTGACGGACGACCACGACTCCCAGGGCGTCCGCTGCCGTGGCATCGACAGCCTGGATCAGCACACCGGCGGCTATTTCCGTTCCGTCATTGGCCGTGGGATCAAGAGCGCGGGCCTTGCCATCGGCGGTTTTGAAACCCACCACGGTCCCGGAAGGGAGATATTGTCCCGCGGCGATGGTCACGGTATCGCGGCTAACGGTCATGGCGACAGGTGCGCCACCCCCGACGATGAAAGATACTTCCGTATGAGGT
>JADFZF010000120.1 GCA_015232645.1 Magnetococcales bacterium | reverse complement strand
CCACCGAAAGGGAAAAGACGCAATGGTATTTTCAACGGTACATTCCCCAGCTTCCCGCCGCCGGCGAAATGGTCTTGTTCGACCGGAGCTGGTACAACCGGGCTGGTGTGGAACATGTCATGGGATTTTGTTCTCAGGATGAATATCGGGAATTTTTACGCACCTGCCCTGAGTTTGAAAGAATGCTGGTCCGTTCAGGAATCATCCTGATCAAATATTGGTTTTCCGTGAGCGATGAAATTCAGGAAAAACGATTTCAGGACCGGATGACCGACCCCACCAAACGGTGGAAATTGTCTCCGATGGACGTGGAATCCAGGAATAGATGGGAAGAATATTCCCGCGCCAAGGATGCCATGTTCGCCCATACCGACATCAAGCAGGCTCCCTGGTTCGTGGTGACCGCGGACGATAAAAAACGGGCACGGATCAATTGTATCAACCATCTGCTCCATGTCTTGCCCTACGAGGACTTGACGCCCAAGCCCATCGACTTGCCTCCAAGGATGAAATCGCAAGGATATGTCCGTCCTCCCATCACGGACCAAACCTTCGTGCCCGACTTCGATGCCCCTGATCGTGACAAGAATTATCCCAAACCCTTATGCCTGCAACCAGGTACCGAGGATTCCAGGGAGGGGTGAAGGCCCTGGATGACAGAAATCACAAAAGTTCATTCATTCTGTGCCGGGCCTCGATGAAAGGAACGCCGTTTCAAAACCCCAGTGGAGGGAGAGGGGACAACCCCTCTCCCCGATGCTTCCAGCAGCAACCGATCGGGGTTGGCTTATGCATCCAGATTCAGTAAACTTCCTTCTGGGGCAAAAAGGCCGAAAATTCATGTTCAGCTCCCGACCCACCGGTCCCCCATGGCTTGTCAACGCCCGCAGCGGCGTTTTTTTTTAACCGCAGTATTAAGAAAAATTACAATAACGCAGGGAGAACAGGGTATGAGTGACATTTCCGTAGACCCAAAAATGGTGGAAAAAATACTACAAAATCAGAAATATAAAGACCTGGTAACAAAGCGTTCTAAATTCGCCTGGACGCTCAGTATTATCATGCTGATCATCTATTATGCGTTTGTATTGATCGTAGCGTTTGCACCCAATCTTCTCGGCACGAAAATCTCTCCTCAAAGCGTCATTTCAGTCGGAGTCCCCTTGGGAGTGTTCATCATTATTGCCGCTTTCATCCTGACCGGAATCTACGTCCGCAGGGCCAATGGCGAATTCGACACCCTGACCCAACAAATCAAGGAGGAGATGAAATGACTTATCTCAACAAGATCCTGACCGGTGCAGGTGTGTTGCTGTGGAGTTCCGGAGCCTGGGGCGCTGAGGCTGCCAAACCTGGAGAGGCGCTGAACATGACCGCCATCGCCATGTTTTTCGCTTTCGTGGCGGTTACCCTCGGCATTACCTACTGGGCAGCAGCCCGGACAAAAACAACAAAAGATTTTTATGCTGCCGGTGGTGGGATCACCGGATTGCAGAATGGTTTGGCCATCGCTGGCGACTACATGTCGGCCGCCTCCTTCCTTGGGATCTCCGCCATGGTGTTTGCCAAAGGCTACGATGGGTTGATCTATTCCATCGGCTTCCTGGTGGGATGGCCCATTATTTTGTTTTTGATGGCGGAACAGCTGCGCAATCTGGGACGGTATACCTTTGCCGATATTGTCTCCTTTCGCCTGTCACGCGTCCCCATTCGTACCCTGTCGGCACTGGGGACCCTCTGCACGGTCATTCTCTACCTGATCGCCCAGATGGTGGGAGCCGGACAATTGATCCGAACCCTGTTCGGCCTGCCCTACAGCTACGCCGTCATCATCGTCGGAACACTGATGATATTGTACGTGGCTTTCGGAGGTATGATCGCCACCACCTGGGTACAAATCATCAAAGCGGTGCTGCTATTGACCGGTGCCACCTTCATCGCCATCGGCGCCCTCAACCACGTCCATTTCGACATGGAAGCGTTCTTCCGTAGCGCCCTGGAGGGGGTCAAAGCCAGTAACCTCGCGGATCATAAAAAAGTGGTGGCGGAAAACAAGGATATCTTTGCCCCAGGGGGTCTGGTCACCGATCCGATTTCAGCCATCTCCCTAGGCTTGGCACTGATGTTTGGTACCGCCGGCCTGCCCCACATTCTGATGCGCTTCTTTACCGTCGCCAATGCCAAGGAGGCCCGTAAATCGGTGTTTTATGCCACCGGCTTCATCGGCTACTTTTATATTCTAACCTTCATCATCGGCTTTGGTGCCGTGGTCCTGGTCGCCCCCAACCCCCAATACATCGATGCCATCAAAGGAACTCTGCTCGGAGGCAACAACATGGCCGCCATCCATATGGCTCACGCCACAGGGGGCAACCTGTTCCTGGGATTCATTTCAGCAGTCGCTTTTGCCACCATTCTGGCCGTGGTGTCGGGTCTGACATTGGCGGGGGCTTCGGCGGTGTCACACGACATCTACGCCAATGCCATCCGCGGCGGCAAGGTCGATGAACGGGTGGAGATGCGTCTATCCAAATTTTCTGCCTTGGCCATCGGCATTGTTGCCATCTTCCTGGGCATTCAGTTCGAAAAACAAAACGTTGCCTTCATGGTGGGGCTCGCATTTGCTATTGCGGCGTCAGCCAACTTTCCCATCCTGATCCTGTCCATCTATTGGAAGAATCTCACCACGCGCGGCGCCATGATCGGCGGATTTCTCGGCCTGGTCAGCACGGTGGTCATGGTGGTATTGTCCAAAACCGTCTGGGTGGACGTCCTGGGCAACAAAGCCGCCCTTTTCCCCTACAAGGATCCCGCCATCTTTTCCATGAGCCTGGCCTTTGTTGGCTGTTGGCTGTTTTCCAAACTCGACAACAGCGCCCAAGCCCAAGAAGAACGGGCACGATTTGCTGCACAAAGCGTACGTTGCGAAACCGGTATTGGCGCCTCGGGTGGGGTTCAACACTAATTGGTCAGCCCCGATCATGTTCGACCCGGGCCATTGACCGTTCCATGGATGATCAGGGAAGGGGGGTTCCCTTCCCTGATCTCATCGCGACGCCACCAGAATATATCTCATTCCCTTCTTCAACCCCCTGTTCAGGACGTGTTGGTGCTTTGCGGGACGACACCGATCGCTCCTCAAGGTCATTCAAGAGCCAGTTCCTTCTGGAACCATCCCGGCAACAGGTCAAACAAAAATTCAATGTAACCGGGTTTCCCATGGACTGATACGGATTTCTGGAGTGAAACATGACATGATCCCTGATACATCTCAACCGTACTACCCGCAACAGTGATCGGACCCCAGCGATGACCCGCGTACCCAAACGCGACGATTTTGTACCTCCCATTCTTAACCTTCGCCTCAGGGATCTCGACCTGACCCGACCCTCCATTGTCTCTGGAGATCTGTCGGTCCGGGAGGCAGCGAAGCACATGTCCGCTCGTAAAATCGATCTGGTCTTTGTCCGTCACGAAGAACGATTGGGCATGCTGGCAAGCGCCGATATACGGGATGCCCTGGCCATTGGCCAATGCCCGGTCGATACCCCCATTGCCGCCATACTCTCATGGAAATTGGTCGTTCTTCCCCCTGACTCCTCGCTGTACAAGGCATTCCTCACCATGACCCGCAGGGGCGTCAATCGCCTGGTCATTGAGGAAAATGGCGCCGTTCTTGGGACCTTGGCGCTGCACGAATTGCTTTCATTCCTGACCAATCACGCCTCGCTGACCATCCAACGAATCCATCAGGCCACCACCGTTGCCGAACTGGCCGAGGCCGTCAAGCATCAGGGAGCCTTGGTACAAACCCTGTACGCCTCTGGAATCAAGGTACGCCATATCGGTTGGCTGATGCATGAGCTTGACCGTCAGGTCCTTGACCAGGCCGCTTCAATTTTGGCCGGCCAGGAGCTTTTGCGTCACGGATGCATTCTCGTGCTTGGCAGCGAAGGTCGGGGCGAGCAATTCATAAAAACCGACCAGGACAATGCCTTCCTCGCCGATGATAACCTCGCCATGACACAGGTCACAGAATTTTGTCATAACTTCAATTCCGCCCTGTTGCAGCTGGGGTACCCCGAATGTCCCGGAAAGGTGATGATGAACAACCCGATCTGGGGCTGCAGGCTGTCGGAATTTCAGGAAAGGCTGGCTGGATGGATTCAACATCCTGTTCCCGCCAATCTGTTACAGATTGCCATCTATTACGATGCCAGTGCCGCCGTTGGAAATTCAGAACTGTTTCGCCAGGCCAGACGCTTTTTCTTTTCACGGTTGCCAAGCGACCAGGCCTTCTATGCCCACTTTGCCATGCCGGTTCTGGCCTTTGAAACCCCGCTAGGTATCTTTAAACGTTTCATCGTCGAAAAGGGAAACAAGGGAGGACGGATCGAACTGAAAAAAGGGGCGCTCTTTCCTCTGGTCCATGGGATACGAAGTCTGGCCCTGGAACAACGTCTCAAGGATACCAACACCGCTCGACGCATCCGTGGTTTGACGCGGACTGGCGTGTTGGATGGATCGTTTGGGGCTGATTTGATCGATGCCTTTGATTGCATTTCCGGGCTTCGTGTCAAAGTCGGCCTGGAACAGGGTATCTCGGGACAATCCGGTGGCGATCTGCTGGATCTGAACAATCTGGGAAGTATGGAACGGGAAAATTTGCGTGACAGCCTCGTTCAGATTGATCGTTTCAAACATCTGGTCGATCACCATTTCCGTCTGAGCCAATTGCGCTAGCTGCGATCAAAGAATCGTCACCGTTCCACGCTCGCTTGCGCAAAAAAAAAAATCAAAGACAGCGCCCCCAAGGCCTGATATTTTTCTTCTGCTGAAGAAGCGGGGCCCCATGCCGATTTGGCCAGCGTCGTCAACACGACGTCTGTCGGGATCAAAGGGGATAACCGGCAATCACCGGTGAGGGTTTCATCCACTTGCGAAAACCGTCGCAGGCCATCGGGCGTCCCTGGCCCGATCCAACCTGTTGATCATCCATGTCCCTGATGCCGTGGCACGGCGAAAAATCACTTTCGAACCCTTCCGATGGATCACCCCGGCAATAAAAACCATATACAATTGGACGCACTTCGTGAGCGATAGACGACATACCCTCCTGATCGTTGATGACAACCAGAACAACCTCTTTTCGTTGCGTATGGTGTTGAAGCGATTACCCAACTGTCGAATACTGGAGGCGGACTCGGGCAGAAAGGCCCTGGAAATTCTCCTGGAAGAGACGGTTGACCTGGTATTGTTGGACGTCCAAATGCCCGACATGAACGGGTTTGAAACCGCCCAGCACATGCAAATGACAAACAAAACCCGAGGAATACCTGTTATATTCATTACCGCGGTTTTTGATTCAGGTGAATTCATCCGCCATGGATACCGGGCGGGAGCGGTCGATTACATTACCAAGCCCATCGATGACAACACGTTGATCAACCGCCTCAATCACTATTTCAGGAAAACAGATCCGGACTGATCGCCGGCCAATCGGCATGAACAGCACCACGATCACGCGCTACGCGAGCACGGGCTCGGCCTTACCTGCCAAACCAGAAGATATGAATTGACGCTCAATAGAGACTGATGCGACCGATCTCACGCTCTCGCGAGATGGATGGAGGACCGGGCCGGGGTGCGAGAAGCACCCCGGCCGGATCTTTGAAACTACCTACAATCCCATCCCCATTTGGATGTATCCGCAAGGACAGGCCAAGTGGCAGACATGACAACCGTTACAACGGGTATAGTCGGTGTGCATGATCTTGCCTTGAGGACGCTTGAAATCACGCTCGATGGCTTCTCTGGGACAGTAGATACGGCATTGATCACAAACAAAACACAGCCCACAACTCATACAACGCTTGGATTCCGCCAGGGCCTCTTCAAACCCGATAGTTTGGGTCGTTTCCTTGAAGGAGGTAATGGCCTCTTCCACGGAAATCCGTCCTTCCTCATGACGAGGTTTGGGCGGATAAAAACTCAGGCGCATTTCCGTATGTTTGACCGGTCGAGCCTTGTGGGGGACATTGAGATTTTCACCATTCAGATAGGCATGAATGGCGCGTGCCGCCTGACGTCCATGTCCCACGGAACGGGTGGAGATGCCTAAGCCGATGGCGTCTCCCCCAGCGAAAATACCCGGGGTCCCCGTGGCAAAGCCCTTGTCCACACTCAACCAGCCATTTTTGTCAACCAGGGACTCCATTCCCTTTTCCAACTCGGGAACCTGACCGATCCCCATGATGATGGTATCGCAAGCGATCACAAACTCCGATCCCTTCACCGGGACCGGACGACGTCTGCCGGAACTGTCGGGGGCACCAAGCTCCATGCGAATGCACTTGACACCCGTCGCCCGACCACCGTCGGTGACAATTTCCACCGGTGCGGTCAGCAATTCAAAATGAATTCCTTCGTGTTCCGCCTCGACGACATCCTTGGCGATGGCGGGCATTTCATCCTTGGTCCGACGGTAAAGGACCGTGACCTTGGTATATTTCGATACCCTGAGTGCCGAACGGGCCGAATCCAAAGCCGTTTTTTCGATGGATACCGTCTCTTCATCATGAAGGGCCTTCTTGTCCGCTTCCTCCCAGGCCTGGTCATAGGCTCGGGAATCACCCGAAGCGTCCGCGGCATCCAACTCCGCTTGAAGACGCAATGACACACGGGCAGCGTCCATGGCGCTATCACCACCACCGATGACAATCACCTGGGAACCGATTTCCACTTTGGCCCCAGAATTGACTCGGTTGAGAAAGCTTGCGGCGGTGAACACATTGGCGGAATTTTCCCCCGGGATCCCCATGACACTACCCTTGTGGGCTCCAACCCCCATAAAGACGGCATCGAACTGCTTTTTCAGGTCATCGAAGGAAATATCCCGGCCAATGCGGGTGTTACATTTCAGCTCAACTCCCAGATCAAGGATGTTCTGAACTTCAGCATCCAGGATATCATCCGGGAGACGATAGGAAGGAATACCATACCTGAGCATGCCGCCGGTCTTCGCAAAGGCCTCGAAGATGGTCACCTGGTGCCCTCTGCGAGCCAGTTGATAGGCACAAGACAGACCGGCCGGTCCAGAGCCCACCACCGCAACCTTCTTGCCCGAAGCCTTCTCGGTCAATTTTCTATGCTTCAGTTTGCGGTTCAGACCATGGTCGCCAATAAACCGTTCCATGTTGTTGATGGCCACCGAACCATCGGCCATGTGCTGCCGATTACATCCCGATTCGCAAGGATGTGGACAAATCCGTCCATGGGTGGAGGGCAAGGGATTTTTGTCGGTCAACAACTCCCAAGCCTCATCCATGGCCGTCTCGTGGGATACCTTGCGCAACCCCGCCTGAGCGATGGTCGTCAGGTAACCCCGAATATCCTCGCTGGAAGGACAAGCGTCCCGACAGGGAGGGATTCTTTGCACGTAGGTGGGACATTTCCAGCTACTGCCATTACGTACAACAATTTCCTCAACAACACCACGTCCGAGTTTGGCTTCCAGATCCTCCCTGGAAATCTGTGTCAGAATAGTCGACTCAAGCATTAAAGGATTCCTCCCGGAGTAAACAGGTTACCAGACCGCATCAGAGTCGGAGCATGGCCGATCTGTTGAGAGTAGAAAGGGCTTCCGGGCTATCATCGATATGATACCGAGTGAAAGGAAATCCTGTCTTTTCAAAGAACCGTTG
>JADFZF010000011.1 GCA_015232645.1 Magnetococcales bacterium | reverse complement strand
CCCTTGTGTTGGAAATATGGAACGAGAATCGTGGATTTGGAAAATCTTTGGAACCCTGGGGTTCGTTCGGCGCTTACCGAGAATGGCAGGGACGAATGACAGTCCCATCAGCCCTTCGGCAATTCCAAATCGTTGTATGGCCGCCAGAGATACCAGAGACAGGAGGATGCCGATGGAAAAGAATGCCCCCAGGGTGGCACGCATCCTGGGACCCGGAATATGCTGATAGGCCAGCAACATCGGCGGTCCACCGGCGGAAGTCATGGTTCCCATCACCCCCGACAGCAACCCCGCCAGAACAAGGACTCTTTTGGAGGGATGGAACGGTGGTATTTTGCTGCTCATGATGGCGGCCAGGATCAGCAGTACCCCCATGGTGGCGACCAACAGATCGACAGGAAGTATCGCCATGGCAGTCGTTCCGATCACTGTGCCAATAATGCGTCCGGACAAGGCAACAGGGATATCCCGCCAGAGCACCTCTTTTCGCTCACGCCACCAGGTCAAGACCGTCAGAAACAGTGTGGCCAGCATCAAAGGCCCAGGAATGAGATGCGGATTGAGTATCAGCAGCAGCGGGGCGGCAATCAGGGCAATACCAAACCCAATGGTCCCTTGGATCAAGGCGCCCAGGGTGACAGCGGCCCAGGCCGGCAGGAGTTGGTACCATGACAGCCCGGAAAACAGGACCGGCGGCTGAAAAAGGGATGACAAGCTCGGATGGATCATGGGAAGAGATCGAATTCGAGGATGGTGCCATTGGCGAAGTGAAGGTTTCGCAGATCTTTGTCTGCCAGATCGTGGTACCAACTATAAACGATACGTAAGGTTTCCTCATGGGCAACGGCAAGGATAGTTGCCTCTGGTTGTCCCGTCAGATGACCAATGGTCGCCAATATTCGACTTTTATAGTCGAGCAACGATTCACCACCGGGAGGGCATGCCGTCAGCGGGGAATGAGCGATGGCTGCAAAATAATCTCGCACTGGTTTGCCGTTAAATCCGGTTCGAATATCGTGAAGTCCGGGATGAGGGATCACTGAAAGGCGGTGATGGCGATCGATGATGGCCGCCGTTTGCATGGCACGAGGCAGAGGCGAGGAATAAATACGTTGCAATGGCGCATTTTTGAGGGTCTGCCCCACCTGCTCGGCTTGAAAGATTCCTAGCGTCGTGAGATGGACGTCGTCATTGGGGTCATCGTTGCACAACTCCAGCTCGTTGTAGTTGCTTCTGCCATGACGGACCAAAAATAATTTCATATTTATTTCATCCACGAAGGTTTCAGTTCGGGAACCGAAGGGGGAGGAAATGGGGACGGATCCTTGTGGCCATACCATCCGGGAGTGGGAAAATAATCCATTGGCGTTGCGGCTGGCGGTTGGAGAAGATACCAGGAGAAAACTGCAGACTTTGGCATGAGTTTTGATAATTGGCCGAGCAATTGCATGAGCATCCCGCAGCACAGTCAATACGACCATTCGATAAACAGGGAGGGTGGGTCATGCACAGGGACAGACAATGGATTCCGGGGTCGGTGTGGGTCAGGATATTCCTGGTAGGTTCGGTGGTATTCATGGTAGCAAACGATGGATATGGTATCGAAACCAAGGTCCAGATGCCAACGGAAGGGACCAGGGAACAGAAAGTAGCCAGAAAGACGACTCGAACACCGCTGCACCAAGCCATTGAAGATGGCAATGTGGAACTGGCGGAACGTTATGTCAAGGAAAAGCGGTGGTTGGATGATCGTGATGTATTTGGTTTGACGCCGCTGCATTTTGCCGCCATCCGGGAAAATCTGGAACTTGTCCGAGAATTGCTGGCGGCTGGCGCCAGGGTATCCTCGGCGGACAGTCGCGGCGACACTCCGTTGCATATGGTGGCGGCGCATCAAGGATCAGTGGAAATTGCCAAAACGTTGATCGACCATGGGGCTGACCTGCAGGTATGCGATAAGCAAGGAAGTTCTCCTCTGCATTGGGCTGCTGGCGAAGGCAACCTGCCTCTGGTCGATTTGCTCCTGAGCCATAAGGTCAGCCCCGATTCTCCCGATGCCAAAGGGGAAACACCGTTGCATTGGGCGGTGGAGTCGTCACGTCTGGAGGTGGTGAAACGATTGTTATACGCCGGTGCCGATCCGGGTAAATTGAGTTTGGCGGGGCGCTCGCCACTGCATTTGGCGGCAAAAAATGGACAGGTGGAGATCGCCTCTTTGCTGATTGATCGAGGTGTTGATACGAAAGCCAAAGGGGTCGCAGGTGATACGCCCCTGCATTGGGCAGCGGGTCAGGGTAATATTGAGCTGGTCAGAATCTTGTCGAAAAAAGGCAAGGAGATCGATCCTCGGGCAAAATATGGCGAAACGCCGTTGCATTGGGCCGCTTTTCGTGGCCATTACGAAGTCACTGTACTGTTGGTGGAAGCTGGAGCCGATTGCAATGCCGTGGATGCGTTGGGCAAAACCCCTATGCAGCTGGCCCAGGAAAAAGGATATGACAATATAGTCAAACTGTTGCAGTCCAAGAGTACTCTCAAAACCGTGAACCGGGTGGCCAAATTGAGCGCAAAATCCAACATCTGACTGAGTCAATAAGATTTGGAAGGTTCCGTGTAGACCAGTGAGTGAGAAGGGTCTGGTTCCTTTCGACTGGGGTTGCAGGGACGAAGCCCAACGGTTTTGGTTTTATGCCACCTGTTCGCATGAAGCAATTGGTTGGTTTGCATGTCAACACGCCCTGTCGGGCGGTAATTGATACCATTTCCTTGGTTTTCGGAGATCGCCTGCTTGTGAGCCTTTTCAGCACTTGAGGAAGCACTTATTTCGTATAGTGCAAAGAACGGAACATAATAAATGGCTCTATTCCATTGATTTCACAGGCATGCGATCAGGCCAGTCCCTCCCTACGATCTCCCTGATCCGCCCCTGATCAAGCTTCAAAGCCTGTTTCAATCCCTGTTGGACCAACGCAATCAACCTGGATAAGGCGATGGCATGCGTCTGGCGGTAGGTAGTAAAAATAAAGTCGGAAAGATGAAGAAAAGTGACAAACGGAGAAGGCTGGGTTCCGAGCCATTCGATCAACGTCGGAAAACGGTTTGAATTGCCGATCAGATCCCAGAAGCGGGCAAAACGTCGCAATCGTTGCATGGTGGCGAAATCGATCTGATCGTTGGCAAGAACGTCATAGGGAGGTCGTGGATTGTAGATCATGCCATGAACCCGAGGATCTTGTGCTGCCAATCGCGTACCATGCAAACGTTTAAGAATTCCAACCTGAATGGCATGGGGTCGGCAACGTAACAGCCGATTGAACCCCGCCTCCATATTGCCCAGGGATTCACCAGGAAGCCCGAAAATCAAATCAGTATGCAAATGGGCGTGAGTGTTGTTCCTGAGCCAAACCAGGTTGTTCAAGGCGACCTCATTGTTTTGGGTCCGGTGGATGGTCATCAGAGTTTGCGGATCCAGGGTTTGCAGACCAATTTCCAGTTGGACACACCCTTCGGGAAATGAGGCAAGGCGATCCTTGAGCGACGGTGGCAAATGATCGGGGATCATCTCAAAATGGAGGAATAGACCGGGAAAAAGCCGTTCGTGAAAAAAATCGAGAATGGCCGAAGCCAGGGCTGTGTTCAGATTGAAAGTTCGATCGACAAATTTGAATTGATTTGCACCTCGTTGCAGCAGACCTTCCAAGGCAGCGAGGAAAGTTTTTTCAGGGACTCGACGTACCGGGGCATCCTGGGCAGAAAGACAAAAGGCGCAACCGTAGGGACAACCCCGAGAGGCCTCCACATAGGTCCAGCGATGCGCCAGGTCTTCGGCATCATAAAGAGAATAAGGCAAGGCCACCTGGGCCAGATCCACAGGGGGAGCACTGATGCGTCTGTTGCCGAAATCGATAGCCCCCTGGGCATAAAATTTCCGACACACCTCCCGAAATGTAATCTCCCCCTCACCGGTGACAATGACATCGGCGGCGGCATGCCAGGGAGCATCCACCGGGGTGTGACCCGCTTCCGGTCCTCCCAAAACCACCATGGTTTGAGGTGATAATTGTTTGATCAGAGCCAACACATGTTGAATCGGGTCCAAATTCCAGATCGTCACTCCGATACCGATGATGGCAGGACGTGTATTCAAAATGGATTCGACGATATCCACCGGGCGATCATGAATGGTAAATTCCAGGATGATGCATCGGTCCATCAGCTCTTCCAGGTTGGCCTTAAGACAACGCAACCCCAGGGATGGATGGCGATAGCGGGCGTTGAGGGTGGTCAAAACAATTCCGCCAGGGGTGGTGGTGGGCTTGAAGAGGGGCGGCATGAATAATTAAACCGAGGTCATGTTAAGGATCTCAGCCTCATGGGTCAACAGTGAGTCTGACCCTGCTTGAGCAATAATTGTAAAAATTCATCCGCCGAAACCGGACGGGAAAAGAAATATCCTTGAGCCTGGGAGCAATTTTGCTTGGCCAGGAAATTCAGTTGTTCTTCGGTTTCGACCCCTTCGGCGACAACCTCGAGATTCATCGCCGCGGCCAGGGAAATGATGGATATGACAATGGAAGCATCTTCGGAATTTTCCACCAGGTCGCGCACAAAGGACTGGTCGATTTTCAGGGCATGGAGCGGTAGGGACTTCAGATAACTCAGTGAGGAATAACCGGTGCCGAAATCATCGATGGAAATGTGTATACCCATCTCTCTGAAAGTGCGGATGATACCTATGGTTTGCTCGACGTCGTGCATGGCAATGGATTCAGTAATTTCCAATTCCAGGCCATCGCTGGGAAGACCGGTTTCCACCAGTACGTCGGCCACCTGCCGAACGATGTCTTCCCTTTTCACCTGTAAAGCGGAGAGATTGACGGCGACCCGTAAATGTTTCCAACCCATATGGCGCCAGAGTTGTACCTGCTGGCAGGCAGTTTTTAAGACCCATAGCCCCATTGGGATGATCAACCCCGTCTCCTCGGCCAGAGGGATGAAATCACCCGGACTGATCATCCCCTTTTCGGGGTGGCGCCAGCGCACAAGGGCTTCCATGCCAACAATATGCCCGGATGAGACTTGAATCTTCGGTTGGTAGAAAAGTACAAGTTCATCGTGATCCAATGCCTTACGTAAATCTCTTTCCAGGGAGAGCCGTGATGTGGTTTTTTCATTCATCTCTGGAGAGAAGAATTTGTATATGCCACGTCCTGCATCTTTGGCATTATACATGGCGATATCGGCGTTTTTGTAGAGGGTTTCGAAATCGGTGCCATCATGGGGAAAGAGGGCAATGCCTATGCTGGCACCGATAAAGAATTCATGACCAGCTACCAGGAATGATTGTTTGAGATCCTGAATCACTCTTTCGGCCAGATGACCGATATCCTGGCTTTCTCCTGGATTGGGAAGCAGGACGGTAAATTCGTCTCCTCCCATGCGGGCTATGGTATCGGTTAGTCGGAAACATTGTTGCAGACGTTGAGCCACCTGAAATAGCAGATCGTCTCCTGCATTGTGCCCCAGGGTATCGTTGACGAATTTAAACCGATCCAGGTCGATAAAGAACAATGCCGCATGGGTCTTGGCGCGACCACTCAAGGCGATTTCCTGGGTGACGCGATCACGGAACAGCACTCGATTGGGCAGGTGTGTCAAAGGATCATACCAAGCCATATGATGCATTTGCTCTTGGGTGGCCTCGACGTGGGTGATATCGGAGAAAATACCGACGTAGTGGCCAACGGTTCCCGCATCGTCATGGACGGCATTGATAATCAGCCATTTAGGAAAGATTTCCCCCGATTTCTTCCGATCCCATATTTCCCCCTGCCAGACTCCTTTCTCCCGCAGCGTTTGCCACATGGAGGTATAAAATTCCTTGGGGTGTCTTCTGGATTGCAAAATTTTTGGATTGGCTCCGAGCACTTCGTCAGGTCGATATCCGGTCATTTTCGTGTAGGCGGAGTTGACGGCGACGATGTTGGCATCAGCATCGGTGATGACGATTCCTTCGCCGGCGCTGTCAAAAATCTTGGCGTAGAGTTTATATTGATCCTCTGCTTGCCTGCGGACCCGCGTTTCTTCTGAGAGTCGACGGTCGTTATGCTGCAGGATTCGGTTCCGTTCCCAAACCCCGCTTTCCAGCTCGGTGTAGGCATCGTCGAGTGACTGGTGGGCTTGGATGTGGATGGTGACCAAATTTCTCAGGGGCAGATAAAGATGGAAATAAAGCGGCAGGATCAGGAGGGCTACCAACAAGAGCGGATCAAACAGCACTTCCATCCCCAGTCCCATCGGTTGTACATAGCGCCAAAATGCCCGGATCACCCCTTCACAGGCAGCTATCCAGGCCAGGAGCATCACGAAGGCACGAAGTGGATACATCCCCGGCGAGGCCCAGCGCTTGGATCCTTGGAAAGATACTGGCATAGAGACAGTTCTCGTGAAATGCTATTGAGACACGGGTAGCACTCGAGCCAAGGGATGGCTCAAGGCCAACTTACCCCCCGCCACAGTTTAGTTCAATCAGGGGCCGATTGACTACTCGATGCATTTTGTTCATGGTCTTCCGAGGTTAAGCTCCCAATGGCCAAACAACGTTCGTCGTCGCTGCAGATGGACGCTTTGGGCCGAAGCGACCAGACTTTCAATTTGTTGCATGGTCTTGTCGTATATTTCAAAGGCAAAGTGGGCCCGGAAGTAGGGATCGCCATATTTGCTACACATGCCAATCAGAATGGCGCTGACGCGCGTGTCCAATTTCAGATCGGGCCAGGAAAAGCGGAAGATTATTTTTTGTCCTGGAGACAGGTTGGGACGGTTACCGGAGGCCTTGAAATAAAATCCTCCATAACTTATATTCTCGACGGTGGGAGTGAACGCTTTTTTCCGTCCCACGGCCGCTTCGAGAGTCACGTTCCATGCCGGATCAATGTTGACTCGAACCGATTTTCGTTTTTCAGTGCGAATGATAACCTCTTTGGGGAAAGACATTTTCAAGATATTTTTCCCGGGTTGTTCCAGATATTTGACTTCCATGACAAAATTAAAATGTTTACTATTCATGCTTATTGTAATCAGGTCGGCATGACGAATTCTTATATTGCCAATTGGCGGTATCAAAGCCTTGATGAGTAGATACAGGTTTTTCTCGGAGGAACCGATGCTGCCCACCATTTTCAAGGAAGAATGATAATCAAATATATTGGTACCAATATGCAACACGATGGGGATTTCGCCATCCATGGTCAGAATGGCGATCAACTGTTGCAATTGTGTGGAATCATCAATACATACCGCATCGGGAGAGTCGGCAACCCCCTTGGGGTATCGGGATCTGGCCGCCTGGTAAATGAAGTCGAAAAGATCCATCAGGTTTCCTTTTTCGTCGAGGTGCCATTATGTCCAGCCGCACCATGAATCCATGTCCAACGTCGGCAAAGCCCGATCTTCATGCTGTCAGGGCCATCAGCTCCGCATCCAGTTTGACAAGCCTTTTGATGATTCGTTCAAGGATCAGGTCTTTGAATTTTTCTCGAATTTCTGTTGGCATGGATCGCAATTCCTCACTGGAGACATGAACGATTTTTGCAGCACTCTTGGCGATGACGTTCTCCATTGCCAATTTTTCTCCAAATGCAGAGACCTCTCCGAAAAATTCCCCGGACTGGACTTCATCAAGAACGACGTCATCATCGGTGAAGGTAATATAAGCCGATCCCTCCAGGATGAAATAAATGCCGTCTCCTGACGATTTTTCTTCAACAATTATTTGCGCGGGTTTATAAATACGTAAGTCTCTGATAAATATTGACAGCCCCGATTTTTGATAGTCGGAGAAGCGGGAAAAAATGGGACTGCTTTGAACAAATTCTATTATTGTTTTTCTGGTGACATTCTTTTCTGGTTCGGAATAATATTTACTTTTCCTTGCGATACCAGATTCATGTCCGATCTTTTCTTTCCTGAGTTCGACTATTTTTCTGTTTTTCCTGACAAGATTGGCGCTGACCTGGCGAATGATTTGATCCTTTATCTTTTCCCTGGTCTCGGCCTCGACGCTGTTATAAAGATCCAAATCCATGACATAGAGGACCGTGGATTCATGGGCGACGACATTGGCTGATCGGGGGGTTCCTGACAGAAAGGCAATTTCTCCAAAACAATTACCCGGACCGAGAGTATTCAATACTTGTGAACCGCCAGCCTTTATAATATCAACTCTCCCCTTGACAATGATAAAAAAGGAGGTGCTTGGTTCATTTTCCCGGACAATGACTTTGCCTGGGCTGAATACGAGCAAGTTGTTGGAATGCAGGATAAACAGCTTTTTTTCAAATATAGAGAACGCACTGAAGAAAGGGATCAAGGAAATAATAGAAAGCAGTTTATCTTCCATGTAGTCAAAGTTTTTTTCTTTGGCGCAGTGGAGTACTTGCTGATAATTATTACTGATAGCTTCCTTGATTCGATTATTATTATCAAACATCTGTTGTGTCGATTTGATTTTACCAACACCTCCGAATATCATCTTGATAAATGTTTGAGGAACCATGAAGATGAATTGGTATCTGCCAAAAGTCACTTGGTCGCCATCGCCTAAAAGAACCTCCTCGGTACCAAATGAAACACCATTGACAAACGAGCCAAATTCACTCTGAAGATCTGTCAAATAGAATCCGGTCGATTTTTTTACAATAACTGCATGCTTGGCGGAAATAGAAAAGTCGGAGATAACGAATCGATTTCCCGCTTCATGACCGATGGAGAATTCATCCGGGTTTGATTGCTCCGGCCCGGCAGAGACGAACGGAAAAAAATAATCGAGTCCAGTACGACTTGTCAGGTCGGTATCGGAGGCAATATTTTCCTTTCCCGGAGGCGTGTTACCAGAAGTGTCCGCATCAGCGAAACTGTTGCCATACAGGACCGGATAGGCAAACTTACCAAGGAGGGACTCCATGGGGACCTTGGCATAAATTTCCTTGAAAGTGCTAAAGGAAATTGAACCCATAGGATTGATTTTACTGATAAAAATATTATTCAAGTCGTTGTTGGTCATCGTTAGCCGGGCTCACGGGAAGGAACAAAAATGTGTAAAAGAAATCCCTAAAAATCATGCCTGCAAAGAAAAATAAAGTCAAAAAATTTCCACCGGGGGTCCAAAGCCGTGATTCAATTGGTATTATCAAAAACAAGACCGTGCTCAATAACCGTTGCATGTCTTTGAAAGGTTATTATAACATAGTTCTCTTATAGACAAATTCTAAAAGCTAGTGAAAAATTTTATCTGCCAGGGGCAACCATTGGAGCACTTCTTTCCGAACGGCCAGCCGATGGATCTCGCACTGATTGGCCTTGGAGCCATGGGACGCAATCTGGTGGCCAACCTTATCGACAAGGGTTGGCGAGTGGTGGGTTACGATATCGAGCCCCGTTTGGTCGATACCTGTCGTCGGAAGTACCATCATGATCTGCACCAATTCCTCCCGTGCACCGACTTGACACAACTCACCGCCACTCTTCAGTCGCCACGAATCGTCATGATGATGATTACCGCAGGTCCCGACGTGGACCAACTTCTGGACCAATTGTTGCCGCAATTACATCCGGACGACGTGGTTTTGGATGGCGGCAATAGCCATTTTGGCGATACCATTCGCCGTCAAAAAAAAATGGCCGGCCAGGGGATTCATTATTTTGGGGCCGGCATCTCCGGTGGTATCGTCGGAGCTCGACACGGACCGGCCATCATGGTGGGAGGCCCTGCGACCAACACATCACTGTGGCCAATTTTGACAAGCCTGGCCGCCCGCTACGAATCGACTCCTTGCCTGATCCATGCTGGTCCCGATGGATCCGGCCATTTCGTCAAGATGGTCCACAACGGTATCGAATACGCCGACATGCAGATTTTATCCGAAGCCCAATGCCTTCTTCACTCCTTGGTGGGATTGGACTACATTGAGCAGGCTGACGTGTTCGACCAGTGGAATCGGGGTGAACTTTCCAGTTTCCTCACCGACATCACGGGCCGGATTCTGCGCCGACATGATCCATTGACCGGCCAACCCGCCCTTGAGGTGATTGCCGACGAAGCCAGCCAGAAAGGTACAGGTCTATGGACCGCCCAGGAGGCCTTGAATCTGGAAATCAGCGTCCCCAATCTGACCCAGGCGGTCGATGCCCGTTGGCTATCCTGCATGCGGACCGAACGTAACTATTTTTTCCAACACTGGCCCACCCACGTTGCCATCGCGGCTGGCAATAATCGAGACGAAATGGTAACCGCTTTATCGGAAATCTTGCTGGCTGCACGTATTACCGTTTTTTCTCAAGGATTTGCATTATTACGCAAAGCCAGCATCCATTTTGAGTGGAACTTGGATCTTGAAGCCATCAGCCGTTGCTGGCGAGGGGGTTGTGTTCTTCAAGGGGTCTTGTTGGAGCGTATTCGTTGCGCCTGGGCAGTCCTTCCGCAATCGCAACACCTCCTGTTGGATCCCGAACTGGGCCGAAAAGCAGCCGATGGCTTCCATCGTGGGCGTCCATTTTTAGCCCAGGCACTGGCCCACGGGCTGCCGATCCCTGGTTTGATAACGGCCCTATCCTACTGGGATACCCTGCGTCACCAGCCCCTGTGGACACGCATGATTGCGGCTCAACGTGACTATTTCGGAGCCCATGGTTTTCAACGAATCGACACAAAGGGGTCTGATTCATGGAACTGGTCCTGTTAGCGATCGGCTTCTGTCCAAAGCGATCTCTCCAAACATAGGGCCACGCTTGGTGGCCTGCTAACGTTCCAGAAAAAATTAATCATGTTTCAAATAATTCCATTACTGGACATGTCGTGTGGTAGCATTTTCACCGGCCTTTCTCGATCAAAATCGGCAAAATCCAGAATGTGAACAACATGAGGCATTGGGTTTATATACTACAACAAACTGATTCTACATTTAGATTCTCCAACCTTGCCGATGGAACGTTGCTAGGCCACCAAGTAATCTTCCAAACGTGCCATATTTCGTCTTCTAAGGTCGTTTCCAGGAGTTGTTGCATGAGTTACTGTCCAAACTGTGGTAAGGCGACGCATAGCCAATACCTTGATGGCCGCGACCGGCTGGTCTGTCCGGATACCGAGTGTGGATTCATTGCCTGGAATAATCCCATTCCAGTGGTGGCAGTCATTGTTGAGACCCCGGCGGGGGTCGTACTGGCACATCATGTCTCCTGGCCAGACAAAAAAAAGTATTCCATCATCACCGGATTTTTGGAAGCGGGTGAAGACCCCAAGGAGGCGGCTTGCCGCGAAACTCGCGAAGAGTTGGGTTTGATCCCCGAATCCCCAACATTGATCGGTGTTTACCCCTTTGCACGTGCCAACCAGGTTATCATCGCCTATCATCTCCACGCCCATGGAGATATCCTTCTCAATGAGGAATTGGATGCCTGTAAGGTGGTCCCCAGGAATAAGATGAAGGCATGGCCCTTCGGTACCGGCCTCGCGGTAGCGGATTGGCTGGCGGAGTTATCCCAATCCGGGTCGGCAACATCTGATCATGGCCAATAATTCTCCTCGTTTGTTGTCCCTGGATGCCCTTCGGGGAGCCACGGTGGCCTTCATGCTGGTGGTCAACAATCCGGGGGATTGGAATCACGTCTATGGCCCGCTTCTCCACGCCCAATGGCATGGTTGGACTCCCACCGATTTTATATTTCCTTTTTTTCTTTGGATTGTCGGTGTTTCCATGTCGTTTTCCCTGGCACGAAGAAGCGGACGGGGTGACTCTTCCTCAACGTTGACGCTCCACATTCTGCGCCGTGCCATGATTCTATTCCTCTTAGGATTATTTTTGTCGGGATTCCCGTTTGGAATGATTCTCAACCATTCCTTTTCCCTGACCAGCATGCGCATCCCTGGGGTTTTGCAACGAATCGCCTTGTGCTATCTGATCGCCGGGTCGTTGATCATCCATACCCGCCCGATCCACCAAGTCATTGCATGCCTTATTCTTGTCGTCGGTCACGGTCTGTGGCTTACTCTGGTTCCTGTTCCTGGTTATGGTGCACGGATCCTGGCCCCCGAGGGCAATTGGGAATGGTATGTCGATTCCATGGTTTTGGCTGGTCATACCTGGAGCAGCGCTCCCGTTCCAGGCTTCGATCCCGAGGGAATCCTCAGCACTCTGACAGCATTGGCGACCACCTTGATGGGGGTGGCCACCGGCTACCTTTTGCAAACCGAGTATGCACCAACAAAAAAAATTTTCTCGATGCTTGGAGGCGGTAGTTTGTTGATCATGCTGGGACTGATTCTGGATCGATGGTGGATTCCCATCAACAAAAACCTGTGGACCAGCTCTTACGTCATTTTTACCGCCGGAGCAGCCTCCATCATCCTGGCCCTTGGCTACGGCTGGATCGATATTCGCGGCCACCAACGTTGGTCCATGCCGTTGATCTACTATGGTCTCAACGCTATCGTACTATTCTTTCTCTCCGGGATTGCAGGCCGTTTGGTCATCCTGATCAAGATCAAGAATGAACATGGTCAGATAGTCTCCCTCAAAGCCTATCTGTACCATAATTATTGTTTGCCTTATTTCAATCCTGAGTTGGCCTCGTTGGTTTATGCCCTGATTTTCACTGCCATCATGGGGGTTTTGGCATTGGCATTTTATCGAAAGAGCTGGTTTATTAAGGTATAGTCGATACCGATAGCGACAAAAAGCGTTATTGTTTTTTCTGGGTTCCACGTGCTCCTGACACCTACCTGAGCCATACGCACTCGTTTTCTCCCATCCCGCAATCATCTTGCCGAAATGAACGGTTTCCAACTTGGCATCTTATTTTCTCTACCAAGTGGTATCACCTGTTACTACTGTAAGCCCAATGGGAGATCAATTATGCAAACGACACCCTTGCACGAATTGGAAAAAGAGAAAAAAATCAACAAGATGATCTCGATTATATTGATTATGCCCCTGCTGGCGGCGGTGGCAACGACGGCTTGGTTGCTGACCGCGGTCCCCTAATCACGAGGAAAAAATTTCCGGTGGCCCGGTCATTTTTTACCAGTAAAGGGGATAACGGCGGGTTTTGGCCAAATTGTTGATCAACAGAGCCACCAAGAGCATGACCAGCGCCCCAGATAATGCCGGAACGAAAGGATAGAGCCACCCCAGGGCGTGGACTTGTTTTGATCCGATGACGGCGATGAGGGCAGTGGCGCCTCCTGGTGGATGTAGGGTGTTGGTGATCTGCATGACGACGATGGCCAGTGACACTGCCAGTGCCGCAGCCATCCAAGGGATGTGTCCGATCCAATGAAACGTTGCCACACCAACGATTCCTGATAGCAGATGGCCTCCCAGCAGGTTGCGGGGTTGAGCTAGAGGCGAAGCGATCGCCCCGTAGATCAACACTGCCGAGGCCCCGAAAGAGCCGATGATCATGACCAGGTCATGAGGGGCTAAGAGTTTCTCATGGAGCAGGGCGACGACGCCGATACCCAAAAATGAGCCTAACCACGACCAAAAAATTTCCATCACCGGGATTCGTTTTGGTCGTGGGTCTCCTCCTTTCATTTTGTTCCATAGTGAGATCACTTTTTCCTCTCCTTATTGGATAAACGTTCATATAGCCTAAGAATCATGACATCTTCAACTCTCTCGACCCCCCCATGGGTCGTGGAGGTATTTTACACGATTTTGAAGTTAAGTGTGGGCCAGTTCATGCGATGGTCCGGGAAGGGACCAGCCCTTTTTCGAACCCATTCCGTTGATGAGGCAGGGTTATTTTCTCCATTGATCATACCAATAATAAAATAGTTTTTAATTTTTAATTTTGAAAAAGGTCACATCTCCTCCAGGCTTCCATCTCTCACCCGATGCCGGCATCTGGTGTGGTGAATTTTTTTTTCGCCAGACCATCTTTCCAATCACAATCAGGCAACGACACGATTGGCACGTCCCTTGATGGCAAAAGAGGCAGTATTTCTTTAGTCCAAGGAGATATCCATGTTAAATTTTTTTGAAAAACAGAATCCTGCATCCATAATGCGTGCAGAGATGCCGACTCGGTTCACTGGAATTTTGACACCTTCCGAATTTGATGAAATGGTAGAGTATGGCTTTATCCGGCAGATTCCTGAGGATAACGACAACCCTTTTGAGACGCTGACAGAACGGATGTTGCCCAAGGTCCATCGTGGCCGCATGTGTGATACATTAAATACGCTCGGATGTTTTGATCAACCCACCTTCATACGTTTAGGGAAAAAATGGCCGCAGTTGGAATCGTCTGATTCGTCCGATGATTCGACCAATCATGTCAATTCGCAATCAAACCTTATGGTCTGAAGAAGGTCGGTGGCCAAGGAATGGAAGTGCGTCTCTACTTCGTCATCGGCGATCTGATGGCCACCACTTTTTGCGGCTGGTTGACCGCCGTTACGGTTTCTCACTGGATTTCTTCGACAGGATCCATGGTTTTGGCCATGGGCCTGGGGATGGCCGTCGGCATCATGATTGGAATGGTGACGGCGCTTGGGTTTATGCCGTTTTTCGGCGCCATGGAAGTCATGCTGCCGGTCATGCTTGCAGGCAAGCTGTCTGGCATGCTGGTGGCTATGGGAAGCGTCATGCATTGGCTGCCCATGGCATGGATGGATGCCATGGGAATGTTATCTGGGGTCCTCGCGTTTCTGTGGACCACTTTGGCGCAGTACCGGGTTAAAGACGTCTATGGCCATTGATACCAAAACCCGAGACAAATGGGACCGGGCGGCAACATTTTTCGATATCAGCGCCGGTCTAGGTACCGAAAAACGGTGGGAACCATTCAAAAAAGCCCTGTTTTCTCATATGGATGGGGATATTCTGTTCATGGCGGCGGGAACAGGACTTGACTTTCCCTGTTTTCCACCGGGTATGACCGTAACCGCTATTGATATCAGTCCTAAAATGTTGGAGAAGGCCAAAATCCGGGCGATCAATTACCAGGGGCGGATCGATTTGCTGGAAATGGACGTACAATCTCTGGCCTTTTCCGATGGACGATTTGATCAGGTCTTCACTTCCTGTACCTTTTGTTCCGTTCCTGACCCGGTGGCTGGACTGATGGAAATTCGTCGCGTCTTGAAACCGGGAGGCATGCTGCGTATGTTCGAACATACCGCAAGCGGCATATTCCCTTTCAACCTGATGCTGCACCTGATGAATCCCATCAGCCGCATCTTCGGACCCGAGGTGACCCGTGACACCCTGAACAATCTGGATCGCGCCCGTTTTGCCATTCTTAAGGTGGAAAATCATTTTCTCGATGTGGTTCGTTCCATTCATGCCAAGGCGCCCGAAATGTGATTGACGGCCGCTATCCATATCGGCACGACATGCCTTTCGGGGCCATTCCCCTGACCTCGGGGATAACCCGTTTCAATTTGTGGGCTCCCAAGGCGCAATCGGTCCATTTGTGTTTGTCCGACGGGCTTGCGCCGTTGCCCTTGAGACAACGGGACCAAGGTTGGTTTGTCCTGGAAACCCAGGCCCCCCAGGGTACCCGGTATCACTATCTGATCGATCAGAAATACTGCGTTCCCGATCCCGCCTCCCGGTACCAACCTGAAAACGTCCATAAGGACAGCCAGGTGATTGATCCGACCTCCTTCTCCTGGGGCGCCGTCCCTTGGCCGGGAAGATCTTGGCGTGAGGCGATCCTATATGAAATCCATGTCGGAACCTTCAGCCCCCAGGGAACCTATGATGGCGTCACCGAAAGGCTCGATCATCTGGCCAATCTGGGTATAACCGCCTTGGAGATTATGCCTCTGGCCGACTTTCCCGGACGGTTTGGCTGGGGTTACGACGGTGTCTCTCTGTTTGCCCCATGCGCCCGCTATGGCCACCCCGATGCATTAAAAAATTTGGTTCTTCAAGCCCATTTACGAGGAATGATGGTGTTTTTGGATGTGGTGTACAATCATTTTGGCCCCGAGGGCAATTATCTGCACCTGTACGCGCCGCAATTTTTTCATCCTCAGCGCCACACCCCCTGGGGAGCCGCCATCAACTTCGACGGCCCCGACAGCCCATGGGTCCGACGGTTTTTTATCGATAATGCCCTTTATTGGATACAGGAGTTCCATTTTGATGGTCTGCGTTTGGATGCGGTACAGACGATGATCGATCATTCTCCGATCCACTTTTTGAATGAATTGCATCAGGCCATCATGTCGGGGCCAGGCCAGCATCGTCCAATTCATCTGGTGTTGGAAAACGGCGACAACGCCAGCCGATTCCTCGAACCTGTCAGACATTCGACCATCGCTGCCGGTCGCGGGCAATGGAACGATGATTTTCATCACAGCCTCCACGCCCTGGCTACCGGTGAAAGCGATGGCTACTATCGGGATTACTTCCCCGATCCCATCGATCACCTGGGACGATGTCTGCAAGATGGATTTTCGTACCAGGGGGAATTTTCCTCCTATTTTGGAGTCCATCGCGGATCACCCAGCGCCCATCTGCCCGGCGATTGTTTCATCCAGTTTTTGCAAAATCATGACCAGATCGGTAATCGCCCCATGGGAGAACGTCTGCACGCTCTGGTGGGGTCGGAAGTTCTGCATGCCCTGACGGCGCTGTTTCTCCTTGCTCCCGGGATTCCCATGCTGTTCATGGGACAGGAATGGGGTAGCCTTAAGCCATTTTTTTTCTTTTCCGATCTGGAGTCGCGTTTAAGGTCGACCGTTGTTTCAGGACGGAAAAGGGAATTTTTGCATTTTTTCCGTCTTTCCGCCTCTGATTCGCCACCGACTTTCGCCGACCCCTCTCAGGAAGAAACCTTTTTATTCTCCAAGCTCGATTGGTCCGAACTATTGGAGATGCGGCATCAAGACTGGATCACTCGACACAGAGAGCTGATCCATCTTCGACAAAAGGAAATCTGGCCACGCATGGAGTATTTGCAACCGGGCATGACCCGCGTCGCCGTACATCCCCCGGGGGCATTGTATGTGGCTTGGCCGTTGGCCTCCGGCGAAACCTTGCATCTATGCACCAATTTGTCTTCTGTCTCGTTGACCCTATCCTATCCTCCGGGACGGTGTATTTACGCTACTTCAGAATTGAACAATCAACCAAAATCATGGTTGACGGCTTGGTTCATTCAGCCTTCTGGATGGGTGCAGTCGGACCATCGTTCATTGGGAGATACGGGAGTCCATGACCGAGGATGACGTGGAGATCACCATCCAGCGCGCCAAGGAGCAATATTCAGACGTTCGCCCGCGCATCATTTCGGGCAACGGCCCACAATTCATCGCTAAGGACTCTAAAACCTTAATCCGGGAATCGGGCATGATCCCTGTGCGCACGTCACCCTATTATCCCCAAAGCAAGGATTTTGTTTCATACTACACCTCATTGGTCCGGTTGAACGTAGATCGGGCGGCTTTGGCTTTCTGGAGCCTCTGCCACAGATACTTTTCCGGCGGGTTTTCTCCTGTCTGTTCATACAGACATTCGTTCTTGTCGTTGTAGGCGTGCGCCTGTAATCGCCCATCATTCCGCCATACTCTGACTCTCTCCTCACATATTCCCAAATCCCGGGCAATCTCTTCCTGGGTCAAGAAGCCGGCTTCCCGCAATCGGTCATAGCGGCTTTTCAGGCCATATCTTCTGCGCAGGCCGGAAACGATCTTTCCGTGGAACTGCCCACCTTTCCCGGACCAAAGTCCCAGAGCATTGAGTTTTTCCGCAATCTGACCATCGGTATAATGATCCAGCAGGCGGTCAATTTTCTCCACCACCTGCCGAGGTGTCTGGCGCAGTTGCCAAGCGTTTTTCGCCCGAGCCAGAGTCAACGATCTGATGGCCCCTCCCCGGAAGCGGATCTGAACGGCAACCTCCTTTTCCTGGGTCAGCGTGACATCCTCGATCAAAAGTCGTATCAAGCGCTTGCGTTCCCGGTGAGCGGTCTTCGGGCTGTTCCAGACCCGGGGAAAATCATTGGCCAAAACGCGAATCTCTTCCCTTCCGGCCTGATCCAACACCAGACGATCCGCTTGGCATTGGCGTTCGCATTCTTCCTGCGCGGATTGCAGGGCGCGCAGCTTGTCGTTCCAGTCCGCCTCCAGGGAATCCGCTACCAACCGATTGTCCGGATCGACCCGGAGATATCGGCGCCGCGCCAGCTCCGCTTCATACTTGGCGCGGTCAACCTGCTGTTGGCGCAGGGCATCCGCTTCCTGGATGCGGGACTGCAACTCCGCCTCCACTGCCAGCGCCACTTCCAGGTTTTGTGAGGTCATCGTTTCCAGCAGCAATCTGCCAACCGCCGCATCGATGCCCTCCCCAGAGATTTGCTGACAAACGGGGATCGCCTGATCAATGCTCTTTCGCTGACAAACGTACAAAGGACGCGGGTTTCCGCCTGAATAGCCATAGCGTACGGTCACGCGTTGGCCGCATTTTCCGAAAATGACCAACCCCTGGAGCAACGCCGGTCCTTCCCTCGGCGGACTCCTGCGTCGATCCGACCCGTGGGCTTGGCAATTTTCCAGCAACTGTTTGCGGTTGGCTTCATACCTCTCCCACGGGATATAACCCGGATGGACGTCCGGCAGAACCACCAGCCATTCATCCCGGGCCACCTTGCGGGTGGTCGGTCGGTTAGCTTCGTAACACCGGGTTTTGGTCCGACCGAAGACGAATGCCCCCGCATACCGGGGGTTGTGCAATACCTGCAACGTCCGGGCATGGCCAAGGTCGCCCCAGAGGAGTTCACCTTTCCCGGGCCCCTGATGGGGGCGCCTGGGGAACTTGAGTCCCTGTTCCCGGAAATATTTGACTGCGGCATGTGCGGAACCGGTGCGGGAAAAGGTCTCGAAAAACAGATGAATGGCTTTTTGAATCTGCCGGTCGGGATCCAGGATCACCTCTCCTGCCTCATTGTATAGCAAACCGACCGGCAGCCGCATCCGCAATTCACCACGCCGGGCTTTGCTGAGAATGCCGCCTTGAAGCCTGGCGCGCAGGACGTGCAATTCCGCCTCGCTCATGGTTCCCTTCAAGCCCAACAGCAGTCGGTCGTTGAAGTGCCCCGGATCGTAGATGCCGTCCTCATCCAGGATCAAGGTTTCACTCAACGCGCAGATCTCCAGCAGTCGGTGCCAGTCCATCGAATTTCGCGCCAGCCGGGACACCTCCAGCCCCATGACGATGCCGGCCCGGCCCAGGCCTACCTCGGAGACCAGTTCATGGAAACCGGCCCGGTCGCTCTCGGTGCCGGAAACGCCCAGATCATTGTCGATGACGATGACGCGGTCCGTGGGCCACCCCAACGCCACAGTCCTTTGCCGCAGACCATATTGGCTCCTGGTTCTCGAAAACCTGCCGAATCGTGGATTGGCGGATATACAGGTAGGCGTTGCGTTTCAGGTGGGACGCCGTCACCTTTTGCTGGGATTCAGAGAGCATGGCGCGCCTCCCGTCGGGCATTCATCACCATTCCGGCCATGATCCGGATGAGCGCCTGATCGAGATGTTTAGGACACACCACCGTCATGGGAGATGGGGGGGATGGCGGCTGAGACTGCGGAGGATCCTTCCAAACCAAGCTCCAGGCCAACAGGCCGCGGCGGACGAACATGGCCCAGCCCCGGACGGTGGGCCAACCGGAAGAGAGACTTTCCCGCCGCAGGAATTCGTACCGTTCGGTGACGCCGCTGGACAACGACGCCAGGGCGGAAATCATGAGGTTTTTTTTTCTCTGCGTTTCAAGGCCCGTTCGATGCTGCGGGGATGGACGGAGACTCCGAAACGTTTTTCGATGCGATGCGCCAACAGGGTTGTGGAAAGTCCGAGATCGATGCCGAGTGTATCGTTGGCGAACATTACGATCTCGCCGGTCATCTTGTGCGCCTCTCTGGGGCCGCGCTTTTTCGGAAACAGCCCACCCAGGCCGTCCTGGTCGAACGCCTCCTGTGCCTTGTAGTAGGAAGGTCGGGAAAAGCCGAAGGTTTCCGCCGCCCGGGCCACCGGCCACCCTTCCTGCCGGACACGGCGCAGCATCTCGTATTTCACCTGCAGCAAATCCCGGGCGTCGAAAAAATCCTCCTCCTGAAACAGCGTATCGGCCACTTTCTCCGGATGGGGGTTGAGGGTTCCGTTTTCCTTGAGTGCTTGAAGTTTGGGACAGATGGACTTGGACATGAGCGCCTCCTGAAATGAGTGTAAATATTATTTTGTCACTCATGGTGGCCATGTCAAGACATTTCCGTCCCACAAAGACCGAAACACAAGCCATTCCAGCACTACAGTCCCGCATCATTGCTGGCCATACCAACATGGGCGGCATATTTTGGTTAACAATGGCGGCGTATTTTGCTTTACACTTGTCGTGTGGGGGCATGGGGATTCCGGGAGGGCGATTCATGATTCCATCTCCCGGATGAAACGGGTAAGCTCAACGAGGTCGAACGCCCGGAAAAGGGCGCGCCCCCGAGCCATGACGACAAAGGGATCAGGAGCGTAAATGTCCGTCCAGCCAACGGGAATGGACGCCAGGTTTCCATCTCCATCCTGATAATAGGCCCGGTGCTCGCCCCAATTCTGTCGCAGGTGGACCAGTTCGAACGACTGGCCGTGGAGAGGATGAAAGGGGAGGGTGATCGTGAAGGTTTGTTTCTGATCGTTCCAAACAGCAGCATTTGACGACTCAGTCAAAAGGCTCCAGTGGCCTGTGGATTTGTGGATAACCGGGACGCAAGCTGGTGGAGTGCATCCAAGATTCTCGGAAACAACAATCAACCAGGTTCAGAGCTTATCCGTGCCTCAAAATTGTCTTGACGACGGGGTCCACTTCAGTTCCACGGCAGAGGCGGGAAACCTTACACCCGATCTGGCATCCAAGGGATGTTCAGAACCGCAAAACTCAAGGCTGGTGTGGAAGACTTCCATTTCCACGACATCCGCGCCAAAGCCCTGAACGACGCCAAACGCCTGGGGATAGACCCCCAGAAGCTTGCCGGTCATGCCTCAATGCAAACGACCGAACATTACATCAAACGCAGAACCCTGGAGAAAGTGGCCCCGATCCAAGAGCGAATCAAGGGCTAGGTCGGAGAAAGATATTATACAGTATAATTCCCACAGGCCACTTTGAACTATACAGGCACCCGCCCTTGTATTGTAAGTCTTTGATTTATTGGCTGGGCCGCTAGGATTTGAACCTAGGAATGCCGGAATCAAAATCCGGTGCCTTACCGCTTGGCGACGGCCCAAAAGAAGAAACGAAGGCTATTCTATACCCAATCGCCACTCGCGGTCAAAGGGATGTACGTTGAAGGTGCGGCCATACCTGACTTGCCAGTGGGGTTCCACTCTGGAGATATGTTCACAGGCCGACAAGGCGGTTGTTTGGTGATTAAAAATTCCAAATACCGCCGAACCACTTCCTGACATCAAGGTTGTTGTGGCACCGCAGGCCCGCAAAAATTCACACCCCCTGTTTATTTCGGGAGTCAGTCGGCAGGCTATATGTTGTAAATCATTATGAAAATTTAATTTATTTTTTGTGCCCTGGGCCGATGGTGGCAACGATTTTTTGAATTCATCAACCATTGTCTCTGTGATATTTCGATAAACCGAGGCGGTAGCCAGAGGAATCCCCGGATAAACAACCACCAATTCCAATTCGGGACAGTCAGGAAACATGGTCAATTGTTCGCCGATGCCCGACACATGCGCAGCCATACCTCCGAGGAAAAAGGGGATATCGGCTCCCAGTTCCAATCCCACTTCACAAAGTTGATCGAGTGGCCAGTCAAGACCCCAGAGGCGATTCAAGGCCAATAACACCAACGCCGCATCCGAGGAGCCACCACCCAGGCCAGCACCATGGGGGATCTCTTTGAACAGGTGTAATTGGACCCCACGGTTGATACGTCCCCGTTGGCGTAATAAAGAAGCGGCTCGCCAAGCCAAGTTTTCTTCCATGGCTGAAGTGACTTGCGGTCGGCATTGCAACGTAATTTCATCGCCTTCATCCATCACTTCCAGCCGATCAAACCAGGGAAAGAAGGCCATGGCGCTATCGAGCAAATGGTAACCATCTACCCGGCGGCCAACGACCCTGAGGTAAAGGTTGATCTTGGCGGGGGCGGAAAAACGGAGGTTCACTGGGGTGGTCCATCGCCGATTTCAGGGTAGAGTACGGGAAAAGCCGCTCCAGAATCGGGGGCAGAGGCACGCTCCTGCAGACCTGATGAAAATTTCCATTGATTGAACGTCAAAGACAGTTTGGAGCCGTCATCCAGGGTGATCTCCACCTGTTGTGGCATGACAAGCCCAGTCGTTATGCTGCCGGCCTTTTCAGGCCAGCCATAATTTACCGAGAATCGTCGACCATCCGTGCCATGGCGAATACGGCTTTTGATCAATCCGTTGGCGGCGTCCACCGTAACGTGTTCCCCCGACCGGTTCTCTCCTTCAAGAGTCGCCCCGTTCAGGACGGCACCATCACCAAGGTCGCCCACACATCCGACAAGGGCTGGATATAACCAGGCAGGATTGAAAGCCAGTCCAGTCAATGCGGCCATCCCTTTGCTGTCAGCGGCCACTTCCAACGTTACCCGTTCACTGGCGTTGACGAGACGCAACCACTCCGGGATCATGGTTAGTTCCAATACGACGTTTTTAAAGGGACCGAAAACCCGCATCGTCACATGTTGATTTTTTTTGCTGATGAGTTCCATGCGATGGCGTCTGACATCATCTTTCAGCACCGTCTCCATGGTGCCATCGACCCGCCATCGGCCAGGCAGAAGTCGTCGCCTTTCCTGGTCCTGGCGGAAGGTCAGCAGCACGACCCTGCGGTCATATTGGCGTGAAGGGGCGGTTAGCGACGACCTGCTTTCCATTGAGGGTCCGCTGGCACAGCCCGCCATCCCCAATACGGCAGCTAAAAACAGGATCCCTTTGGAAAATGAACACTGTAGGCGGTAGTCGTTTTTAGTCATGTTATTTTTTTGATTCATGCAGATTGATCTTTTTTTGTAGTTCCCCATTATTTTTATCCAGGGCCAAAGCCTTTTTCCAGACATCCATGGCTTCTTCTTTTTTGCCCATGGCATACAGCACATCGCCTAAATGTTCACGAATCGTAGGATCTTCCGATTCCAGATGTACCGCTTCTCGCATTTTTATCAAGGCTTCTTCCAACCGGTTCATGCGGAACAACACCCAGCCCAGACTATCGGAAATAAATCCGTCTCCCGGGGCCAACTGGGCCGCTTTTTGGATCAATTTATAGGCTTCTGCGAGATTTTCGCCCCGGTCGGCCCAACTGTAGCCCAGATAATTCAACCCATGGGCATCGTCGGGGTTACGTTCGACATAAGATTTGAGATCTTTTTCGGCATCAGGCCAACGTTTCAATTTATCATAAGCCATGGCCCGGTTGAAGAGGAGGCGGTCGTGGTTTGAATCCAGCGTCAACCCGTCGTTACAGGTTTTCACGACTTCTTCGAATCGGTTGGCTTGAAGTTGAAGGATGCTGAGGGCACCATACAAGTCAGCATTTTTTGCGTCATCACGCAACAACTCCTGAATGCGTTTGATTCCGTCATCCAGATTGCCCCTAGATACGTTCAGGAATGCCAGACGCAGTTGTGCCTCAGCGAAGAAGGGGTCCCCTTTTTTGATCTTGTCGTAGGTTGTGGCCGCCTCATCATCGCGGTTGGTGGCTTCCAAGGCCTGTCCCAGGTAGTATAAGACCGTACTGTTGTCCGGTTGCGTGGCCTCAACCAAACGCAGTTCGGCGATGGCATCTTCATATTTTTTTTCACTGACGAGGAGCAGCCCGGTCGTCAGTCGGGCCTGCAGACTGTCCGGGGCCAACTTGGTGATGGCCCTGAATTCCTCCAGGGCGCCAACCCGGTCATTGCGTTTGAGAAGAAGGCGGCCCAAACGACCGTGAATCGCCTTGTTGTCGGGATGGTTCTCCAGAAATTGTCGATACAGTTTTTCCGCCTCTTCGGGGCGTTTCATTTCCTGAAGGGTTGCCCCCACTGCAAGGACGGGTTCAATCTCATCCGGATCGGCGATGCGAGCCGACTGAAATGCCTTGAGGGCCTGTTCCATGTCAGGGGCATTGACATAGGCCCGTCCAAGCGCCAAATAGGCCTTCCAGGAATTCTCCTTGTCTTTGAGCAGCGGGGCGAGCACATCCTTGGCCTTGTCGATTTTTTTGAGCTTGCCGTAAAGCTGCGCCAACAACTGCCGCGCTGACTGATGCCCGGGATCGTCTTTCAGCAGGATTTCATAATGTTCTGTCGCCTTTTCGTACTCCTTGCGAGCAGTCAACAGACCCGCCAACAAAAACCGGGCTTTGCGATGTTCGGGGGAACGTTTGACGACTTCGTCGGTGTAGCGGATGGCCCGGTCCAGATCGCCTCTCTGGGTGGCCAGATGGGCAACGATGAGACTGGCTTCCACCGATTCGGGATCCGATTCCGCCACCCGGACAAATGCCTTTTCCGCAAGCTGCCATTTGTTCTCCCGCAGGTAGAGTTGGCCCAGGATGTAAAAATAGGTGGTGTCGGTATTTTTATCCAGGTTCGCAAAAGGGTCACCGTCCACGGAAGTGGTATTGTCGCCCTGAGCATCGGGTAACGGATTGCCCAATGGTTCATCCAGGAAAATGTCATCCTGGGAGTCGTCAAGGGGAAGTTCGTCTTGAATATCGTAGGTTCCGCCGTCATCCGGGTTGTCTTGGGCGAGAAGCACCGCTCCAGGTTCCCCCGCGGCTACGGAATAGGCCGCTGGCGGCGCCCCGACACATGCCCCAAGAGCCAGTAGAACGGCCACGCTTATCCCAGCCAAGCGTGATACCATACGATGCGTCAGACCAAAATTGAAACACTTCATCCAGAAAAGATCCACGTTGTTCATGTCAGATTCCGTCAATCCTGGCCGATCCAACACAATGATATTCCTCTGGCACAGGTCCACGATTCAGATCCCAGCAGGAACGATATTGGCCCCGGGATGCCCTCGAATCCACCAAGCGGCCATATGTCCGGCCCGAGGCCCTTTGGATACGGCACCGCGGGGTTGGGCACAAAACTGGGACGGCAGGAACGGAATCGGAACCTGACCTCTGCAAACTTTGTAAACCGTGGCCGTTGGAAACCACTCCCGACAGATAGTCACACCGCACCGGTCGATAAAGGCCTCCCGCAAAAGAAGGTATTGTTTCGTCCGATTCATCTCGATTTTGATTTCGCCACGGTCGGCGAAATCGGCATGGATCCATGCTGGACCCTTACAATAATCGGTCCCAGGTCATTAGTCACCGACAAACTTTGCCGTTTATCGCCATGACTTTGGTAACTGGGTTGCCTCAGTTTTTTGTCCAGGCGGACAAGGTTCCCACCGACTTGTCCGAGAGGATCGAGGCAAGTCTGATGTTGCTGTCGTGCTTTCGTAACCTTGTCAGCGGCGTTCCCTCTCCAATTCGGCCAGGAGTTCCGGAAGATTGACGTTGTAGGTGCGTACGACATCCGCCAGGGTATCGACCTGGGACGCCAGACAGGAACCACAATCGATGCCCCGATTTCGCAATATTCTCGCCAATTCAGGGTTTTCACGGATCAGGTCCGCCATGTTCTTATTCAAGTCCAGATTTGACATATCCCCTTCTCGCAACCCCGAACCATTTTTCATGTCATGATATTGGATGATTGCCCGGCAATCATGGTAAAAATTTTGAAGAGAGGCCCTTGAGTGTGCATCAGGACTTGCGCCAAACTGCCGAGGGTAGTATAGTAGCATCTTTTCCCCATTTCTTCCAGGTATATTTACATTAACAGCAAGAGGAAAGCGCCGTGGCCAGAAAACACGTCCTCGGAGGCAAGGCCCCGCAAACCGGTAACAAGGTCTCCCATTCCAACCGGAAATCGCGGAGAAAATGGCTCCCCAACATGCAAAAAAAAGCGGTTTTCAGTGTTGCACTTGGGAAAAGCCTCCGTTTGTCTATGCCAGCAAGCATGATTCGAACCCTGGACCAAGCCGGTGGTCTGGATAACTTTCTCATCAGCGAGTCCTCAGCAGGCCTCAGCCGGACCATGCGCAGGATCCAGGCCCAAATTCGAGCCAAGGTTCAGGATAATCCCTAATTCAAGGCCTCTTCAAGAAAATCCGTTCCCGGGACGAGCAGCCGTAGACGAAACCAACTGGCCCAAGGGACAGGAGGTGCGGCTGTTTGTCCCAAATTCGGTTCCTACAATCCGTACTCCAACGGACAAGGTATCCCCGTCAGCTTTCCACCCCTGCGGGGCGATGCCACGGTGTCCCGACCTGCTCGCGTCCGCGCTTATTCCAGCCCATCCAACAACGACAGTTGTAAATTTTGTAAGGATTCTGGGGATTCGATGGGATACGAGCCGGAGAAGCAGGCATCACAATACCCGCGCCCTTGACCACCAATCGCCTTGTACAACCCCTCGAGTGAGACGAAAGCCAGAGAATCCGCGGCAATGAACTTGCGCATGTCTTCGAGAGATTGATGTGCCGCCAGCAACTCATGACGGGTTGGAGTGTCGATACCGTAGAAGCAGGGATGTGTCGTGGGGGGGGAAGAAATACGCATGTGAATTTCGCGGGCCCCTGCAGCACGCACCATGTTGACGATTTTTTTGCTTGTCGTGCCGCGAACGATGGAATCATCCACCAGCACGACCCGTTTTCCTTTAAACACTTCCCTGTTGGCATTCAATTTGATCTTGACACCAAAATGACGGATTTGCTGCTGGGGCTCAATAAAGGTCCGTCCCACATAATGGTTGCGTATGATTCCCAGCTCGAACGGCAAACCGGTCTCCTGGGCATACCCCAGTGCAGATGGAACCCCCGAATCGGGAACCGGAACCACCACGTCGGCAGTCACCGGATTTTCCTTGGCCAAGCTGACCCCAATTTTTTTGCGTGATTCGTAGATGTTAACCCCATCCAGCGTGGAATCTGGACGGGCAAAATAAATGTATTCGAAGATGCAGAATCGTCGCACCTTGGGCGGAAAGGGGTTCAGGGATCGTAAACCGTCGTGGGTAATCACCAACATCTCGCCTGGCTCGATATTGCGTACGAATTCAGCCTCAATCAAGTCCAGAGCGCAGGTCTCCGAGGATAAGACCCAGCTGTTTTCACCCACCTTTCCCAGAACCAGGGGCCTCAGTCCATAGGGGTCACGAACCCCAAGGATGCATTGGGCATCCATCGCCAGCAGGGCATACGCCCCCTGAACCTGGGAGAGGGCATCCACCATGCGATCATAGAAATCGGCCCGCTGTGACAGGGCCGCCAAATGGACAATCACCTCGGTATCCATGGTTGATTGAAAGATGGAACCACGCTTTTCCAAGGTTTTTCGTTGGTCAACCGCATCCACCAGGTTGCCATTATGAGCCACGGCAATCCCACCCTGATATGTGTCCACGACCAGAGGTTGCTGATTGCGGGAGCTGCAGCTTCCGCCGGAGGTTGAATAACGCACATGGCCGATGGCATGTCGGCCCTTGAGGCGTTCCAGGTCGTTTTTTTTGAAAACGTCGGCGACCAGACCGCGTCCCCGGCTGGTATGAAGAATCCGGTCCTCGACCGAGACGATGCCTGCAGATTCCTGTCCGCGGTGCTGCAGGGCGTAGAGCCCCAGGTAAACGAGATTGGCCGCCTCGGGATGATTGAACACACCGAAGACGCCACACTCATCATGAAAACGGTCGTCATCTACAGAAATCAAGGGCATAATCCAAAAAAGAACGACCGCCTCTTAACGGCATCAGCCGTGAATTGACGATCTCAGGTTTACAATTGTCATTTGTTGTTCAAGCCCATCCTACGCAACCTGGACACCAGCGGGGGGTTTTCCGGAAGACGCTCCGAAGCGGCCAGGATCCCCTGCTTGCCATAGGCGTACAATATTGAATTTTCTGTCCATCGGGAAGCGGGTTCATCCAGGGAGAGGTGAACGGCGATGGCCAGGATCAGGATCAGTCCGGCGCGAAGGACACCAAAAACCAGTCCCGCCAGCCGATCTCCCAGTGAAAAACCCTTGCTGGCGACCCATCCTTTAATGACCCGCCCCAATACCGCAAACACCAGAAGAATGCCAACGAACACGGCCGCCGCCGCCAGATAGTTAGCCGCCCGGGGACTTTTGATCCATGGCAGCAGTCGAACCTCAAGATGACTGGAAAGCCCCGATGTTGCAAGAATGGCCGTGATCCATCCCAGCAATGCGACCAGTTCACGAAAAAAGCCACGTAGCGTCGCCCATAGCGCAGAAAACATCATTACAGTGATGAATACATAATCCAGTATACTCACTTTCGGATACCGCCCCCTCTAGCCCATTCGATGCAGTTCACCCTCCTTGTGTCGCATGCCCAGGATAAAATATTTAATACCCCTATGCAACGGCCGCTGTGCAATGTGTTGCTCAATGGCGATTGGAATGTCTGATAATACGGTAGTTGGACAGTTGTCGTGCTTGAAGAAGACTTTGCTGTTCCAGTGTGGGGTGGATCGGGCCATGAACGATGGTTTTCTATCCTTTTTTTCATATCAAGGTGAGTTTTATGCTTTCTTAAGGTAAATGTCTCATCATTTCTTCGATGGATGATACCCCTGTCAAGGTCATTTTCGGGCCATCGAGTACCTGTTTCATGGATTTTTCCGGGAGTAGTGCACGATCGAAGCCTAGTTTGGCCGCTTCACGCAGGCGGGTGGCCACATGACTGACGGCCCGGACTTCGCCTCCCAGGCCGATCTCTCCGACAATGACCAGGCTCGGGTCCAGGCTCAGGTTCTTCAGGGAGGCAAAAAGAGAGGCGGATACGGCCAGGTCCGCGGCCGTCTCGGTTACCCGGAATCCCCCGGCGATGTTGAGAAAAATATCATGATTATAAAATCCCAGTCCCAACCGTTTCTCCATGACTGCCGTCAGCATGGCTAGGCGGTTGGGATCCCATCCCAAAGTGTTGCGACGTGGCTGCGGAAAAACGCTGGGCGCCACCAGGGACTGAATTTCGACGAGCACCGGACGGGTTCCCTCCATGCCTGGGAAAACCACTGATCCGGTGGCCCCTCGAATCCTTTCCGACAGAAACAATTCCGAAGGGTTGAGTACCTCCTGTAAACCATTTTGACCCATCTCAAAAACGCCAATTTCGTTGGCTGAGCCGAAACGGTTTTTTACCGCTCGCAAAATGCGGTAATCATGGCCGCGTTCTCCCTCGAAGTAGAGAACCGTATCCACCATGTGCTCTAACACGCGCGGGCCGGCGATCTGACCATCCTTGGTGACGTGACCCACCAGAAAAGTCGCCATGTTGTGGGTCTTGGCCAACTGAATCAAATGTCCCGCGCATTCTCGAACCTGATTGACCGTCCCGGCGGCTGAGGGTGATGATTCACTGGCCATGGTTTGGATGGAATCCACGACCAGAATATCCGGTTGCCACTCCTCAAGCACCTGGAGGATGATTTCCAGACGATTTTCCATCATGACTGGAAATTTGTCACCAACCACTCCCAACCTGTCGGCCCGTTGGCGCAACTGTGCCAACGATTCTTCACCGGATACGTAAAGGACTTGCCAAGATTGGGAAAACCCGACCAGGGTTTCCATGAGCAAGGTCGATTTGCCGATTCCGGGATCCCCGGCGACCAGGATGACTGAACCTGGGGTCAATCCTCCTCCCAAAACCCGGTTCAATTCCGAGCCTTTGCCGATCAGTCGGGCGGAGCGATCCGACCGCACCTCGGAGAGTAACAGCGGTTTTCCCGGCGTCACAGACGAGCGTCCCCGAACCCCGGCACCATTGGCTGCCGTACGAAATTCCTTGATGGTGTTCCAGGCACCACAGGTATTGCATCGTCCTTCCCAACGGACCGATTGAGCGCCACAAGCTTCACAAAAAAATGTTTGCTTACTTTTGTCCTTGGCCATGATCGCGTTGCCCCGGTCGGAAGAGCCATTGTCTAAGGTCAATGTGATCGGTCCCGATATTTTTCTATCGCGGACGCGAGCCGATGACCCGGTATTGTATGGAAGTCAGGGTTGCCCCCTGCCGCATCGAAATCAGGAAATGTTAACGACGACCTTGCCGACCCATTCACAATAGGTTTAACGGCAGGGAGTGAACGGCATCCATGGGTTGAATATGAAATTTATTTTATATGGACCGGGGCACGAGTAACGCCAGACGGGAGTTTATTCATTTCTTGTGGAAATGGTGTGGTAGGTTCAAACCTTTGGCCAGCCCTCCGAACCTTGCATGCGACGTGGTCCATCCCAATGGGTTCGGTGACGTCCGAACCGGACGCGGGCGTACCGCCTGTGAATTATTTGACCACCCTGAGTTTGGGGCGGGAACGTCCAGGGGTGTGTTCGGGCGGTTGAGGGTCGCCATTGCCTTCGATGACCTTCAAGGTTGGAACACCCGAACGCTCGTCTGGCTGAGCAGCAACCGCTTCCTGCTCTTTTCCGGTTTCGGGCCAATTGTCGTCATCGGGCAGGGGCTTGAGTGGACCTGTCGGATAGGCCCCGTGATGTTGACGAATGATGTGAGGGATGGACTCCTGCCATAAAACGCCATGGCCTGAATCGGGGTTGAAAGCACTCCAGAGGGCATGATACGGAATGATGCAATAGTGGGGCATGCCACCGAAGCGCAGTTCCGATTCAATGGCCGCGGGACCAATTTCGATGGGCTGTGGCATGTTGACGTTGATGACCAACATCAGTCCAGGATCGGATGAAAACCGCCGCGGGACCTCCACTCCTTGGCAGGTGGCATCAAGGCATAGCATGACCCGGCCTTCATGTTGCAGAAGGCGGCGTACCACCTGAGCCTTTTCCTTTGCAAGTTCGTCATTCATCATGGGAAAGAAATAACCATTTCCGCGACCGCCGTCAACGTGTTAGCCACTCATTTTTTCACTTGATGCTTGGGTGACAACCATCACCCCCCAGCCAGTTGATCCCATTTCGCCAGGAATTTAAGCAGATGAGGCTTGGCAGAGGCGTTCTCGTGTATCAATTCGCGCACCAGTTTTTGTTCCTGTTCGTACTGGGTGGGGGAAAACAACCCGATAAAATGTGCCATGCGCAGCCAGACTAGGTAAGTGGTCAGGGCATCGAATTCGTTATAGGCGATGATATCGGCCAACCGTCCTTCGAGCCATAATTGCGGTACTTCATCACCCCGGGTTTCCATTTTTCCCGGAATGCCCGACTGGACCGCAAGTTCGTGCAAGGAAGGGGTCCCCGGTCCCCATCCCGGGGCAGCGTGATCTTTGAGGTCGATATGGGATTCGCCTCCTTTGATAAAATAGTCAACCCCTTCCCAGGGTTTGTTGGGACGACGGGCAAACCCTGGCAGATGCAAGCCATGAATAATGCCCCGTTGGACCAGGATTCGGAGGTCGGCTGCCAAGGAGTTGAACCCAACCAATTGGGGTTGACGGTCTCCCAGAGCGCCAAGAAACGTTTCAATGATATGTCGTTCGCTGGTATCGACCTCGTTGGAACCTTCCCCCTTGGGAAGTGTCAAGAGGCGAAGCATGATACGATTATCGCGTTGTACCTGCCGCTGCACCACGGCAATGGAAACCAGACGGCACATGACCGTTTTGAGATAGGGAGTCGGGTCCTCTTCGTTGGCACCGTTCCTTTGCCACATTTCCTCCATGACGGCGCGATCGTCTTTGTCTTCCGGCAGCTCATAGAGGAGTCGGCCGGCCCGGGTATCGGGAACCCATTCGGCATCAAAGGCCCACACCAGATTTTTTAAAGATTTGAACATGAAACAGCCATCCTGATCCAAGGGCCACGTCGAGGCAGGCGATGGCCTGCGGGTTTATTTGGCGGCAAAGGCTTCCCTGAGCCAACGATTGATACGTTCCGGTGGCTGGGTTGTATCCTTGGGAGGCATCGGGGCCGCGGGATAGTTTAACGCCTCAATCGGGTACTGGGCCAGAAACATAAGCTGTCTTGTCGCGAGTTCCGTCATCAACTCCAGCGATTTTCCGGCCTCGGGAGGCTTGGAGTTGGCGGTGCCCACTTCCACCGTGGTAAAGGCGATGGCCGCAGCCAAGCCACCGGTGAGCGCCGAGCCGGTGGCTGCCATGAGTGTGCCCGCGGTCATCCCCTTATCAACGGCGTCATCATGCTGTTTGGGGGCCGAGGAGACCCGGATACGCAGATTTCGGATCAACTGACCGCGAGCCAGGATATAAACGTCCCAATCGACGACACCCGGAGTCGCGGCACTGCTGTTTTTCAGAACCCTTGGTGAGATCCACATCACCGACGGCCATTTTCCTTCCCGACTCATGGCAAGGGCCTGCTCCAGATTGTACGCCGGTACCCATTCCGGGACCAGATATTCTGCCAGGTTTCCCGGCAATAATTGCTTGAATACATCCCTGGTATAACCTTCGAGAATTTCTTCATCCCCGCCTATTTTACGGGCGATAGGCAAAACGTGTAGCTCTTCGAAGGGGGCATAACTGGTACCCAATCCCGCAGTCGCCTCCCAGCAGACCTCGACACCTGACAGGGGAAACTCACAGCCTTTTCGATGGACCGGCTCGGCCCAGGCATTGGTCACCATGGCATGACCCAGGAGAATTGATGCAATCAGCGCCCGAATGCAAAACCCGTTCGTGTTCATGGTCCAGGTCCCCAAATTGAGCCACCGCAGATAGCGACGGTTTCCACTGCCAGGGTAATTCAGCCGCGGTGGGCAGGTTCCACAGGGTTCAAGCGGTCAGAGATTCGGATCGCAGGCTGTGGTTCCAGCGTCTGCAAGCAATACTCAAGCCAATCTGCGATGCTGGACTCAGGTCATCAAGCTGGTGATTCGATCACACAGAAATCGGGAAAAGGGAAGCGCACAGGTAAATCCGGGCGAAATGGCGTTAAGGACATGAAATGAATGGCTATCTCCTTCGAAGTGAAAGTCCATCATCAAGGAACAATCCGATTTTCGGATCAGTTGTGCCCGAATCCCTGCCGGTCCCCATTGCCAAGCTTCCACGGGTCCGGGAAGGTGGGCCAGTCGCGAGGCCAGGCGCAGCATGGTTCCCTTGTGCATTTTGGCCATTTCCTGAAAGGCCAGCCGGCGGAAGCCAAAATGGTTATTTTTGAATAGTTTTCCTTGTCTGAACAGGATATCGACCATTTCCAGGGGTTTGAAACGGGAAATGCCATGATAGTGTTCGCGCCAGAATGCCGGAATAGCCGTCGGGCCAATCTTGAGCTTTCCATCCACCGTCACCGTATAGTGGACTCCGAGAAAGGGATTGTTAAGATCGGGTACCGGGTAGATATTGGTGGATATTGGATCTGCATTCCCCGAGTATTTTAGATAAAGTCCTTTGAATGGTACAATGGCCACGTCTTTGGCAAAACCAAAATCGGTGGCGATATGGTCGGCATAGAGCCCGGCGGCATTGATGAAATATCCACACTCCACCAGGTCCTGGCCGACCCGGATGCCGTTTCTGTTCCGACCCAGATAGGGACACTGGTAGCGTATGTCCACACCAAGGTGGACGGCCTCCTGGATCAGACTGGATAAAACCTCCCTGGGATCGACTGTTGCCGTCGTCGGGGAATACAGAACGGCCAAAGGTTTTTTGAGTTCCGGGTAGCGGGTTTGGGCCGTGATCGGATTCAACAGTTCGAGTTCCACCCCGTTGGCCTGTGCCCGAGATTGCAGTACCTTCAGTCCTTCCAGGTCTTTTTCATCCACTGCCACCACCAGTTTCCCACAACGGTTGATCCTAAGTCCACGCTCCTGACAATAGAGCGTCATGATGTGGTTGCCGTCGCGTGCAAACCGGGCTTTCAAGGAATCGGCAGGATAATATAAGCCGGCATGCAATACGCCGCTGTTGCGGCCACTGGCATGGGCACCTGCAAAACTCTCCTTCTCGATCAGCCGTATTGAAGCTCGTGGATAACGGCGGCGCAATTCCAAAGCCAGGTTGATACCGATGATTCCGGTGCCGACAATCAAAAAATCCATCGTTTGCGTCATTATTGTCCCCCGAATGTGACAGAAGCACCTTCATAAAATATTCAACCTATAAATTGGAGTTATTTTAATTGTTGTTTCCAATCTGAAGATGTAGTAAAACGGCCTGGGAATCAAATGGCCTACATAACTTGGATGAAGATGATTAAGTATAAATTTCTGCGCTATAGTTTTATTATGTCCTTGATTGTGACCGTTATGGTTCCGGCATACACCTTGTTTGTATCTTTTAATGATTTTACTATGTTATTGATTCATCAAGCGGAACAGACTTCGACGCGAATTGCTACCCACTTGAAGCGGATGGTACCTGAAATGAAGGATCCGTCCCAGCCCATGGTGATTTCGGAGGAGCTTCGCGAAGAGATTCTCAAGATATCGAAAGATATCGGTTTGGTGAAGTGTCGGCTTTACGATGCCCAAGGAAAAATTCTTTTTTCGACCGTCACTCAAGAGGTTGGTCGTATCAGCGATGAATCCTTTTTCTTCTCCACGGTTGCCAAAGGGCAGAGTTATTCTGAAGCTGTCACCGGTTATGAGACTTCCCGCGAGGGAGAACATTTTGATACCGATGTTGTGGAAACTTATGTTCCCATCATGATCGAGGGTCGTTTCAACGGGGCTTTTGAGATTTATTGGAACATCACCCGGGAAATGGAGAAGATGAACCGGCTGGTCGTGAAGGGGTCGGTCATTGTCGTCGTGTTGAGCCTGGCGTTGACCCTGCTGATTCTGTATGTGCGACATTCCGTGGTCTATCCCGTTTCCCGTATTTCGATCGCCATGGAGCGCATGGCCCTTGGCGATCTGGATCACCGGGTTCCCGAAATGGGTGGCGATGAATTGGGCGATATGGCGCGTGTTTTTAATCAGATGTGCCAGCAACTGAAAAATGCCCATATGAGCCTTGAGCAGGAACGTGACAAGTTGAATACCATTTTGCTGGGAGCTCAGGAGGGGATTGTATCCACCGATGCCTCAGGGGCCGTTGCCCTGGTCAACCCTTCCGCAGAGGCTCTGCTTGGAAAATCGCGGCAACAGATTGTCGACGGGGGATTCCTGAATCTGTTGGATGATCCCGAATTTCTGTCATCCTCGACACGACTTGCCGGTATCGACACTCCGTCCACCGTAGTCTATAACGAAAAGATTCTCAATATCCAGGTCGCCAGTATTCACAACATCCAGGGTGGATTGATCGGTACCATGGCATTGCTGCGGGATGTGACTGCGGAAAAGGAATTGGAAGACAAATTGCGTAACCTTTCCTATACCGATCCACTGACCAATCTGTTTAACCGTAGACGCATGGATGAATTGTTACAGAACGAATACAACCGGGCCACCCGATACAAGAACAGCTTTGGCTTCATGCTCATCGATGTCGATCATTTTAAACGGTTTAACGATGAATATGGACATGATCAAGGTGATCGGGTATTGGTCAGCCTTGCCAAGACCATGAGAGATCACTTTCGTTCCGTTGATTATTGCTGTCGATATGGCGGCGAGGAATTTGCGGTGATATTGCCCAATACCCAGGCCCAGCAGGTGTTTGAGGCAGCGGAGCGTCTGCGTCAGAAAGTGGCCCGCATGAACGTCGATGGATTGCAAGTCACCATCAGTATAGGTATTTCCAACTTTATTCATGGACGTAGCCTGGAGCAGTTGGTCAAGTCTGCCGATAATGCCCTTTATCAGGTGAAACAACATGGGCGCAATGGCGTTGTATTGGGAGATGTTTGAAGGATCCCTGGATCCGTGATTTCTCTCGCGAACTACCCTCAAATTGCCCGAACCGCGCGAGGAGGCATGTCAATCAACCGTTGACGAGCAGTATTTTTTCCGACTGGTCCATTAAAAACAATTTGAAAAACCAATAAAATGATTAAATATGTTTTACGCGGCATTCCGTGGGAAAGCTCTCCCGAACCTCGTTCTACGGACGAGACATTTACCCTTTCAAAATGCCTTTTGGGCAATCAGCCGTAAGCAAAACTGCCGTACAGCCGATCAAACACCGGAAACGCCGGACAAACGCACCCAAACCGTAATTTCAAACGCCGACCGCTTTTGACCAGACGAGCGGCTGTGTCAATCAATTCCTGGATGACTGTCCTGATTCGACGACGTTTGGCTGAATGGCGCACCGGGCCATCCTTGCCAACCAACCCTAGTTGGCCAATCAAACGCAGGATATTATAGGAAAAAGCAGCCATTGCCATAATCAGGGCATTGGTTTCAAACTTACTTGATGGAAGCCTCTCCATATCCAGGTCGGTCTTGAACTCACTGTGAAACTGTTCGGAAGTGCCGTGATCTTCATACAGTTTGATGATCTTGTCCTCAGGAAGGTCCAACGAAGTACCCCAACCCTCAATGGTGATCGAGAAGGAGAGTTTTGCAGGTGCCCATGCCAGTGGCCGCAACAGCGGCGTATTGCA
>JADFZF010000119.1 GCA_015232645.1 Magnetococcales bacterium | reverse complement strand
TTGCTGCAACCCCAGGGAGACAGAGAACAGTCCCAGGATCATACCAGCGACGGGAAAGGCGAGGCGTCGATGGAGTTCGGCGATGCTTTTCGAGGATTCCTCGGTGGGGTCGTGACGGATGGAGTTCAGCAGGCCGATGATTTCCATTTCTCTTTGTCCTGCCTTGTGCTGCTCCGATTTCAATCCAAGAGATACCCCCAGGTCGAGATTATAGTTGGCAAAGCGCAGATGGCGGTAGCGTCCGCCGGGGAGTTTTTCATGACGACTGCCCTCGTTGAGGGTAAGAATGGAGTCATCTTCGCCGCTAAACTGGAGTTGTCCACTGCGGGCGGTGAGGGTCACAGTGGCATCTGGTTTACGTTCGTCGTGTATCAACAGGCCGTAGAGCACCGAGCCGTTGTCCGATTTTTCGTGGATATATATGGTCAGACCGGGGATGGTCTGGTTGAATGTTTGCGGTTTCAGGGCCAGAGTGGTGGAGGAGAGCAAGGCATTGCGCAGGATGGAAAAGCGATGAAAACTGTCGGGAACCAGGGTCATGTTCAGCAGCACGGTCAGGAAGGTGAACAAGCTGACCAATATTGCAATGGGGAAGAGGATCTGGTAGAGACTCACCCCACTGGCTTTGAGGACGACGATTTCGCTATCCTGGGACAGACGACCCAGGGCCAGTAGAATTCCCATCAAGAGGGCCATGGGGACAACCGAGACAACAAACTGGGGACTGAGCCATAGGATCATGTTTCCCAAGACGCTGATATCCACCCCCTTGTTGACCCAGAGATCGACCAGATTGAGAATTTTTGGCAGCATGATCAGGAAGGTCAGGACAAAGAGCACCAGAGCCGAGGAGATGGCGCATTCAGTGAATAGGTATCTGTTGAGCCTGATCATGATGTCGTAGCCTACCATCTTTTCCAACGTAATACCTGGAAAAGCGAACCCCTCAGGGAAATAAAGGATAGATGACTATGACCAATGAGCATATGATCGTGGAGCTTTATGCCGAAGTGGTCGAATCCTGGCCATGCGATGCCGTGGCAATTGGAGTCTATGATGGCGGCCAGCCGCAAAAAATTGTTGAAACCTCCTGCAAGGAGTGGTCCAAGGATATCGACGAGGTTCTTGCGTCGGGGTGGTTCAAGGGCAAAGAGGGGGAATTCATGGTTCTCCCGCTGAATCGGACCGCGGGAGTGGGGCCCTCCGGAGTGTTACTCATGGGTCTGGGCAAGGAATCATCCATCACTTTGCAAACTTTGGAAAATACAGGTGCTCGCCTGGTCAAGATCGCCCGGGACCACGGCATCGCCCGTTTGGGTTGCCTGATTCCATTGAACCGTCACAACGGTATTTCCCGTGGTGCTTCGGTCCGACATTTGGCGCAGGGGGCTTGGCTGGGAAGTTATCGGTTTGATCGCTTCAAGTCCAAAAACCGGGAAGAAAATCCCGATGAGGCGGTTGCCGTCACTTTGGAACTGGCCGTGCCGAGCCAAAAAAAGGAACAGTTGCACAAAAAACTGGCGCGATGGCAAGCCATATGTGATGGGCAGTGTCTGGCGCGGGATCTGGGCAATCTGCCCGGCAATCTTCTGACCCCGGAGGGAATGGCCGAGCAGGCGCGGAAGATAGCCGAATCCTTCCCCATTCAGGTGACGGTATGGGATGAAAAGATTCTGAAAAATAATCGGATGAATGGCATTTTGGCGGTCGGGCAGGGGAGTATGCATCCCCCCAGGTTGATCATCATGGAATATCGCCAAGGAGGGGATCGCCCCCTGCTGGCGGTGGTCGGCAAGGCGATTACCTTTGATTCCGGCGGCATCTCACTGAAACCCGGTGCCAAGATGGAGGAAATGAAATTCGATATGGCCGGTGGAGCCGCGGTTCTCGGGTTCATGCAGGCCATCGCGTCGATGCAATTGGAGGTCAACGTTGTCGGTCTGGTTCCCAGCGCCGAGAATCTCCCCTCGGGGACGGCCCAACGCCCGGGGGATGTCATCGAAACCGCCAGCGGCCAGTGGGTCGAAGTGATTAACACCGATGCGGAAGGCCGTTTGATCCTGGCCGACGCCCTCCACCATGCCCAGACCTACAAACCCGACATGATCGTCGATTTGGCCACTCTGACCGGGGCCTGTGTCGTCGCCCTGGGACAGGAAGCCAGCGGCCTCATGGGATACGACAAGAAACTTTTACGTCGCCTGGCCCGTGCCGGCAAGCGGGTGGGAGAACTGTTATGGCCGCTGCCGTTGTTGGCCGGCTATCAGGATTTGCTCAAATCCCCGGTTGCCGATATGAAAAACGTTGGCGGTCGCGATGCCGGAGCCATCACCGGAGGCTGTTTTCTCTCCAGGTTTGTGGAGAAATCGATCCCCTGGGCGCACATCGACATTGCAGGAACCGCCTGGGATATGAGCGGCAAGAAACCGGTCCAGCCCAAGGGAGCGACCGGTGTAGGTGTCCGGTTGCTGTGCCGTTTTGCGGAAAAGGAGCTGCAGTAAGGTGAGCCGATTGGAGTCAGACCCGCCATTGGTCCGATTTTACCAGTGGAACCAAGGTCCTTTGGAGCGGATTTTATTCGGGCTTCTGAGTCGGGTCTACGATCGGAATCTCAAGGCCTGCGTCGTGGTGGCGGATATGGAACACGCCCGTCGGCTGGACACCATGCTGTGGACCATGGAGAGCGATTCTTTTTTGCCACATGGAGCCTGTCGCGGTGCCGACAGTCCTCGGCATCCGATCATCCTCTGTACCGAACCCAGCGATGTGAACGGAGCCAGCGTTTTGATTCTCGCCCATGGTCGATTCGAAGACCGGTTTGCCGATTTTGACCAGACCCTCGATTTTGTCGTCGATCACACCCCCGAAGGGCTCCAAACCAGCCGCGGGCGTTATCGACGCTACCGCGACGCCGGTGGTCGTATGGAATTTTGGGTCCATACTCGGGAAGACGGATGGCGGCTGAAGGCCAAAGGACAGAATGAATCCATGTCTTCCGCCACCCAGACATAGGGCAGGTTGGTTTTTTGCATCATGAATACAACCATCTGCGCGCACAGGGAAAAATCATGACCATCAAAAATTTGAAATACATGTTCAACCCTTCGTCGGTGGCGGTGCTGGGAGCCTCGAACCGCCGTGGTTCCATCGGCCATTTGATATGTCGCAATTTGCTCCAGGGGGGATTTTCCGGACCCATCATGCCGGTCAATCCCAAGCGCGAATCGGTCGGAGGGGTGCTGGCCTATCCCTCGGTGAATGATCTGCCCAAAGTCCCCGATCTGGCGGTGATCTGCACCCCTCCCGCCACGGTTCCCAAGTTGATCGAACAGTTGATCCATCGTGGTACCCGGGCCGCCATCGTCATCACAGCCGGATTGCAAATGCATGAAGGGAAAAATGGCACCAACTTGCGCGATCAGGTGGTCCATATGGCCCGTGAAGCGGGAATGCGTCTGCTGGGTCCCAACTGTCTGGGATTGTTGGTTCCCAATATCGGTTTGAATGCCAGCTTTTCGCATGTTCAGGCCATCCCGGGTCATATTGCCTTTGTCTCGCAATCGGGGGCATTGGGGACCTCGGTGTTGGATTGGGCCAACAGTCAGCATATTGGTTTTTCACACTTTATTTCTTTGGGAGACGCCCTGGACCTCGATTTTGGTGATGTCATCGACTACCTGGGGATGGATCCGAAAACCCGAGCCATTTTGCTTTACATCGAATCGATCCATGAGCGGCGCGATTTCATGTCGGCAGCCCGGGCAGCGGCACGCAACAAACCGATTCTGGTCATCAAATCGGGTCGGGTTCTGGAAGGGTTGCAGGCGGCTGCTTCGCACAGCGGCGCTTTGGCCGGATCCGACAAGGTTTTTGACACCGCCATCCGGCGCGCCGGTATGTTGCGGGTGTATGACATCGGCGAATTGTTTGCTGCCGTGGAAACCCTGGCCCGGTCGCAACCCATGAAAGGGGAACGGCTTGGGATCATCACCAATGGTGGTGGGCTCGGGGTCATGGCGGTGGACAGCCTGGTGGAAAAAGGGGGCAATCTGGCCCATTTGACCGAGGATACGATTGGCAAGCTGGATGCCATTTTACCCCCGACCTGGTCGCGCTCCAACCCGGTGGATATCATCGGTGATGCCTCCGGGGAGCGTTATGGTCAGGTGGTTTCCATCATGGCATCCAGTGATGATGTCGATGCGCTACTGATCATTCATTCCCCGATCGCCACCGCCGACAGTACCGAGGCGGCCATGGCGACCATTGCCGCCGCCAAACAGTTCAATACCAATATTTTGACTTGCTGGGTGGGTGGTGATGGGGTCGTCGATGCCCGGCATGCGTTCCATCAGGCCAATATTCCCACGCATGAATCGCCGGAGAGGGCGGTGACGGCCTTTATGCACATGGTGCGTTACGATCGTAATCAGAAAATGCTCATGGAAACGCCGCCGTCGGTTTTGGACGATTTTCATCCAGCCACGGCGACCGCTCGTCTGGTAATCGAAAACAATCTGGCGTCGGATCGCGTCATGATGACCGAGGCGGAATCCAAAGCGGTTTTGTCCGCCTATGGCATCCCGACGGTGACGACTCACATCGCCAAGACACCGGAAGATGCCTGTGCCATTTCCCGGGAGATGAAATTTCCCGTGGCACTGAAAATATTATCCGACGATATTACACATAAAAGCGATATGGGTGGGGTTGATCTGTTTTTGGATTCCCCTCAGTTTGTGCAATCGGCTGCCGAACTCATGTTGAAGAACATACGGGAAAAGATGCCTCAAGCCCGCCTGCAAGGGTTTTCGGTGCAGGAAATGGCGATTCGCCCCGGGGCCCATGAACTGTTGATGGGGATGGCGACTGATCCCATTTTTGGTCCGGTGATCATGTTCGGCCAGGGGGGAACAGCGGTGGAGGTGATCGACGACAGTGCCGTCGCCCTCCCCCCACTCAACATGAACCTGGCGCGGGAACTGGTATCGCGCACCCGTATCTACCGGTTGCTCAAGGGCTATCGGGACCGCAAACCCATCAACATGGACGCCTTGTGTACCGCATTGATCAAATTGTCGCAATTAATTATCGATATCCCGGAAATCATGGAGCTGGATATCAATCCCCTGTTTGCCGACAAGAATGGAGTGATCGCCGTCGATGCCCGGATTCGTTTGTCAACCTCGTGGCGTTCGGCGGGTGGCGATCATCGCTTGGCGATCCGGCCTTACCCCAAGGAACTGGAGGAAATCTGGTTTCTTGAAGGGGCCCGGCAAGTGCTCCTGCGCCCCATTCGTCCCGAGGATGAACCGCAACATCTCGAATTTTTATCCAAACTTTCTCCAGAGGACCTGTTTTACCGTTTTCTTTCGGTGCGTAAGGCCATGCCTCATGCCGAAGTCGCCCGATTGACGCAAATCGACTATAACCGTGAAATGGCCTTTATCGCCTCGGCGAAAGACCCAAAAACCGGGCGAAGGGAGACTTTGGGGGTCAACCGGATCTTCCTCGATCTTGGGAAGGACTCCTGTGAGTTTGCCATCGTCGTTCGTACCGATATCAAAGGTTTGGGACTTGGACGCAAATTGATGGAAAAAACCATCGACTATTGTCGCAGCCGTAACGTCCGGGTCATGGAGGGACATGTCGATCCATCCAACCGCCGCATGATCGAATTCGTCAAAGGATTCGGTTTTACCATACATCATGTTCAGGAACAGGACCTCATCGTGGCCCGCAAGGAGATTGGCTGATCCATGTCGATTGCCGTGGCGGTATCGACCGGTTGACTGCCGACAGGGCGTATGCCATAGTTATCAACGTAACCATCATCGGGTGTCCACGAGGGAGGCAATCCCGACTCGTGGAAGAATCGGGAAACCGGTGCGATTCCGGTACGTGCCCAACGCCGTGACGGGGACTGCCTGACCAATGCCACTGGCGTTCATGCCGGGAAGGGGTCAGGACAGGATGAAACCCAGTCGGAAGACCGGCCTGATGATTATTCCCAAGCCGTCCACCTGGCCAAGTGGATTTTAGTTTTCCATTGAAGGGGAATGCCATGGAAAACCAGCCCCCTGTGCATCAACGGGAAATTTTTTTTTCCCCGGCCGATCGCACCGGTCTGTACAAAGCCATTTTCAGTCGCCGCGATGTCCGCGGTCAGTTCAAGCCGGACCCCATACCCGATCCTGTATTGAGCCGAGTGCTTCTGGCGGCCCATCACGCCCCGTCGGTTGGGTTCATGCAGCCTTGGGATTTCATCATCGTCTCCGATCCGGCCATCAAAAGGTCGGTTCATGAGGGTTTTCTCCAGGCGCGATCCCGGGAAGAGAAGCTGTTCCAGGGACAACGACAGCAACTGTACCGCTCCCTGAAACTGGAAGGCATTCAAGAATCACCGGTCAATATCTGCGTCACCTGTGATCGTTCCCGGTCGGGCGCCGTGGTCCTGGGCCGGACCAACGACATGGCCATGGATCTGTACAGCAGCGTTTGTGCCGTGCAAAACCTTTGGCTTGCTGCCCGGGCCGAGGGGCTCGGGGTGGGATGGGTCAGTATCATCGACCCTGATGTGTTGCGAGAAATACTTAAAATACCAAAGGAAATTATCCCTGTTGCTTATCTCTGCCTGGGGTATGTGACCAGTTTCCTTGAGCATCCCGAGCTGCAAACCGCGCGCTGGCTGCCCAGGCTCCCACTGGATGAACTGATTCATGGCAACCAATGGGACAGGAAAGATCATCCTTCCTGTAGCGCTCTCAAAGAGCATATCCAGAAGGATCGTGTCCGGGCTGGCCAGGGAAGCCTGCTTGACTCCATCCTGGAATCATAATCTCCCTCCCGAGCGGGACGGCGCGTTACAATCCGAAGGAGTCGTTGTGAACCATCGCTCAGGACCATCACCTTTTTCGCCAGACAACCAGGATGGCTATCACCGCTGGCGGGACGCCAAACTCGAAGGCTATCCCCAGTCGGTAGCGGACCTGATGGTGGAAATCACCGACCCCTTGGCGCTGACAAAAGGTGAAAGGGCAAAAATAATCGCATTGTGCGCTCAGGCCAACATGGCGGTATATCGGCTGGCCGGCAACCTTCAGGGTGTGGACCACCTGCATGTCCTGCCCGCCATCATGGAACAGCTTGGGATTCGGGATCTGGATCACAACCTGGGAGCGGGAGCGGATGGTCTCTCTTCTCTTTCTCCGGGAGGAGCGGGTTACGCCCGTTTTTCCGATTATGTCCCATACCGGAAATCTCCTATTGGCTGGCATACCGACGGGTATTATCACCCATCCGACCGGCAAATCCGCACCTTGTGCATTCATTGTCACCGTCCGGCGACCCAGGGGGGCGAGAACGATCTGTGGGACCATGAACTGGCCTATATTCGTTTTCGCGATGAAAATCCGGAGTTGATCGGTCAGCTCATGGATCCAGATATCATGACCATCCCAGCCCGTATGGAGGAAGGGGAAGTGGCTCGGCCCGAACGTCGGGGACCGGTATTTTCGATTCATCCCGGGGATGGCCAGCTGCACATGCGTTACACGCACCGTACCATAAGCATCTCCTGGAGCCAGGATCCCACAGCCCAGGAGGCGGTTAAAAGATTGCGGGGAATGTTTGCTGCCCCCGGCCCTCATGTCTTTCGAGGGCGATTGGAGGCGGGATGGGGGTTGATCTGCAACAATGTGCTCCACACCCGAGCCGCCTTTTCCGATGCCCCTGGAGAGGAGAAGCGCTTGTTGTATCGGGCGCGG
>JADFZF010000118.1 GCA_015232645.1 Magnetococcales bacterium | reverse complement strand
CCACCGTTGCGAAGGTTGGGAATTTCCAAATAGTGCTGAAACATTTTCTTGAGGGGGGCCGGCTAAAGGAGGGGTTGATAAATTTAAAAAAAAAACTCGAAAAAATCCTCGACCAGCCCCGATCAGGCCGTATGGCTGGCCGGATCGGGGCTGGAAGGCAGGGCTCAGGGACCGTAGTGCATCACCTTGTAATAGATGGAAACATAGATGCCCATCGTCACAAGGAAAAGCAAACCGGCCACGATCCATTTACCCTTGGGAGAACGGTTCTCAGACATAGTTGTAGGGCGTCCACTCGGGCTTGATGACCACATCCTTGGTGAAATTGCCGGGACCGGGAGGATTGGCGCAATCAGTCCACTCCAAAGAGGCCGACTTCCAAGGGTTGGCTGGGGACTTCTCACCACTGATGGCACTGATGACCCAATTCAGGATGGTCATACCCATTCCGATGGCCACCAGGATGGCGCCGAGTAAGGCCACCTTATGGAACGGTTCGAACTGGGGAAACATTTCATAGTTCCAATACCGACGCGGCATCCCCTGAACACCAATGATGAAAAGGGGCATGAAGGTGACGTTGACGCCGATGAAGTTGAACCAAAACCCCAGATTGCCCAATTTTTCTCCAGCGAGCTTACCCGTCATTTTCGGGAACCAGTAATACACCGCCGCAAACACCGCAAAAGTGGAGAAGATCCCCATGATGTAATGGAAATGGGCATGAACGAAACTGGTTTCGGACAAATGCGTCGTCATCACGGTCATGGCCAGTGGAATACCCGTCAAACCACCGATGAGGAAGAGAAAAAGGCAGGCTGCAGCATATTTCATCTGGATGGTGTAGGTGATGGCGCCCCGGAACAGGGTACCAAACAGAGAGATGGTCAGCAGACCGACCGGTACCGAAATCAATAAAGTGCTGACCATCATGCCGATCCGGATCCAGTTGGGCATGCCGGCGATGTAAAGATGATGAATCCACACCTCACCGGAAATCAGTACAATCCCCCACATGCCACCATAAACCGCTGCCTTGTAGTTGAAGATCATGTTTTTTGCGCTGGTAGCCACCACCTCATACAGGATGCCGAGCGCCGGCAGCAGAATGACGTACACCGCCGGATGGGAGTAGAACCAGAACAGGTTTTGGTACAACAGGACGTCCCCACCATTGGCAGGATCAAAGAAGTGGGTGCCCAGATATTTGTCGAACAACAGCATGGTCACCGCGGAAGCCAACACCGGAACGAACACCAACTGGATGACGAAAGCCGTCACCGTCGACCAGACGAACATGTTGAGCTGGTTCCAACCCATCCCCGGGGCACGCATGTAGATCACCGTGACCAGGAAGTTCACGGCCCCGAGAATGGAGGCGAACCCGAGCAGATGCACGGTAAATACATAAAAGGCGGTGTTCCCCGAGGTCAAAACCGAGTAGGGGGGATAGCCGGTCCACATCACATCTGGCGGATCCCCGACCACAAAGGTGAGGAGTGCCATGACGATCCCGGCATAAAACAGCCAGACGCTGAAGGCGTTCACCCGCGGAAAGGCCACGTCCTTGGCGCCGATCATCAATGGCAGAAAATAGTTGGCTGCAAACCCCGTCAAACCGGGAATGAGAAACCCGAGAATCATGGCGGCGCCATGAAAATACAACCAAACGTTGTACTGGTTGCCCCCCGTCGCCACATCATGAACGAGGGTCGGACCCAGGCTTGATTGTTCGATGCGGATCATCAACGCCTGAATTCCAGCCACGGAGAATGCGGCGATGGAGCCTATCAGGTAGAGGACACCGATCCGCTTGTGATCGGTCGTGAAGATCCACTCCCTCAGGTTAAAACCGTGCGATTCTGTACTCATTATCGTATTCCTTCCGGTTAAAAGCCCTTATCCTTTTCATGTCGTGCTTTTCTTTTTCTGCAACCACTCGTCGAATTTGGCACGCGGCACCGCCTTGACCGGGGCATACATCTGCGAGTGCAGCACCCCGCAAAACTCGACACAGGTCACCCAAGTTTGTTTCTCTTCGAGAGGGTTGAACCAGATGTAGGTCACACGACCCGGCATCACGTCCTCCTTGACACGATAGGCTGGCAGACCAAAGGAGTGAATGACGTCGTTGGAGGTCATGCGCAGAACAACCGGGGTGCCCACTGGGACCATCAGACCATCCCCTTCCTTGGTGTCATAGGAATAGGTGGTGGTCACACCATTGGGATACTCGAACTGCCAATACCACATGTTGCCGGTAACTTTGATTTCATAGGCGTTATCCGGCACATTGCGGTAGATGTTCCACACGGTCCACCCCTTGGCGGCGAGAAAGAAGTCATCCGCCATGAAGATGAAGGCCGGGACCATGGCCCAGGCCCAGGACTGCGCCCGGGTCAATTTGGGCCCTCGACCGACCTGGTCGGGACTGGTCGCCTTGTATTTGATCAACCAATGGATGGCCAGTACCGAAAAAACCGTCCCCATGATGAAGAGGTCGATCAGCACCTCGTTCCACAGGTGATTCCAATTTTCCACCGGGTCGACCACTTTTTTCGCCGACTCAGCAGCCCAAAGCACCCCAGGCGTCACTATCCCTGGAATCGATAAAGCGACCAATCGCCCTTTCATTTTGCCATTCCTCCCTTGTTTTTCCTTAATCGGTAAAAAAATACCGAACCGATGAGTGTAGATACCCCTAACATCAGAGAACCGACTCCCACAAATAGCGGGATATTGACCGTATACCGACCTTCCTTATAGTTGTAGCTGTAGCAAAGACTGATCGCCAAATCCAAAGTTTCGTTGATCCTGAAGTTACCCTGTTTGGCCTCCAGGAGGGCCAGACTCACATCCTTGGGACTGTTCACCAGGGCATACAGGTACCGGGAGATGCGTCCATCCGGAGTGAGAAAAATGAACACATTGGGATGATAAAAAATTTGGTCCTGCGGCGCCCAGAAAAATTTGAACCCGGTGCTTCCCGTGATGGATTTGATCTGTTCAGGGTTCTTGAACAAAGCGAATCTCCACCCCTTGGACAGACTCGGTGGCAAGGCCAGTTTGGTTCGGAAAGCCTTGAGGGTTTCCACGGTATCAGCGGCATCGAAGGAGATGGTGAGCACCGTCACATCGCCACTGACCGTCCCGACCTTGGCTTTCTCCAACAGGTTGACCAATTCCGCATTGACCGCTGCGCAACTGCCATCGCAAGTGAAATAGGACCAGATGAGAATGGTCGGTTTCCCGACGTATTCCTTGAAGGAACGGGTCTGCCCCTCCTCATCGATGAGGGCAGTATCGAGATCCAGTTTGACCCCCATATACTTCTGTTCGTCAATCCTGAAAACCCGGGGATCAACGTCAGACTCTTTATGCTGGTAGAATTTGGCATGTACCGGTGTCACCGCACAAAGCAAAGCCAAGGTCGCCAAGCCGAGGAGTATCCAATTGCGCCACATGCTACCCTCATACGCCATTCCCGCCGGTTGTACGAACCAGCCGGCGGGAAAAGGTCGCCATCGTTACCAATAGTAGACTTGGGAGGCCACAAAAAACCAGACCACGTCAACAAAGTGCCAGTACAGACCAGCGCAGAAAGTAAAATATTTGTTGGTCTTCCCCGCCAGGGCTGGCAGAAGCACGCTGATGAAGATGCCCAGACCGACGATCACATGGGAGGCATGGAATCCGGTGATGGAAAAGAAGGCGGTGCTGTAGGCGTTGGTGGACGGCTTGAAACCGGCATGAATGAGGTGGTCGTACTCATAGATGGTGCAACCCAGAAACGCCAATCCCAGGATCATGGTCAGCAGCAACCAGGAACGGAACCCGCCCAGATCCCCGTGTTCGAGTTTTTCCTCGGCAACATGAAAGGTCAGACTGGAGCCCACCAGAATGATGGTCATGATGACCGGAAGAACCAGGTTGAAGTGCTCGGGGGTCCCTGCCGGGGGCCAATGGTCACCGGCGGACAGCCGCATGGTCCAATAGGCCGAAAACAGGCCCAGAAATATGAAAACCTCTGAAATGATGAAAACCGGCAACGCAGACGGCGACACCCCAGCCAACAAGGGCTTCTGGGTCAACCCCTCACTGACCCATTTGGCAATGCCAATCAGAACCAATGGTGTCCCAATCCCGGCAAAAACCGTCGCGTAGAGTTGGTTCTGATAGACGAAATAGGCCGAGAAGGTGAGCGGAACCAAAAATAAAAGGCCCATGGTCAGTATCATGGGGGCCCAACTGGTCTCCCAGTGGTGGGCATGCTCTGTCGTGCTGTGAGACATGTTTCCTCTCCTTGGTAAATTCCAAAACTCTTAACAAAAACAGTAACCAATCTATACGTATGGATGCTATCAACGTCCGGCTCGAAAAAAAACAACCCCCCGGCTCAAGAGCGGCAACAGCGGGCCATGACTGGATCAAAGGGGGGACTTTCGCATGGGTTGATGGACGTCCCCCCATGCAGCTCGACCAGCCCTGTGGTCCAACTCCCACTATTATCCAACGTGACCCGAGTCCTATATTTGCGGTCCTCATCCGTGCGCGACAAGACTAGTCCCGTGAACCATCGTTTGTCAAATTATAAAAATAAAATTACCATGCCATTTCAACTCTTTTGATAATCATTGTACCATAAATTCAATGTTATTTATTCACCCTCCCTCCACCATCCAAACGGGCTGCCAGCGTCACCCACGGCGAACCCCGACCCTGGTCCGCGATGATCGGGTCAAGTCGCTGATGCCAATGCCTCACTTAAGACTGTTCCTGCATACCGCACCTGATTGCGACCTCCTCTTTTCGCTGCGTACAGCATCTGATCGGCAGCGTTGATCAGGGTTTCGATCTTGTTTTCCTTCCGTGGCACCAGGGAGGCCACCCCCATACTCAAGGTCACCACATCCGACACATCGGACAATTGATGCGGAATATGGAGGGAAGCAATGGATCGTTGTATTTGTTCCGCCTTATGAATAGCGCCCTGCAGCGATGTGTTGGGCAACACACACGCAAATTCCTCGCCACCGTAGCGGGCCACAAGATCGGTCTTGCGTTCCATGCCTGCTGCCAGCGCCGCCGCGATCTGCTTCAAACATTCATCTCCCGCTTGATGGCCATAGTGATCGTTGTACTTCTTGAAATAATCGACATCAATAAAAATGACCGCCAGATTGGAGTTGCCCTGACGTATGGCGCGCCCCCATTCATGATTCAAAAATTCGTCCAAACGCCTGCGGTTGGCTATTCCTGTCAGGCCATCCTGCGACGCCAGTTGTTTCAACATGTCGTTCTGCAGTTTGAGTTCGACGTGGGTCTTCACCCGGGCGCGCAACAAAAAGGGCTTGATGGGCTTGGTGATATAATCCACGCCCCCCGCTTCAAACCCGATGGCCTCATAACGCTCCTCGCCCATGGCGGTCACAAAAATGACCGGAATGTCGCGCGTCGAATCTCGTCCCTGCAAGTTTCTGCACACCTCATACCCATCCATGCCTGGCATGACCACATCCAGCAAGATCAAATCGGGATCCTTCTGCTCGGCCAACTGACAAACTTTCGCCGGATCGGTGGTGAACAATAAACGATAATCCGCACTAAGTTGTTTCGCCAGTACCTCAATATTGGCTGTTTCATCGTCAACGATGAGAATAACCGGCTTTTCCTCCGCCCGAATCATTCCTGCCTCCCCCTCACCACGGCTGATGATCCCATCTCCACTCTTTCTGATTGTGTTGCCCAACCAGCTGCTTGTGCAAAACCCATCGGATGCCCTCGGCCACTTCCCTTCCGGTACCGTGGTCGACGAACTCTCAGTGGCAACGGCATCCACCCCGGACTCTTGCGCTCCCGAGGCCCAACCCCCTGTCATCCCAAAAAAAACACCCAGAAACCGCAGGCTCCCAACCGCTTTCGTGCATACCCTACATCAGTCTCTTCCACCAAGCAACCTTGTCACCACCTCCTCTGCCGATGCAAAATCCAACGAATCCAGCCCCGATCGAATGCTGGCTATCACCTCCGGTTCCACATGCTGCTGCAACCGCGGATAAAACATCGCAAAAACATCCCTGGCCTCCAGGTCTCCATCCGCCAACAATTTCCGCAACCTGACCAATTCCTCCATCGGCCAAGGTTGGGGAGCTGCAGCCGCGATCGCGGTCACCGCGTCACCGCGGTGGGCCCCTTCCCCGATCCGGCCAATCGCCTCCATCAACCTCTGGAAATCACGACTGAACTCGGCGATCAAATCCCGACAGCTCGCACCATCCCGTTCCAAGGCTTTTTTCTCCGCTTCCTCGGCCAATCTCCTCAGCCCATTGGCCGAAACATTGCTCAGGATGCCTTTGATTCCATGAAGTACCGATTTCAATGCCAACCAATCCTCATTGGCCAACAGGGTTCGAAGACGAACCGCATCTTCGGCATGGGTCTGCCTCAGCCGGGTCAATAAGCGAAACAACAAGGCTCGATCCCCGCTCAGGCGCTCCAAGACCTCACCAACATCAATGCCACCCAGCTCCAAAATGCCGATCGCCTCCTCCCCAGGCTGCCCCTCGGATCCCTGCTCCAGACTGTAATCCCCACTTTCCCCGCCCCCCCTCTCCTCCCCTCTCTCCCAGGGAATGAATTCCTCCAATACCCGGAAAAGCTCCTCCACATGAATCGGCTTCGTTAGATAACCGTTCATCCCCGAACCAAAACACGACTCCTTCTCGCTCTGTAACACGTTGGCGGTCATGGCAATGATCGGCAACTCCTCGGCAGTAAACCATTCCCGCAACCGTCTGCTGGCCTCGTAACCGTCCATGACCGGCATTTGCAGATCCATGAGCACCACATCGATTTTTTCCGACCGACTCCCTAAATAATTCAGCGCTTCCAATCCGTTGGCACAGCGCCTGGCCTCCAGGCCCGACTGAGTCAGAATTCCCTGGGCCACTTCCCAGTTGATATCATGATCCTCCACCACCAAAACCCGGGCTCCACCCATCCTTTTCCGCCGCTTTTGAATATCCGCTTCATCGTTTGCCGTTGACAACGGCATTGATGGCCCTTCCTGCAGGTCGCTAATGGTATGGTACAACGCCGTCGGCAGCACCGGTTTGATGAGAAATCCTCGGACTCCCTCCTGTTTGGCCTCCTTCATGACTTCCTGCCGACAGATGGCACTGATCATGATGATGGTAGCCGAAGCCGCCAAGGTCCGATTGGCCCGGATGCGTTTGGCCGTCTCGATACCGTCCATACCGGGCATCCGCCAATCGAGCATCACCAGATCGTAAGGGCCCTGGGCCGAGGCCGCCGCCTGTTCCATGGCCGCAAGGGCTTCGGCGCCGGAATTCACCGTCGCGACATCCGCGAACAACGACCGAGCCATTTTCGCCAATATCTCCCGGGCGTTGGCGTTGTCGTCAACCACCAGAACTCGTGCAATCGGGGGAATCGTCCTTGACTCGACCTCTCCGGCGCCTTCAGCAATACCGAAACGGACGGTAAACGTAAATTCACTTCCTTCCCCCAGGCTACTTGTGACCTCTATGCTCCCCCCCATCATACCAATCAGCTTCCTGCAGATGGCCAAACCCAATCCCGTTCCACCATAGTTCCGCGTGGTCGATGCATCCGCCTGGGCAAACGGTTGAAACAGTCGCGTCATCTGTTCCTCGCTCATTCCGATACCGGAATCACGCACCGAAAACCGTAGTAACAACGAATTCCACGACCTTTCCACATATTCGATAACAAAAATGATCTCTCC
>JADFZF010000117.1 GCA_015232645.1 Magnetococcales bacterium | reverse complement strand
TCAATATTTTCATATATCAATAAATAAAAAAAGATTAAAATTAATTATGGCAATACCGAGGATGATTTGGTTTGCGCGCTGGCCAAGGAACCTTCCTTGCCTGGCAACCTGCCAAAACCTGATTTGAAACCCGGCGATCACCTGCCGCTCCTTGAGTCCATGCCCCCAACCCGGCCGGGAAAGCCCTCCCCTTTGGCTGGATCTTAAATATCCAGACTCTCCTGGGCAAAAGGGGCCCGTTCCTGAATGAAAAGAAACCTTTCCAACGGTTTTTTGCCCATCAGGCGGTTGAACGTGCCATGGGTCAGGTCGGAATCGTCCACCCATACCCGCAACAACCGGCGAGTGTTCGGATCCATGGTGGTCTCCCGCAATTGCCTGGGATCCATCTCCCCCAACCCCTTGAAACGAGAAATGTCTATTTTTGCCTTGCCCGATCGCGACTTTTGCTTCTGGATGTCCGTCACCTTGACCTCTTTTTCCGCATCATCCAGGGCATACCAACTGTCAGCGCCACACGTCAGACGATACAACGGCGGTTGCGCCAGATACAGGTGACCGTTCTCAATCAACCCCGTCATGAAACGGAAAAAAAAGGTCAACAATAAACTGGCAATGTGCGCCCCATCCACGTCCGCGTCGGTCATGATGATGATGCGGCCATAGCGCAACGCCGATAAATCAAACCGGGTCCCATATCCGGTACCAATGGCCGTGATCAAACTCTGAATTTCAGTATTCTTCTCAAATTTTTCCAGATTGGCCTGTTCGACATTGAGAATTTTACCCCGCAATGGCAAAATCGCCTGATTGTGACGATTGCGTGCCTGCTTCGCCGATCCCCCTGCTGAATCCCCTTCGACAATGAACAATTCCGATTGCATACCGTCGGGGGAAGAACAATCGGTCAACTTGCCCGGCAACGTCAGACGCGTCGTGGCCGTCTTGCGCTTGACCGCTCCCGAATCCTTTCTGCGGTTATGCCGTTCCTGAGCCTTGCCGACGATGCTCTCGACCAGTCGGGTGGCCATCTCGACGTTGCCGTGCAACCAGTGATCCAGATGATCCTTGAATGCCCCTTCCACCTGCCGGCTGACCCACCCCGAGGCCAACCTTTCCTTGGTCTGCCCGGCGAATTCGGGCTCGTGGATGAAAATGGAAACCAAAGCCCACATGCCATCCAATACATCCTCGGCAATGACGGTGATCCCTTTGGGTAACAATCCCCTGGCCTCGGCATAGTCGCGCATTCCCCGGAGCAACGCCGTACGGATCCCCGCCTCATGCGTCCCCCCTTCCGGCGTCGGAATGGTGTTGCAATACGATAATACCTTCCCTTTTTCGTCCTGGGTCCACGCCATGGCCCATTCCAGACGCAATGGATTGACGGTATCCCCCTGCTGTTCAACAAAGCCGGAAAATTTTTTATCGACAACAAATTGTTTTTCCGCCAACCATTGATCGATATAATCCTTGAGGCCACCTGGAAAATGAAACTGATACGTGGCTCCCGTCGCCTCCACCCACAGATGGATCCGCACCCCGCGATTGAGATAGGCCTTGGCCCGACACATCTCGATGATCCGCTCGACATCGAACGCAACGTCGGGGAAAATATCCCGGTCGGGTAGAAACTCCACCCGGGTCCCCCGTTTTTTGGTCGGCTCCCCCTGGATCAAACTGCTGGTGGGGATCCCCTGGGAAAACGTCTGCCGCCAGCAATGACCATCCCGTTCCACCACCACCTCGGTCCGGCTCGACAGCGCATTGACCACCGAAATGCCGACGCCATTCAACCCCCCGAAGTGGTATAGGACTGATTGTGGAATTTACCCCCGGCATGCAACTTGGTCAGAATGATCTCCAGGGCCGATTTTTCCGGATAGCGCGGATGGGAATCCACCGGAATGCCCCGGCCATTGTCCGCAATCGCCACCGATCCCTCCCTGGACAAGGTGACTTCGATGCGATTGGCGTGCCCCGCCACCACCTCATCGGTGGCATTGTCGAGGATTTCGGCGACAAGATGATGCAAAGCCTTCAGGTCGGTGCCGCCAATATACATCCCCGGGCGACGGCGTACCCCTTCCAACCCCTCCAGGACTTCGATATGTGATGCATCATAGGACATGGACACCTCTGGCACTACCGTGAGGATCGAGCCGCTACCGAAATTTTCGCACCTTCCTGGCTACCCGGGCGACGACTCAATCATTGAAAAAAGCAAAGGCATTGCGACCGCTGTGCTTGACGGAATACATCGCCTGATCCGCCATTTGCAGTAAATCTTCCGCCGTTTCACCATCCTTGGGATAACAACTCATACCGATGCTGACACCAATCCGACACGAATGACCAAGAATATCAAAAGGCTCCTGAAGCGAGCGGATGATTTTTTCCGCGACCGTGGCGGCATCGGAAGGATGCTCCACTTCAGGAAGGATAATAGTAAATTCATCCCCCCCCAGACGCGCCAGGATATCGGATTGACGCAGACATTGACGCAAGCGGACCGTTACCAACTTGAGCAATTCGTCACCAGCTTCATGTCCCAAGGTATCGTTGACTTGCTTAAAGCGATCCAGATCCAGGAATGCCAGCACCAGTGCCCGCTGGCGACGTGCCGTCTGACGCAGTTGCTGCTGCAAATGCTCGTGAAACATGGCGCGATTGGGCAAACCGGTGAGAAGGTCATGATTGGCCATATGGCGAATTTTTTCCTCGATGCGCCCGCGTTCGATCAGACCCGCCAAGGTATTGGCCACGGTGGTCAGAAAGGCCACCTCGTCATGATCCTGAAGATGACCCGCCTCAACGTAAAGGTTCAACACTCCCAGGCACTGGCCATGAAGCAGGATGGGCACACAATAATGCCCGTGAGGTTGCATGCCGTCAAAAGAAATTTCATGCCGGGAATCGACCTCATTGGAGAATACCAGTTCCTTGGATTGCGCTGCCCGACCACACAGACAATGTCCCATAGGAATGCGCCGGCATCGATCCAACAAATGATGACTCAAATGGCGTTCCACCACCAATTCCAGGTCGCCGTGGTCATTGAGGAGCATGATGGATCCCTTGGCCTGGGTCGCCCACCTGGGGACCGTGTGGATGATATCCATGGCCACTTCCAGTTTGCGCCTGAGGGAAAGGGGCTCCAGGGCAACCTCCAGCAGGGCACTGATGGCAATGCGGTTGATGAAAGCCCGCAAATCGCGTTTCTCCAGAAGCTGTCGTTCGGAGATATCGCGAATCACGGCGGCATAAAGGCGTTCGCCATGACGGGTCCATGAGGATAATGACACTTCCACGGGAAACTCCTCGCCGTTCAGCCGTCGAGCCGTCCCTTCCATGGTGAGTGCCAGGTTGTCCTGATCACTGGCCTCGAACCGTGGCAAGCTGAGGGCCCAGGGAACTCCTCCCCGATCCTGGGAAAACAGCGTGGCCACGGGACGATCCAGAAATCCGATCTTCTCATAACCGAACATGCGGCTGCCATTATGGTTGAGAAGGAGGATGCTGCCGCGACTATTGAAAACCAAAACCGCATCCCGCAACGAATTGACCAGGCTGCGGAAACGTTGCTCATTTTCCTGCATGATCTGCTCATTGTGTTTGCGTTCCGAAATATCCCGCGCCAGCGACAAAACCGCCGTTTGCCCTTGAAATTCAAACAATCTGGCATTGACTTCGACGGGAATGATCTGTCCGTGGCGGGTTTGATGCCGACGTTCAAAGGTGACATGACGCTGTCGGCGGATATGAGCCGCCAGGGCATGCAGATCGTTACGCTCCTCCGTGGGGTTGATGGCCGCGGGAGTCAATTGCAAAAATTCTTCGCGCGAATAGCCATACCGAAGGCAGGTGGCATCGTTGACTTCCAAAAAACGGCCAAAACTCCCATCCTCGGTCAAAGCAATGACATAAATGGCATCGTTGGCGGTGTTGAACAGCTCCCGGAAACGCTGTTGACTCTCCTCCACCATTTTTTTCATCTTCAGATGTTCGGTGATATCTTGAAAAGTGACCACCGCGCCTGCCAGAACCCCTTGGCGAAGTATGGGAGCCGAAGAGAGTGCCACCGGAAGAAAGGAACCATCGCGGCGCACGAAATAATCTTCATAGATGCGCGCCGGAATGCCCGAACAGACGGTTTGGTGGACGGGACAACTTTCCCCCGGGTTGCATGATCCGTCCGGGCGGGTGCAATGTAATGTTTGATGACTGTTTTGCCCCAACAATTCTTCGGCCTTCCAGCCCAGGAGTCGTTCACCTTGAGGATTGAAGAAGGTGACCTTTCCAGACTGATCGAGAACCAATACGCCATCCCCGATGGTCGAAGTGATTTCCCGCAGTTGCTGTTCGCTTTCGATCGCCTTCCTGGCGGCGAATTCCCGCTCTTGAATTTTTTGTTCCACCCCTCGAACCAGTTGCGCCAATGATTCGGCAACGGAAGCGATTTCGTCATTCCGAGGCCGTCCGACCTGTTCCAGGAGGCTCATGACCATCGGGGCGACTGGCCGATCAAGGTCGTAGCGGCTGCAAAATTCGCCGAGCCGCCTGATCCGTCGTACCTGACTCCAAAACCAGGATCCCAAAAGTGCATAAAGCAACAACACCGATACCGCGAGAACGCCGGAAACGACGCCGACAAGATCACGAAAACTGAAAAACGGGTGGATGTGTTTATGGATGACCAGGACCGGAGACTCTCTGGAAAAGGGGCTCCAGAGGAGGCATTCCTGGACATCGGTGCCGTCATCATGGCTTTGATTCGTACAATGTAATTTGGATAGTGGGGCGGATTGAGCCACCTCGGAAGAGGCAATCATCCGCCCCTGCCAGAACAGGGACAAAGTGATATCAGAGAATGCGATTTGATTAAGCAAGGTCGCATCGACCGGCGTCATGACCACCAGATTGACATGCCCTCCGGTGCCGGTGGAAAATTCATGGGAGTTGAAATGAAAAATCTTGTTTTTCTGCAGGGAGTAATGCCATCCCGAATTCCCGCCAGGAGTAAACCTCTCCCCAACCGCCAGGGCAACGCGATCATTGCCGAACATGACCTTGCCGTCACCGTCGGTCAAGACAAGATAAAACAATGCGTCGTCACGGAGATGGGAGGAAAAAAAGTCTTTCAGGCTGACCGGATCCCAGCGTCCCGAGAGCATAAAACGATCCAGGCTGGCGGCAAGTACCTTGAATTGCTGAAACCAATATTTTTCGATAAAATCGATATTCTCTTGACAATCCTTGCGGAACAACGCTGTTTCAACGGCGATCTTCTGGTTGTAGGTAATAGTTTGAATCCCCCATGCCGCCCCACCAATCAGCACGATTATCAGTGCAATGGACAACAGCGTCCGCCAATAGAGCTGTTTGACAAGATTCGAGTTCGTTAAGGTTTGCATCGTTGATCCCATTTTGGGCTGTATCCGCCGACCGATCGATCCTCACTCTTCCTTCCGATGCCAAAATTTTTTCCGCCAGATACCCTGGCCTCTCACCACCCTTCGCGAAAAGCAAATTAGCCCCACGGTTTCGCTTCACGTTCGGAATCATTGAGCGGGCGTGTTCCCCAAGGGCGAATCATTGGCAGCCAACCATTGATGATAAAAAAGTAACAATTTCTTTTCATTATACGCTTCCCAATGCGCCAATCTCCACAACTCCCGGATCGGACACCTCTCACTCTCGACCGGAGCATCATGTTCGCAGCCCAGGTTGGCGTCAACTCGCACGACAAGAGTGAGGATGAAAAAGAAGCCAACCGCATCAGTCCACTGGATTTGTCATCAGGATCCGGTTCAATACCTGGTCGCACTGCCGTCCCCAGGGATGATCGGCCATGAATCGATGCCCGCGATGGCCGATATCCCGCCCCCATTGGCGATCCCGATGGAGCCTCTCCAACCCCTCCAGACACTCTTCCACCGTACTTTCCCCCCAATCGGTCAATTCCTTTCCGGTAACGGGCGATAGCACCCGCTGCTGCTGCCATGCGATCACACAACGATCGGTATCGATCAAATCCAGATGGCCGGTGTTGGCCGACAGGATCACCGGCACCCCCGTCGCCATGCACTCCATGGCCACCAGATTGGTTCCCCCCTCGCAACGATTGGGAAACAAGGCGACATCCACCTCGCGGAGAATGTCCCCCATGCGCGGATTGGCCACCATCCCCACATCCAGAAAACTCCCTTCGGGCAAATGCTGTCCGATCCACCGATGCAAACCGTCGCCCCCCTCCTCGGGAAATCCCGCCACCCAACGGTCGGGAAAACGGCTTTCCGCTTCCACCCATGCGTTACTCCAGGCGGTCAGCAACAACGCTTCCGGATGACGGGCATGAAAGCGGCGGAAGGTTTCGATGACGATGTCCTGACCTTTACGAAACTCCAGCTTTCCACCGGAAAATACCACGAATCGTTCCGAAAGCAATCCACGCCGGCCTGAAGGGAAAAACTGGGATGTTTCCACCCCCTGCATCACGTAGGCGACGTTGTTGAGACCATATTTCTTTTTCAATATCCGTTCGTTCCAGCGTGAACCGACGATGATGCCGGATAACGTCCGCGCCTGATGGATGCCATCGGAGTCCAGGTCGGCATATTCAAAAAAGGTGATTCCCACCGGGTTGACCCCAGCAAAACGGATGGCATTGAACACCAGACGGCCATCGGAATGGATCAACGGGATGGTATCCTCGGCGCGGATCAGCCGCTCCGGGTGCAATTGCCGCACGCGGATGAAATCGGTGGAATCCTCCAGCACTGGGATCAATAAGCGTGCCTGCAATGGATCGAGGTCCAATCGACCGGGTGGTTGCAGCAATCGGGGACGAATTCCGCGCCGCAACATCGCCAAGACCAGGTTCAAGCCATACACCCCCCAGCCATGATAATGGCCAACGGACCAGGTCAAGGCCATTTTCACCGCCGATGCCGGATTCATGATCGTCCCTCCATCACCCCCAACAGTTGTCCACAAGCCGCCTCGATATCCTCGCCACGACGGTCGCGGATCACCGTGACCAACCCCGAGCCGCCGACGATTTCCTGAAAACGGAGGATTTTTTCCATGGGGGAGGGTGTGAATGCCACCCCGGGCCAAGGATTGAAAGGGATCAGGTTGACTTTGGACGGAATCCCTTTCAGGTATTGCACCAATCCCCGGGCATCGGCATCGCTATCGTTGACGCCATCGAGCAACACGTATTCCCAGGTGATCCGTCGCCCCCCTTTCAGTGGATAAGAGGTCACCGCCTGCTTCAACGCCGCCAGGTTGAACTTGCGGTTCAAAGGGACCAGACGATCCCGGACTTCATCCCGGACCGCATGCAATGAAATGGCCAGATTGACCCCGAGATCCCGTCCCACATTCTCCAGTTTGGGGACCACTCCGGCGGTGGACAGGGTGATTTTACGCGATCCGATCGCCAGGCCATTGGCATCCATCATGATCCGTACCGCCTTGACCACGGCGTCGTAATTGTACAATGGCTCTCCCATCCCCATGAGCACCACGTTGGTCACCCGCCCTCCCAAAGGGAGCAATTCCGCCCGCGCCAGGATCACCTGATCGACGATCTCCTGCACCTGAAGATTGCGTTGCAGTGGCCTGGTCCCGGTATGACAAAACGGACACGACAAGGAGCACCCCACTTGCACCGACACGCATAAGGTTCCTCGATCCACTTCGGGAATGAACACCATCTCGACGCATAAACCGTCCTGGAATTCCAACAGCCATTTGACCGTTTGATC
>JADFZF010000116.1 GCA_015232645.1 Magnetococcales bacterium | reverse complement strand
GAACCAGCACCGGGCGCTTTTTTCTGAAGGACAAGTCGGCGAAAGGGAATGGCACCACGACCAGCGTGCCAGGTTTATATGTCATTCCAGGCCTCGTCCGTTGGATTGTCCCAAACCTTGCGCATGGAGACCAGTTGCGCATGCTTCAAGGGATCTCGTTCCAGATCTTGCCTATGGGTGTGTTCCAGGTAGCCGATAAAATCCAGCACCTCTCTGGCCAGGAGTGGGGGCAGGTTACGAACCTTCAGTTGCAGTTCTTCGACAAGGTCCATGGTCATCACTTTTCCTCCTGTTGTTTCATCCATCCACCCATCATCCGCCCGGTTTCATCAACCCCCTCAATCGCAAACTCAAGGGCTTCGTGGGACAGAAATTCCTCCTCGTGGCAGATACGCAAAAGCACTCGGATCCTTTCCTCGATCTGGGTCGCTCTGGTTCGGTCAGCCAGGGTACCCAGATTTAAGGAGATTGATATACTATTACCATAATAATAACTATAATTATTATGTCGCTTCAACTAAAAGACATATCTACATTTACTGCAAACAAAATATTTTCCATCATAATCGACGCTACATTATGATAACCGCCTAATTATTGACGAAATTTTTATAAATCCAAACCATCTAATAAAAAATTGATGGTTGTTTGAGTGATTCTGAAGAACTGTACACATTTCCAATAAACCAGTTGCCCACCACCTCCTCTCCGCTAGACAGTACCAACCTTGTCAACACAGAGCAAATATCTGTCTCTGTTATCCCCAACGCACAGCGAAAATCAGAACAATCTTTCAGCCACGTTTCAGATCACTCACGGGAAATCTCTCCTGAAAGTCCCGACCATGGCACAATCTTGATGTCGAACGTCTTCACCCATGGTGGCAAATTAGATGGAGGCATATTGCCTTTATGCGTTGCTACAACAGTTTTTCCCAACTCAAGACTCTTCTCTACCTCCCATCTTACCCATGAACTCTTTTCAGTCTCTGGTGACAGGTATACCACTGTAACAGATGTCTGGTTGATACGATCTACCAGTTTTTGCTTAATGTAGTCAGCTCTTTTACTATCGAAGGGATCCTTGACCGAATAGTCATTGAAAGCAATATCGCAATTTTCATTTGCTGATTGCGCACGTAAAGCCTGCACATCCTGGATGTCTTCGTAGGCAAAGCTGATGAAAACGTTCCTGAGTCGTCCTTCGGATTGTTTTATAATTTCCTTGGCTTTTCTTTCCAGTCCGCTGATATCACCCAGCGTATCACGACCGCCTCCACCTCCGCCTCCCATGTCACACCTCCTCCAATGGAAATTCTCGGCATGCGATGCAAACGCCACAAGGAGTGGCGTCACCGACATGACAGGAATAGGTTCCAACAATCCCTTTAGCCTTGGCCAACCGGACAACATCGGCCTTGTAGAACTCAGACAAAGGGGCCACGATTCGCATGTCACGTCCCATGGCCAGAGAGATCATGTCTTGCGCCCGTTGCAAAAACAACATCGTCTGGTCTGGGAACAGGCTGAGATCCTCGTTGAGCAAACCTATGGCCACGGTATCTGCTTTTTTCTGATAGGCCAACGCTGCGCCGATGAGAAGAAAAAGCAGGTTTCTACCGGGAGTAAAGGCATCTTCCATTACATGCCGGTCCTTGTCGGTGAGGCCACTACGAATGAGGGTACCAAAACCGTCCAGGCCAGCGATTTCAGGCACCGGTAATTGCATAGCGGCCATCACATTCCGGCACGCGGCCAGTTCCTGTTGCCTCGACCTCTGACCGTAATCGATGAACAAAGGATATTGGAGAACGTTGCTCTCCTGAACCAGTTTGGCCATCAAGGTGGAATCTAGTCCTCCGGAAACCAATGTCACTATACTCATACCGCCCTCTTAGCGTCTGAATTTCCCACTGCCCGCATAACGATCCAAATCGCCCAGTCCACCATCCCTACAGGATAACCAAACTCATCTGCATGGCGTTCGAGGGTGTACTCATGCCGACGATATGCCGACAAACTTCCGATAGACCGTGGCATTGTATCGGTAAGCCCAACTGAGGACATATAATTGAGCACATGCCGGTCCAATACCGCCAAATCATAACTCGCACCAATATTACGCAGAAACATGCTGGCTTGCTTGGGGCCAAGTCCAGGGATGCGTGTGACCAACCATTTTCTGAGTGCCCAGGGATCCTCCGACATCGCATTAATGATCCGCATCAATGATCCACCTTCTTCCCAAACTGCGGCCCAACCTTTGGAAAGTTGCTTGGCACGAAGTTCTGGAAACCTGTATTTACGTGCAGAGTTTTCATAGATCAAAGGAGTGTGAAGCAACTTGCTGAGCGCCACCCGAATTTGTTCCACATCTTTGTCACCGTGTAGCATAAGTAACCCAGTCTCAGCAATCCGATTCGCTGCAGCAACTGCCATGGCGTAGGGAACTTGACTACTCAGCACGCAGCAAGAGAGTTCCCACCACAACTGCCGATCCTGGACCTTCAGTCCGCCTCGTGCCGTCACCCTCGCTTGGATATCTGGACAGAGGGCAGACACTGCAGTACGGAGAGATTGCGGCTGAGCGTTCAAGTGAACACCTCAGGCAATTGATTTTCCAATTCTTCCATAGCCCCGTCTGGCAACAAACCGGAAAGAAACGTCGAAAGTCTACCTTTCACTTTCAGATCCTGGACACGACCTATCCACTCATCAAAAAACGCAAGGTTGTGGAAAAGTGTTTTCGCTGCAAAATTGATCTGATCTCCGTTGATGGCTAGTCTGGTAATTTCTGATTTGGCTGTTTGGGATTGGTACCTGAAGAGATCGGCTTGTTGAAAATGAAACAATTGCCCGGTCTTATGATCGGCCACAACACGGCACCATTCGAGGCCATCAAAACTGTCCGCTCCTGCGGCGGCCAGGATCGCCAGAGAAAGGGGGTTCCCAGTACCCAACATGTGAAGCCGCGTGGAAACTCCTGATTCATCCAATTTTTGACGGATGGCGTAGACCATTTTGGCTCGATTCAGAATGCCGTCTCCCAACTCTCGCTCTGGAATCGCCACAATCGTAGGAGAAGGGTCCAACGCCTTTACAATCTCTGGCAGTACATCCAGAAACAATTCGGATCGGTGATTCCCCTGCTTGTCTTTGGGAATATGGACGATGGGAAGAACGGGTTTATTGGTTGCCTTCTGATCTCGTTGCACTGTGCCTACTACATCTGCAACTATAGCCTCTGCCGATTCCGGGGGTGCGATGTTGTCAAAGCAGAAGGCAAAATCGTGAGGGGTATCCTCGAGTACCCGATGTAGATGGTCAGGTGACCAATCCCTGTCTTTAGTACGGTGTGCTTCGTAATTTCCTGAATCAAGTAAAAGAATCGCACCATTCTTCTGACACTGCTCGATCTTTTTTTTCATTTCAGATCGGTGTCTTGCCCGCATGTCGTAAGCAGAAACCAGAATCATCTTAGCTTTAAATAGACGTAATACCTCTAATGCCTTGTCTGGCCGGACTTGTGTTTCGTGAGACGACACTGAGAAAAAGAAAGCAGGAAATGAAATCTCTTTATTATCAAAAGTATAGGAAATTGCGAGACATTCTTTCTTCTTTGATAAATTTAAAGTTTTCGATACCAGCCTGATCAATTCCTGGATACCTGCACATTCCTCCCCACCATCCCAGTCGAATAGATCCACATGGATCGCACTGCCAAAGCCTAGAGGCGGCGAGCAATCAGCAATTTTGACCGGTATCAGGGGTACGCATAGTTTGAAAGCTAATTCGGCCTCATCGATGACAAATCGATGTTCCCTGGACGCTTTACTCCAGATTGGAATAGCACACTTCGCGTCCTGAAGTTCCCGCTCCACGGACTGACGCCAATTGTTATCTTGTTTTTTTCTGGACCACCAAACAGTCCCATGCCTGGACAAAATTTTGTCCAACCTATCCACATGTTCTCTGTCTTCACTTGCGTAGAAAATACAGATATCGGCCATGTCTTGCCCGTGTTGGTTCGAGGTGGATGCGTACATCCTGCTGATTGCTCTTCGGGAGCGTCATGTAATCACTTGAGTGATTCATTCCCCGAAGCTCTGACTACCATAGCATAAATCCACAAATTGTGAAATACTTGGTTCACCATCCCGCCGTTAATTGGCTATCCAATCCACGATGAAAACACACGATTGATCCATGCATGCCATAAGAGACACCAACCAACTCATTGCGGTCGGAGCCAGGTTGCGCGCAGCCAGGGAAGCGATTGGCTGCCGACAGAAGGCGATATGTTTTGCGTTAAATATTGGAATAACAACTTGGAATAATTGGGAAAATGGAAAACGCTTGCCAGATCCTCTGGTCATGGCTAGGTTCCAGGCCAAGTTCCGTGTCTCACTGGACTGGATCTACGCAGGGGATCCATCGATGTTGCCATACGCCTTGGCAGAAAAGGTGTTGGCATTGGTTGATAAGAGAATGTCTCACGATGTGGTGATAAAATAGATCCACAATACGTGAAGTAAAACGGACGAAAACCTTTGCTTGCCGCCCCTTATCGCAAAGTGTATCCTCAAACCCATCACTGTTCAAACACTCGGGGAAATTGGAATGGGGAAAGACATATGCCAATCCGGACTGGCAGAATTGCGAAACAATAATGCCAAGGCAGCCATTGTCTTCATCCACGGATTTACCGGGAAAAAATTGTTAACTTGGGAGAATTTCCTCCCGTATATCGCCAATGAACCGACATTGACCACCTGGGATCTATGGACTTTCGGTTACTCTTCCAAACGGGGATTAGACATCCCATGGATGTGGTCGGCTGACGCCTCCATCAATACACTGTCTGATCTCCTAAAATCTCAGGCGAGACTGAATCCTTTGTCCCGATATAACGCGCTGGCCTTGGTGTGCCACAGCATGGGCGGCTTGGTAGCCCAGAAGATGATTGTCAACCATTGCGACCTCGCGTTGCGGGTCAGCCATCTGTTCCTATTTGGAACACCCAGCAAAGGATTGCTCAAAGCGGGATGGGCCAGGCTTTGGAAACGGCAAATCCGAGACATGGCAGCCAGCAGTCGCTTCATCGAAGATCTACGCAGGGACTGGAGTGCCCTTTCCCCCCATATAAGACCTCCCCATGTGATGGCAGTTGCCGGAGAACGCGATGAGTTCGTGCCGCTTTCGTCGGCGCACGACCCGTTTCCCAATGACTCCCGTGCCATAGTCCCAGGAAACCACAATACCATGCTAAACTGTAGCTCGATGCAGAATCCAGCCATCCGGCATGTGGTGGATGGAATCAACACAGGCGGGAAACAAACGCTGCCCAGTGAGCCTGATAAAAGGGCTATCGCAATCAATGCACACCGACAACTCGTCCATAGGTACCTCCCTGGGGCGGATGGTCTGGATGATGAAGCGTTCGTAAATCTTGTGCTGTCCATGGAGGAGCTGGGACAACAGGAAGCCGTCATGCAACTTCTCGAGTCACAAAAGAGCCGGGGAACAGACGTCAGCGGTGTCCTGGCCGGACGACTCAAACGCAGATGGTTAAAGTTTCGACAGAAGGATGACGCCAAACATGCACTGGCAGTCTATCAGGATGCGTATAACCGATCACTCTCCACAAGCAACTTTGAGCAAGCTGTCTACCATGGGATCAATCTGGCATTCATGCATTTTGCTTTCCTTCAGGACAAATACGCTGCCGACAAACTAGCCAATGATGTAATCGACCATTACAAGAAAGCACCTTCCGATCATTGGGGAAGGGGCAGCGTGGGAGAAGCGTATTTAATACTTGGAGACTTTGAACAGGCACTTGAATGGTATGGTAAGGCCCTCGATTTAAAACCACAACAGAGAGAAGCCGGAGCCATGTATGAGCAAGCCTTGGTATATATAAATCGCATGCCGGATCGGGCGGCTCAAGAACAGATCATGGAAAGGTTTGATTGTATGTTTGGAAGAAATATAATATGAACAACAAACCACTATGCTTTGTTCTAATGCCTTTTGGGAAAAAAGAGGGCATAGCCGGTCGTCCCATCGATTACGATGAGATATTCCGTCAACTGATCCGCCCTGCTATTGAAGAGGCCGGGCTGGAGCCACTGCGTGCTGATGAGGAGGTCAACGGGGGATTCATCCACAAAGCCATGTTCGAACGGTTGATATTCTGTGATTACGCGGTCGCCGATCTCACTATGGCTAATGCCAACGTCTACTATGAGTTAGGCATTCGTCACGCCATACGCCCGTTCAGTACCGTATTGGTGCATGCGGAAGGATTCCGACTGCCATTTGACGTCTCCCCATTGCACTCTGTGCCCTATGGTTTATCCAGGAAAGGCCGTCTCAATAATCTTAACAAGAATCTTTTGGATTTGAAGAATCACTTGACAGAATGCCGTGAATGCGCCACAGACAGTCCTGTTTATCAGTTGGTACGTGATTTTTCACCACCGGACATCAAGCGCCTGAAAACGGATGTATTCCGTGACAACACCGCTTACAACACCAAATTGAAGCGAAAGTTGGCCGATGCCCGTGCCCAGGGTGTTTCAGCATTACAAAGTTTGGAAAAAGAACTGGGACCAATCCAAGACATGGAAACCGGGGTACTGTTGGATCTGTTACTCTCCTACCGGGCAACTGAATCCTGGAGCAACATGATCTCTCTGGTTGAAAGAATGCCCAAACCGCTTGCCGGCATGGTGATGGTCCAGGAGCAATTGGGCTTTGCACTCAATAGGGCGGGGCGCTGGGAGGAAGCCGAAATAGTGCTGAAGTCTGTAATCAGCTCCAAAGGTTCCAGCAGCGAGACCTTCGGACTGTTGGGACGGATTTACAAAGATCGTTGGGAGGCTGCTTATGAAGCTGGACACGAGGCTCTCGCTCAAGGATTTCTTGTCAAAGCGATAGATGCCTACTTGCAAGGATTTGAAAGCGATTGGCGGGATGCTTATCCGGGCATCAATGTTTTGACCCTGATGGAGATGAACGATACACCCGATCCACGCTACAATGACATCCAACCCGTTGTCGAATACGCTGTGCGTCGACGCTTGGCAGAGCGAGATGCAGACTATTGGGACCACGCCACTTTATTGGAATTGGCAGTACTCAAAAAGGATGAGCGAATGGCCAGAGAAGCCTTGGCATCGGCTTTGGCGAACATTCGAGAAACCTGGGAGCCTGATAGCACCGCACGAAACCTGCGTCTCATCCTAAAAGCCCGCCTACGGCGCGGGGAAATTCTTCATTGGTGTACAGAAATTGAAGAGAAACTGTCCAGTGCCAAAATGATGAAAGGTCATCATTCATTCTGACGGTTTTTCCCAAAACAAAATACTGACATAACATCGGCTAACCACGATCCGCTTGCCGTTCTGGGAAACGCATTTCATTTCATTCCACAATCCAAACTATTCAAAAAGAATCGAAATTGTCAACACCTAAAGAAATCAAGTTCGCGCAAGAGATCGTTTAACCGATCATCAGGTTATTTCGGCAGGTACTGCACTCAATCGCCAAATCGAGCCCACCCCTTGACTGGATTGTTCTTCCACTTCCCCCTCCAATCAGGAGAGTTTCGCATTTTATCCGAATCCGTGATAACCTTTTGCCACGATCAACCATCCAAGATGAAGGGTGGGATGCCCAATCCCTTGTCTCTTGAATCCGTTCCGATTGAAAACGACATGGCCGGTCCCCTGGTATCAACACCTCCCAAGCTTTTGCTCGCCGATCCCGAACCGGATAAGGCAACCTGGATCTCCC
>JADFZF010000115.1 GCA_015232645.1 Magnetococcales bacterium | reverse complement strand
ACACTAACAGTTACCACATAGTTACAACCATCTTTTGATGTATTTACCCACGACACAAGATGATGATCTTTCTGATTGATATTTTTTTTCAAATCAATGATATAAAATGAAATGCCTCTCGAATTTGGAGATATTACAAGCATAGTTCCAGGATCAATCTTGCCAATAGGTGGGTGAAAACGATAATATGTTGCTTTGTTGGCGGGGAGGTCTGAGAAAAAATTAATCCATTGTGTTGAATTAGTAACTACAGAGGCGATATTGCGACTATATCCAAAATTCAGAACGGATATTTCGCTACCGCTTTTTATACTGATCATTCTCATAATATTATTAGAATATAAAATGACAAGACGCGATGGGCCTGGGTCCAGGAAAAGACCAACCACCTTGGATTTTATATTATCATCTCCTGGTATTGTAATACGCCTGCCATTATGCACAATGGAACCAGTATTTGTTCCAACAAAAATATTGTTCTCTCCAATAATATTAATGGCTGATATAGATTCACCTTTTTGCAAGATGCCTTCAAGCATAATATGTTTCTTTGAGCAGTCGCTAACGTTCATAGCTACATATTGATTCATTCCTTCATCAAATAAGGCTATTTGGCGACCACGCCTTGGAAGGACAATTTTTACAAATCGGAGTTCCTCTTCTTGCAAACAATGATATTTTCCGGTAGCACCCGCATTATTTGCATCAACCACCCCTACTCCATTGTGCCATCCTTGGTAAACCAGAATTTCATTATTATCAATTTTAAATTGATGCAGCTCATCAACATCAAGATCACCATCATTACCTCCAACAATAGCTCCAAGATCATAACTTGCAAGCTTTATGTTTTTCACCACTCTTTTTGGGAGGTCTGCCTCTTCTTCCATGGCATGCTTGACCGCCGTGGCATGATCTCCCGAATTGTTCATCTCACTAATCAATCTCATCACTGCCGTTAGTCTCTCTCGTTTGGCTTCCTCAGCCTTTTTCAAGGCCTCCTCTTTGGAGTTGGTCGCGGCAATCTTCTGCACGTAAGCATACCATCCAAAACCGCTGGCGATCATGGTCAAGCCGGACATGGCGATAGCCACCCACCTTGCCCGCCGCAAACGTTGGTCCCTGACGAGATGCTCCTGGTGAATGGAACTCTCAATGTACTGAATCACATGCCGCGGCAGGTCGTCTGAACGTTGTAGGAGCAACTCTTGCGCATCTGCGAGGCGTTTACCGCCGGGCAGGAGCCGCGCGGAATCCTGATTATTATCCAACCATGCCTGGGTATCGACCTCCAGACCGGCAAGGGCCTTCAGAAAAGATCGATTATCCTCAATCATTTCTCCTAGTCGTTTCCAGTGGACAATAAGGGACTCGTGAGCCAGACGCACCCTTGAACTTTCATCATCCCCGCTGGTCACCACCAGCCGGGCCTGAACAAGGCGTTCCAACACCTTAGCGCGTTCGGCAACCGATTCAATTTCCTGTCGGCTGGCCAAGCGAGACGTGCAGATCTTTCCCTTGGGATGGATCGTCACCAAAGACAGCAATACCGCCCTCAAGGCCTTGGCTTCCATCTCAACCATATCGCTGCAGATTTCATCGGCGTGCCGGGCGATGGCCCCTGTCAGGCCCCCCATTTCCCTGTAGCTGGCCAGGGTTAGTAGACGCTTGTCCCCCTTTTCCACATCCTTGCGATACAGCTCGTCCAAAGCAAATTCAAGCAGGGGCAGCGAACTTTTGTCCCGAAAAGCCTCCTCGTGCAAGATGGCATCCAGGCCAAGACCACTGACCGCATCGATCTCAAAGCCAATGTTTGCCAAAGCGGCTGGCTTCCGGATTATTTGTTCGATCTCTGCCAGGCGAGGAGGCAAAAGGTGGTACTGTCCATTTCCCGCCGCCAAATCCCGCAACAAAGGAATCTCAGCCGATCTGTTGAAAAAATCACTACGCATGGCGGCAATTACCCACACTAAGCCAGAATGGGCCAAGGCAGACAGGAATTCGATGAACTTTTCACGTTCTTCCGCCGTAATGGCAGGGAGAGTGAACAATTCTTCCAATTGATCCACTACCAAAACCAGTCTTCCTTCGGTACCTGCCTCGTCTATGGATTGCGCCTTGCTGATCGAATTCATCGCCAGGCGGAAAACGCTTGACCCCTGGGTTGGAACCGCCTGCCATTGAGCTCCCAGTTCTTCAGGGCGGAGGTCAGCAAGTTCAGGCAAGGCATCCTTCTGCAATACGGCCTGTGCCAAAGCCGTCCAAAGGTCTCCCTCGGCCTCGCTTGGCCGGAAGAAACAATAACGCCACCACCTCACTCCCGAAATAACCCCAGGCAGGGAAAGTTGTGGAAGAACCCCTGCCCGGATTAGGGATGATTTACCGCTGCCACTCTCGCCCAGAATCAGGAGAAAAGTGGTGCCGGCCTCGGACCGTTTGGCGAGCAGGTCAATCACTTCTCTTTCAGCTTGTTCCCTGCCGAAAAAAATTGGGGCATGAGAAGCATCGAAGGTCTTAAGCCCCAAGAACGGGGAACCGGAGCCCCAAATGATTCCGCCTGAAGAAATGGTGGCTTCGGAAACCTTCCGACTTATCAACTGACGCAAGTGATCTTCCAGCTGGGCTTCAAAACCGTTCAGATCGGAAAATGTGTTGAAAGCGACCTTGCACTGACCATCGTCGTTGACGAAATGGCGTTTCCAAAATACTTGCAATGCCTTCCATTGCTGACTGACCTGCTCCAACTCCTCTTCATCCCCGAACTTGGCGACGGCTTCCCCTGTTTTGCGATACACAAGCAGATCAGGTACACCACGGTCACGGGAAGATTGCAATGCTTCTTCATATTCCCATTCTGTCCCAGTAACCGGCACTCGTCCGCCCATCCCTTGAAAGCGATCGGTCGGAAGCAGAGTTCCCATCCGTGCCCAAACGATCATGACAAAAATTTCGGTTTGGGATGGCCTTTCGATGCTATCCTGGAAATGGCCCGAAGCCAACATGGGCTCATATTCCCACAACACGGGCAATAGATGAAAAAATCGCGTAAATTCCTTATTGAGCCGGGAGATGACCACGGCTGCCCGTCTTCTTTCGTCCGACACATCACTGGGAGAAGAAATAAACACTCGGAGTGGTTTGGGTTCCATCACAATCCACCTGAAGGCAAGGTATCAATACCGACCAATACGGCCCAAAGTACAACTAAGCATCAGATAAAACTAATAAAATATAGTTCTCACTTCTACTGGAAATTACAGCCTCGATCCTAGAATTCCTGTCACTTGAAGTCAATTAAATATTATTTTTTATAATCAATATATATTTTCAATGTCAATATATATATTTATAATCATTAATTATAACTATTAATTAATTCTTCTGAAAAAAATATAGCCTTGTGCGAATATTCCTTATGGATAAAATAAGCGCTCGGACATTCTTATCCCAAACATGTGAAAATGAGGTGTGGTTTTCATTGGGAGGAACCGTGGTGAAAGACTGACCACACAGGAGCCAAACCTCTACAAAAAAAAACGATCTAGACACGACTTGGAAGGTTAAGTAAGTTATGATATGGCCTATAGGCAAAATGAGCCTGACCAGTTCCTGGGATGGGTCTTTACTTGATCGTGTCTGGAGAGAGAGCCATGAAAAAAAAAGTCGAGGTGCTGGCTCCGGCGGGCAACCTTCCCTCCTTGCGCGCGGCTGTGGATAACGGCGCCGACGCCGTTTATTTCGGCTTCCGCAACGCCACCAACGCCCGTAATTTTGAAGGATTGAACTTCAGCCTCGAGGATGCCAAAGCGGGAATTTCCTACGCTCATCGCCATGGGGTCAAGGCCAATGTGGTGTTGAATACCTTTCCCCAGGCCGATGACCCGACACTCTGGTTTCGGACCGTAGATGAAACTGCCGCATTGGGAGCCGATGCCATCATCATGGCCAACCTGGCCCTACTGGACTATTGCCATCGTCAACATCCCCAATTACCCATTCATCTGTCGGTCCAGGCCTCGGCGAGTAATGCCCCCGCCATCAATTTTTATCAGCGCCATTTTGGTATCGCCCGGGTCATTCTGCCACGGGTTCTGACCGTAGCCGAAATCCGCGCCCTTAAAACCCGTTCCGATGTCGATTTGGAGGTGTTCGCCTTTGGGGGGCTATGCGTCATGGCCGAAGGACGGTGTTATCTGTCTTCATTTGCCACCGGGGTGTCTCCCAATATCGAAGGGGTCTGCTCCCCGGCACGGGCGGTTCGCTTTGAAAACGATGGCGACCGCCTGACTACCCGGTTGGGAAATATCATGATTGCTCAATACGGTCCAGGCGAGGAGGCAGCCTATCCAACCATCTGCAAAGGACGCTTCGAAGCCAATGATCATGTTTACCACGTGATGGAGGAACCAGGATCGCTCAATATTCTGGAGATGCTGCCCGATGTGATCGAGTCGGGAGTGGTCTCTTTGAAAATCGAGGGTCGGCAACGGACCAAATCGTATGTGGCTACCGTGACCCGAGTCCTCCGACAAGCGGTGGATTCCTATTACGACAATCCACAAACGTTTCAACCCAAAGGCAAATGGATCAAAGAGTTGAATGCGACTTCGGAAGGGGCAACCCATACCCTTGGAACCTACGAACAGCGGTGGCAATAATGCGAGTCAGCCTGGGCCCGTGCCAATTTGATTGGGGAAAGCATGCTTTAAAGGACTTTTACCTCAAGATGGCTTTTGAAACGGCGGTGGATATTCTCTATATCGGTGAAATCGTCTGTTCCAAACGCCAATCGTTGACTCCCGAGGAGCTGCTTGACCTGGCGCGGCAACTGGAACCATCGGGTAAGGAAATCGTCTTTTCCACTTTGGGACTGGTGATGAACGCCGCAGAAGAGGATCTGCTCTATCGCCTGGCGGCAGCAGCGGCTACCGGAGGATGGTGGCTCGAAGCCAACGACATGGGTGGCATTGCCGTCGGGGAAGGGCGACCCATGGTGGCGGGACCGCACATCACCACCTACAACCCCGAAACCATTGCCTTTCTTAGGCGAGTGGGTGTCAAACGGGTGGTCTTTCCGATCGAGCTGTCGGCCTCCTCCATGGCCCAAATCATCCGCCGTCTGACCGCTGAAGAAATGGAAATGGAGGTGTTTGCCTATGGCAAACTGCCGTTGACGTTCTCCGCCAGGTGTTATACTGCCCGCGCCTTCCGGTACTCCAAGGCCAACTGTCAGTTCAAATGTGGCGATCATGCCGACGGTATGGTCATGCGAACCCAGGATGGGACCGATTTTCTAACCATCAACGGTACCCAAACCATGTCCTACCGACGTTACAATCTGATTGATGTCACCGACCAACTGGCAGCCATGGGCATCGGCGTTGTCCGATTGTCACCCCAAAGCCAGGGAATGAAGGAAATCATCCAGGTCTGGTTGGATCGCCTCCAGGGACTCTTGAGTGGCGTCGAGGCCTTGCGACGGCTGACGGAACTCAATGGTGGTGAACCGTTTTGTAATGGCTATTTTTTCGGCCGCCCTGGCCACGATTTTTTCGTCAACGACAATGATCGAATCTGAGGGGTCCAGGCACCAGACCCAGTGACGGATCCACCTTTTCAACCCGGCGACAACAAAAGGAAATGACAATGCAAATTGACAACGCAATATTGGATCGGATCACCCAAAATGTGTTGGGCGTGTTCAATATGGTCGGTGAAACGCGTGAAGAAATGGCCCGCAAAATCAGAGACCTGGTCCAGGAAGGGGTGGAACATTTCGATCTGGTGAGCCGGGACGAATTCGATGCCGCACGTGAATTGTTGGGTACCACGCGTATGAAACTGGAACAGTTGGAAAAGCAGATCCTGGATATGGAAAAAATTCTCGCCGAAAGATAAATTTTTGCTCTCCAGGGTACATACCGTCGGACTGGATGGTATTCAGGCGGTTGCTGTGGAAGTCGAAGTGGACTTGAGCCCAGGATTGCCATCCCTGAGTATCGTCGGCCTGCCTGAAGGGGCGGTGCGCGAAGCCAAGGATCGGGTACGAGCCGCCTTGGGCAATTCAGGATTTCAGCTACCGGCAAAACGGATCATCATCAACCTGGCACCCGCTCATCTGCCCAAAGGGGGCTCATCCTACGATCTGCCTATGGCGATGGGATTGCTGGGCGCCATGGGCAGGCTACCGGTGGCATGTCTGGAAGGGACCGTGTTTTTCGCCGAGCTGTCTCTGGATGGACGTTTGCGTGGGGTGCCCGGCTCGCTGCCGGCTGCACTGTTTGCCAAAAAAAATCGATTTCCCCACTTGGTCGTCCCCAAGGAAAACGGTTTTGAAGCCGCGTTGACTCCCGATATCCAGGTATACGCCCCGGAAACCCTGACGGAACTGGTCCGACACTTAGCCGGCGAAGCCGTGCTGCCGCCCTTGCCTGCCACCGATTGGCGTACCTGGAAAGAAGAATCAACCCCCGAGGTTCCTGATCTGGCCGAAATCAAGGGACAGGAGCACGCCAAACGCGCCTTGGAAATTGCCGCAGCCGGGGGGCATAACATGCTGATGACCGGTCCCCCCGGATCGGGCAAAACCTTTATGGCCCGGGCCCTGCCGGGGATCCTCCCAGAAATGACCCTGGACGAAGCCTTGGAGGTGACGGCCATCCATTCCGTTGCCGGATGCCTGTCCCAAGCCAAACCGTTCGTCGCCATACGCCCCCTTCGCACCCCCCACCACACCGCCTCCAAAAATTCCTTGATCGGCGGAGGGAGTTACCCACGTCCCGGCGAAATCAGTCTGGCCCACCACGGGGTTTTATTTCTGGATGAAATCCCCGAATTCAGCCGTACAGTCTTGGAGGTATTACGTGAACCTTTGGAATCGGGTGAGGCACATATTTCACGAACTTCCTACACAGTACGTTTTCCGGCTAAATTTCAACTGTTGGCGGCCTGTAATCCATGCCCATGCGGATTTCTGGGCCACAGTCACCGCCCATGCCGCTGTTCCCAGGCGCAAATCATCGGTTACCAGGGACGCCTTTCGGGACCACTTCTGGATCGGATCGACTTGTGTGTCGATGTCCCTTCGGTTGCCGCCGACATCTTGATTGAGCTGCCCTCGGGTGAAAATTCATCCTCCGTCCGTCTTCGAGTCGAGGAGGCACGTCGGGTTCAAAACCAACGCAATGGCATCGGAGTACGCAATACCGAATTGAATGGCAAGGCGTTGCAAAACCATGCCACCTTGGAAACAACGGCGCGTCAACTTTTGCTGGATTCCGGCAACAGGCTCGGATTTTCAGCGCGAGCACACAGCCGCCTGTTGCGTGTCGCCCGAACCATCGCCGATCTGGCTCACTCCAGAGAGATCAAGGGGGAACACATGGCCGAAGCCATCCAATACCGGGTTGGCAGCGGAACTTGGGGGAAGGAAATGTAACCCCGATTGGGAAGGATGCTCATTAAAAATAAATATTAAAGCTATACGATTAACGAGAAAAGCCCAGCGCCCCCTTCGGGGCCTTCTTTTATGCCACACGTAAAAAAAGTCTGCATGTGATGAATGGAGGGCAAGGCCACTCGCAACCCAAATCTTTGGGCTCCAACCTTCCCTGCCGCTGTTATTCCATTTCCATATCAAGCATGCAATCATTGTCGCATCATCCATCAATGATGTCAGTAGCCGCCCTTAATGTACCACCCCATGTTCATCCAAAGTGTACCACCCATGTGCAGTCATAGTGTACCAGAGCTGACTTTCCTTAATTTATGTCTGAAGTGGACCCCGTCGTCAAGACAATTTTGAGGCACGGATAAGCTCTGAACCTGGTTGATTGTTGTTTCCGAGAA
>JADFZF010000114.1 GCA_015232645.1 Magnetococcales bacterium | reverse complement strand
CAAGTGGCTAACCACTCACCACCACAATTTGTTCCCAAACGAAAACTCGGCCAAGTACGAATTGAAGAAAACCAAGCTCATATTTTTGTGGCCTTTGTTGCCTACTGCCTCCAGGTCACGCTCAAGCAACGACTACGCGCCTTGGCTCCTGGGTTGACCCCTCGGGCAGTATTTGAAAAATTTGCTGCCATCCAGATGGTGGACGTGCATTTGCCCACCACCGATGGTCGTCACATCACCTTATCCCGTTACACACAACCTGAAAAAGACCAGCTCATTTTGTTGCAACAAATGTGTATGGATTTACCAGCCCAACCACCACCAAAAATTTCATTGAATACTGTCCAGGCTCCTTGAACCAATTCACCCTCTGTGGTGCCGACCTTTGTATGCCATATCCTTCAAAATCAATTTGTTAGACTATTCAAGTTGGTCGAATCGCGAAAGACGGGTTAGGACATGGGACATGGGACATCACCCTTTTTCCGATCCGGTCTGCCATTCAGGCAATCCGTACCGGAACCCAGCTTGACTGATCAGAAGGCCGTCTTGCACCATCCGACGGACCAGCTTTCTGGTTGCCTCCAACCCTCTCCCAAGCCCAGAGGCGATTTCTCTTGCCGTGCGCGCTTCTGCGGCCTCTTGGAGAAAGCCCAGCACCTCCTGACGCTCCTCTCCATGACACATCGCCGCTGCGTCACCCAGAACGCTCCACGCCCCAGTTGTTGTGTCTTGACGGATGGCCAAATTCAATTCGTGCTCAATATCCCTTCCGGTCACGAACAGGGTAACATTCCCATCCATCCTGTTTCGTTGCAGGATCAGGATGCCATCGACGCCACCCGTCAAACCCATGGTGCCAGAGAGGAGGTCCAACGGGTCACGGGCCGAGCTTTTCCTCAAGTGATGTACGAGAAGGATGGATACGTGGTACTTGGTGGCAATCCTGGCCAGAATGGTCCCGACCTCGTAATCCTTGCCGTAAGGTCCGAGGCTGCCTCCTTGGGGACGAATTCGCTCCAGTGTATCGATGACAACAAGTCGGGTGCTGGGGTGTAAGCTCAACCACGTCTCAAGTTCGTCCTCGCCCCCATCTTTGAGCCGGGACCATTCTGTATAGAGATGAAGATTCGATGGCGGGGGTCCCCCCTGGAGGATTTTTGAGAACCGGGATTGCAGCCGGGCATGAGTATCCTCCAGGGAAAGAAGGAGGACGTCTCCTTTCGCAACAGGGAACATTCCCAGTGCTTTGCCTCCACGAGCAATCTCAAGGGCAAGATGCTGGGCCAGCCATGTCTTCCCCATCTTAGGCTTGCCACCGAGGATGCTGACACCCTCTACAATCATGCCTGATACCGAGAATCGTGGTTCCGGTAAATTTTTGGCCATCAATCGCGCAAGGTTGATACCGTTCTTCATGAAAACAGAGGACGAGTCCGCCACTGAATTACCGGATGCCTTCCCTCCGCCCGCTGTTTTTTCCGCACAATAAATTGCCATACCGTTTCTTCCCTTGAACAGACACCCGCCGAGCCGTAGTATGCCAACATTGTTGAGCAACAGATTACAGTTTACTCAATATCTTTGTATACTCTATATTACACATCGTCTCATGTCAAGAGGGAAAAATAAGCAGCCATGCCGAAAACAGCAGCTCCAGAAAAAGGTGAATTAGTGTCTGTTCGTGTTTCGTCAAAAACCAAGTTTTCATTGGAACTTCTTTCACGAATTCAACGACGAACCGTGTCAGCAATTGTGCACATGGCAATCGAGCGAGAACTGCGGAGGGATGGGTCTCAGCTGAATTTCGATGAGGAGGATGGCAAAGGGATGGTTGAAAAGGCGCGGGGCAGGAGGGAGGAGAATGAGTCGTACCTCCCTGATCTTTTATGGGATCCTGTAGAAGCAGACCGATTCGTCAATCTCGCTCAGAAGCGTCCTGACCTGCTGACCCACCGCGAACAGCTTATCTGGAAGGCGATTCAAGAGAACCCTCTGTGGTGCAGGGACGGCACGCCAGATCTGATTGTAATCCGTAGAGCGTGGGCTGAGATCAATCGGCAGGCTGAGGAGTGGGAACGGCTTGGGTAGCCGGAGATGCGTGGTGAACCGGCCCACTTGAGCGATCATCAGGCTCTTGTTCCGGCATTGGACGCGATGGAGAATCGTGAGATCGCCCTGGGGGAGATGCCGAACTCTTCGCAACGTCACTCAACATGCCAAGTGTTACGCAATTAACTGCTAGATGGGATCTCCCACAGAAAGCGTAATTTACCGCCGAGTGCCCCAATGACATTCCGAAACAGGAGAACCTTTGATGAGAGTACAGCGTGGTCGGTATCCAACGAGATAAGGACAAGACCCATCATCGCCATAGTTGCGATCAGCCCTCCATGATAGTACGGATATGGTGACTTTGAGTCGATGCCGAACACCTCCTTGGTAGTCCACCCCAGTTCGGCAGCCTGCTTCGCCAGATCGGTATACGCCCATCCGTCGACATTGATCGTCATATCTGGATTCATGTGCTGGTTCATCCAGACCGTGCCAGTCTGAGGACGACGGAAGAGAAAGAACTGGGCGGTGTCGATGATGCTGTCCCAGTAAGTATGAGATATGTCGGCGGGCCTATCCATTTTCTGCAGCTTGTTGAACCCCTCGCGCCATTCGTTAAGCACTGCGTCCGTACCTAACACCGCATCCACGTCCAATACCGTGCTTATTGCCATTCCTTCAACCGTACTTTCAGCGAGACTCTTTCCATCCGTCGCCGTACCACCCGCCAACCCAGGAGAGAGCGGATGAAGCGAGGCGATCCCCTGACCATGGAGCTGCTCAAGTTTGGCCTTGGTGTCCTCTGGGGTCAGGACGGATGCACACTGGGATGGTTGCCCTGCTTGTCCCTTCAGCTTGTAGGTGTGGGTGACCAGAGGGATTGGCAAAGGGGTAAATTTCCAATAAAGAGTATATATTGGAAATTTACCCCTTTGCCATTCTTGATTTTGCTTGGTTTTCTTCAATTCGTACTTGGCCGAGTTTTCGTTTGGGAACAAATTGTGGTGGTGAGTGGTTAGCCACTTGGTTGACAGCGGCATCACCCCCTCCAAACTGTGCCATACCTTCTCCAGCTTGGTCCCACCCCCCACCATTTCTGGAAACGAGCGCAGGGTGTCCACCGTTATGTCAAGGGGCACGTTGCATATGACGATCGCCTCCTTCGGTTTCGTAGCGTGTACCATCCTCAGTCGGTCGATGGCCTGTACGCTCTCTGCCTCACGAATCAACTCCAAGATCCTTTGCCCACGAGGATCTGAATGCGTCCATACCAGTACACCCTTCTCTATTTCTGACCGAAGGCGATACCCTCGGTATTTCGGTAAAAGATTCCCGTTCTCAGGCAGCACAAGCGGCTCTTCATCGTCACACCAGACTCCCCTGGTGATGCAATTGATTGCAGAGCCATCAGGTTGATTCCGACCGATGACAATCACCGTGTCGTACTCCTTCCAATCATCACAACCCCGGATGGCCCCGAAGTGCGTGATCGTCGCCCCCTCCCACTCGGTCGCTTTCTTGGGATCCTCAACTCCAGTCATTTCCTCTCTGACCGGCTTATTACACACAACCAAAACCTTTTTTCCATCTTTGGCGATCCGGTTGATAATCTCTCTGAACTTATTCTGTTCATTATCGGAATTCAAGATGATACGACTTTTGCTCATCGGCGTGGAATGAACCTGGGTAACGTGCCCTGATCGCTTTGCATGAATCTCGGACGATTCCATTCTTACCCCAAAGACCATTTTGTTGATTTCAAAATGGGCGTCCGCATCCAGCAGAAGGACCGAAACAGCTTCTGGGATTATCGTGGGCCGCAACCAGGAGACACACACTTTCGCCCCCTCGTTCCCGGTCGATTCATGCTGTCTAACCCAAACACCATGAAACGGCCTGTTCTTGTCAATCTCCGCAACTACACGCTTCCAGAATGCATGCAATGCTTTATGACTGCTGACTCCCATTTGTTTCATGGCTTGGATTGCCTCTGCCTCAGTCATCGAAGGCAGAATGCTTTTCGTCTGTTTTCCCTCAAGTTTCTTGGCTTGTGCCTGCGCATACTCCCTGGTGATTTTGTGTTTCAGCATCGCTTCTCGTAGGTCTACTCCATTTTCCATGTGATCAAGTATGGCGAGTTTGGCTGGACCATCAATCCGGTCAATGCCAAAATTTGCTTTGCCTACGGCCTTCAAGACAACATTCTCATCCACGATCACAAGATCTGGCTCATGCATTTCAAAAGGTTTTTGTAGGAATAGATAATCATGCGGAAAAATTCGGATTCCTGGAGATTTATCGTACCACTGTGCAAGATAGTCACAGTCATCATGATATTGGCACCGGGCATCTCCGGCCCGGCACATGGTGCCATACACGCTCAACCCCATCTGTGCGGCCTTCTCAGCCGCCTTATGCTTCGCGCATAGCGGGGTCGCAGAATGGGAGTCAAAGACGCCCTCGGCAGCATCCTGGGCGTCTTTTGTCGGGGCTTCAGCGTGGGTATGATCAATTTGATGGAATTTGAATAGGGATGCGTATGGATATGGGTCAGGCTGGCCACGACCTCGGATCACTTGGACGTTCATTGATGATTCTGAAAAAAGACCCGCAAGCTCATCCGCCAAGGCTATCGTCGGCACATACATGTGGACATGCCGTTTATGCCAGTATTTCCGTTTAATCAGTGCTTCGACTACCGCCCGCGTTTTTCCGAGACCTGCTGTAGCCCGAACTTGGAGACGAACCCCCTGCTTTAAACCTGATATGCCATAATGGTCACATACCTTCGCCTCGTAGTAATCGTCGAAAGACATGTGCGCAGGCTTACAAGAATAATCCTCGTCATCTGCCCCTCTTACCTTCCACCTCTCATACTCTTCGCGGGAGGACAGCAACACCTCCACTTGGTTTAGGACTCCAGCGATTGTTTGCCGAAGGAGCGGGGAAGCAACATCACCTGCCAACTCCATATCGACTCTGAAAGCGGGTGGCACACCATCCTTCACCTTGGTGGGCCTCTTCCACCCATACTCTTTCGCCACGTGGTAGAGAGTTCCAAGAGTTTTGTCTTTAGGATGATTATGAAATGATGACCATTTCTTCAGAGACTCATCTTTTTTGTACTTGGCTGAACCCTGACTCCATGTATCCCAAGTCTGAAACGCCTCTACCCACTCCGTAGAGTGCAAGGCCATCCCAATATCTCGCCACAGGTTGTAATCATCAGCAGGTATGGATGCCAATGCGGAATTGATCAACTCAATATCCCATTCGAGTAATTGCTTTTTTTGTTTATACTCATCAAATGGCTTTTCAAATTTATCTGGAAATGCGGTTGCTGGAAATTTAACTGAATCATTTTTCTTTTTTAATAAGAACGACCTCTTTCCTTTGAACGGATCATTGGCTCCATTTTTAAAAATTGGATCAGCAGTATAATGAGAATGCACAGGATGAAATAATGATGAATCCAGCCATTTCGTTCCAATATCAGAAGATTGAACAATATCCTCACACCAGTGTTGTAGTTTAGAATCGGTGACAGAATCAGTGAGCCAAAACCACAAGTGGGCACGAATAGTCTTCCCGCCATCTTGCCCAGCACTGCTAGACAAGTGGACATGGCAAGAGACATCATGGAAATAGTCTGGCAACAGATTAATAATATATTCAACAGCTTCTGCAGGTTGTTTTATGAATTCAATATATTCTGGACAGGGGATGGCGTCAATATCAAGCATCATCCACGGCAAACCTTCTTTGCGCTTCTGGAATAATCCCCCGCTGTCTACGCCCAAACGCCTTACATTTTTTGTTGGGTCTGCGTCAGGCACCAGTTCATCACGAATGACCAGCTTTTTCTTTTTATTAGAAAGTTCAATCAACAGTTTTGAAAGCTCATGAATGTTTGAGACGAATCTCTCAGAAAAAACAAACCACTTTCCAGCATTGTAATCCTTCTTGTCAACAGTTCCATCATGATTCAAAGAAAACGTCTTGGCTGCCACAGCATCTTGCCAAGTGGTTGTGAGAATCGTGATATTGCCTTTCGGTGGTTTTTTTTGCTCCGACATCGAGTATTCCTATCAAATCCATTCAAACAATGGTATATGTGAATTCCACAACACAGACCGAAGCTATAGTGATAATAAAACAAGTCAACGGATTAGTCTCAAATATTCTTTTGCAATTAGTGCAAACACACAACATCTTATGGGGACAATACTGCCAAATCCTTACTCTATTCTGCCTGGGAGTCGTGTCATCGCAAGAGTTTGATCAAACATAAAGGTGCGATAGATCCAGCCATTATACTCGATCTTGGCGATGGCCCTCGCCTTGGCGAGCAACAGTTCCTCTCCCTTCATGGCCGTAATCCTGATCCGTGCCACCCCCTGACCAGAATGTAAAAAGCACGGCATGCCCATATCATAACCCAATGCCGTTGAATGCAAAGAGACAACGTTTTGTGCGCGCCCCCCCTGACTCACCCCGTCCAAACAGGCAGGCAACCACATGGCCTGTTTGGCGCGTGGGCGCGTTATTCTGCCGCCATGGAACCCCAATGCCAACAGAGGCGGGTGCCGCCACAGGGGCCGTTTTGTGGCGACTTCTGGGGAACCACTCGAACCGACTGCAACGAAATCCTCCGCAACATATTTTCATCCTCTGGGTGGTCATGCGTGCCGTCCTGGTTCCCGCTCAGGGCAAGCACAAGGACTCAATTCAGCATCACCCACAACCCATCGGGACGCAAAATTCGGGATTCCAATCATGGAGAGCATTTCTCCTGGGTGCCAGATAACGTAAAAGCCCTCACAGCTCCGGTCGGAAAATCCAGCATCTGGATGACCGGAACAAGCAGCTCTGGCCCATAGCGTTTTCCATACCTCCCCGTGGTCATTGATTCGTCGTGGTGGCCCAGAATCGCTCCGATCTTTTTTTCGTCGGCGTCCCGCTGTTTCAAATGGTCGGCGACCGTATGTCTGAAGGAGTGGAATGCCCGACCATCTTTGATCCCAAGCTTGGTGGTGTAGCGGGCATTGAACCACTTGCTCGCGGGACCGGCATATCCATCCCGCCCATGTTTCAGCTCAGGAAACAGCCGCGATTGGCCCTTCTGCTTGAGCGCCTCAACATAGGCGATCAACCCCAGCTCCAGGAGCCGAGGGTGGATGGGGATCAACCGTTTGCTGGAAGGGCTTTTCAATTTCTTTTCGCCATCGTCGTTGAGGTCGAAAACCCACACGCCGCCCTCCTGGCGAATGTCAACCAAATGGAGTTGACAGATTTCGTCGATCCTGGCCCCAGAGAACAAGCCAATTAGAGGCAGCCAAAAATAGTACGGATGCATAAACCGCAGCTCTGTGAAAATCTCGGTTGAGAAAATCAGGTCGAGGTCGGACTGCTCGAAGCGTTCACGCTGTTCGTCAGCCCTGACTTTCTGGCGCAGTCCCAGGCCCTCGAAAAAGTTCTCCTTGGCATACCCATGCTTCCTCGCCCAATCGAACAGGGAACTGAGACGCGACAGGTACTTGTTGATGCTGCTGATGCTCATGGCCTCTGGTTGCAACGCCAAAATCTCATCCAGGGTTTTGTCCCGATACTGGGGCATCTTGTTCATGTTCGGGGGAAGGCGTTGGATGACCGACTTGCAATGCCGGGCGGTTTCAAAGCCGACAGAGGCCATGGGGATATCCGACACAATGCGGATGAACAGCGTGAAGATCGCCCGATTTTCCTCTTCGGTTTTGTCGCGCCAGAGACCGCCATCCTGCATTTCCGTGCAGTA
>JADFZF010000113.1 GCA_015232645.1 Magnetococcales bacterium | reverse complement strand
CCCTGGGGGCAATCCCCCAGACCCCTTTTTTTTTTCAATATTTATTATAGTTTGCGATGGCGGTGGCGCGAATGGACGAAGTCCGGTGTCGGAAACAAAAAGGGGGACAGGTGAGTGATGCCTACCACACCTGCCCCCCCTTTTCTTGACCAATTTTCAGTATGGCGTCGGGAATCCTGTTTCCTGAACGTTCTACTTGCTCGGGACCTGTTCCAGTTCGGTGAGGACGCCGTTGAAATCTTTCGGATGCAGGAATACCACCGGATTGCCATGGGCGCCGATCTTGGGCTTTTCATTCAGCACCTTGACCCCTTTGTCCATCATAACCTTGGTGGCCGCCACCACATCTTGAACTTCATAGCACACATGGTGCATGCCGCCACCCGGGTTTTTCTTCAAGAAACCGGCCACCGGACTGGCCTCCGACAACGGATGCAACAGTTCCACCGTGGTGTTGGTCAAGCGCACCATCACCACCCGCACACCGTGCTCGGGCAATTCAATCGGATCTTCCACCTTGGCACCCAGATCGTCCCGATACCTGGCCGCCGCCGCCGCCAAGTCGGGAACGACAATCGCCACATGATTCAATCGTCCAATCATCCCACTCTCCTTCTTCGCAAGTTATTCGAACTCGATCAAAACAGCATCAGCTTCAACGGCATCGCCCACCTGAATCAGGATGGATCTGACCCTTTTCCCATCCTGTTCACAGCGAATGGCGTTTTCCATTTTCATGGCTTCCACAACACACAATATCTGGCCGGCGTTGACGGTCTGTCCCACCCCAACGAGGATTTTTCTCACGACCCCAGGCATGGGCGATAACACCAGGCGACTGGTATCCGGAGGCTTTTTACGCAGCATATGTCGGGCAAAGGCGTGATGTCGAGGAGTTCGGGCGACGGCGGTCACGGTACGCCCCCCGCGCGACAGAAGATGTCCTTCGGCCAGGCGACGGATACGAAATGTGCACGACTGGTTATGGATCACAAACGAGGCCAGACGGCTGCCAACCTTGAAGTTGTGGGACACCACCACCGGATCCTCCACTCCAAAGGAGACCATCTCGATTCCGTCCTTGCGCTCGACGGTGAGGCGCAGTTCCTCGTTGTCCACGGTGACGACCAGATCTTGCAGGACAGGGATCTGTCGGTAGAGCGACGATTCCACCAGAAGGATGATCCCCGCCGCCACCGCGAACGCCCTTGTCCCATCCTCGGTGGGCGCGGCCCCGTGAAACCCATCGGGGAAAGTCTCGCTGATGAAAGCAGTGGTGAAATCGCCGGCGACGAAGCGTGGATGACGGATGATGGTATTGAGCAGATCGATGTTGTGGTCCGGTCCGCGAATGGCGAATTCATCCAAGGCATCTTCCATCTTGGCGATGGCGTTGTCGCGGTTATGGCCCCAGGTGACCAGCTTGGCGATCATCGGGTCATAATGCATGGAGACCTCCCCCCCTTCGAATACGCTGGAATCGACGCGTATTTTTGCCACTTCCTCCGGCGGGCGGTAATACATGAGTCGTCCCGTGGAGGGCATGAAGTTGCGGTAGGGATTCTCGGCGTAGACGCGACATTCCAAGGCCCACCCTTTGATTTTGACATCCTTCTGGGCAAAGGAAAGGGGCTCTCCCGATGCCACCCGGATCATCTGTTCCACCAGATCCAGACCGGTCACCATCTCGGTAACGGCATGCTCGACCTGCAAGCGCGAGTTCATTTCCAGGAAATAATAATTTTTTTCCGCTCCCACCACGAATTCCACCGTCCCGGCGGAATAGTAGCCCACGGCCCGCGCCAGGCGGACCGCCTGCTCCCCCATTTCCCGCCGCAAGGCGGGGTCGATGAAGGAAGAAGGGGCCTCTTCGATCATTTTCTGGTTGCGCCGCTGGATACTGCACTCACGTTCACCGAGCCATACCACGTTGCCATGTTTGTCGCCCAGGATCTGAATTTCGATATGACGCGGCTTGTCAATGAATTTCTCAATGAACACACGATCATCATTAAAATAGGAGCGGCCTTCGCTGGTGCAGGTTTCCCAGGCCTCCCGCACTTCGTTATCGTTGTGGGCAATCCGCATCCCTTTGCCTCCGCCACCGGCGGAAGCCTTCACCATGACGGGATAGCCCACCTCCCGGGCCACGGCAACGGACTGATCGGCGTTGGCAATGGCGCCGTCATGTCCCGGGATGACGGGGACCCCCGCCTGGATGGCCACACGTTTGGATTGGATTTTGTCGCCCATGGCTTCCATGGACTCGCGTGCCGGACCGATGAAAATGACCCCCCGCTCCTCCAGGGCCTTGCAGAACTCGGGATTTTCCGAAAGAAATCCGTATCCGGGATGGACCGCATCCGCTTTGGAACGATCGATCACCTCCATGATGCGATCGATATTGAGATAGGATTGGGCGCTGGGGGCTGGACCGACAGGGTAGGCCTCATCCGCCTGCCTGACGAAGAGATTGTCTTTGTCGGCCTCGGAATAGATGGCGATGGTCTGCAGATTCATCTTTCTGGCGGTCCGAATGATCCGTGACACGACCTCGCCACGATTGGCGACCAGGATTTTTTTAATCATGGACCGGCGCCCCTGCCATAGGGATGGTGCCGAAATAGTTCGGGAGGCGGAAATTCCACGGTACTGGGGAGGGAATGGGCCACGGAATCAACCCGCCGAAAAGGCTTCCATGAGTCGGGTTGCGGCCCGAACCGCGGTAATCTTGCCATCGCTGACCTTGCGACGCAATTCGGGCAACAGGTACCTGACTTCCGGATGGGAATCGAATCGCCGTGCCAGTTCCTCATGAACCAGCGCGGCCATCCATTCCAGATTTTGTTCTCGTCGCCGTGCCTGGATTTCACCATTATTGACCATGATCTCTTGAAAACGAAGAATCGACTGCCAGATTTCCGGAATCCCCAGGCCCGTCCGGGCGCTGATCAGCAGGACCGGCAGTTCCCAGTCGGGGCGGTGATGCTTCATGAGTTGCAGCGCCGAGCGCAGCACATGGGCCGCCTGTTTGGCAGGTTCCTCGAATGGTCCATCCGCCTTGTTGACGATGATGGCATCCGCCATCTCCATGATTCCCCGTTTGATCCCCTGAAGCTCATCACCGGCATTGGGCAGCGCCACCAACAGGAAAAAATCGGTCATATCGGCGACGACAGTTTCACTCTGACCGACGCCGACCGTTTCCACCAACACGGTATCGTAGCCGGCCGCTTCCAAGACCAACATGGTTTCGCGGGTTTTGCGCGCCACCCCCCCCAAGGTTTCACCGGCCGGGGAGGGGCGGATGAAAATATCATCAAGGGCCATGAGCCGTCCCATCCGGGTTTTGTCACCCAGGACACTGCCTCCGGACAATTTGGACGAGGGATCCACCGCCAATACCGCCACCCGCCGTTTGTTTTCGAGGAGGTGCAATCCCATGGCCTCGATGAAGGTGCTTTTACCGGCCCCCGGGGGGCCGGTGATGCCGATCCGTAAGGAATTTCCGGTATAGTCGAGAAGTTGCCCGACAATATCCTGTGCCTGTTCCTCATCCTGATGCAGAGTGCTTTCGATCAGGGTGATGGTTTTTGCGATCATTCTGCGGTCACCGCTCAACACACCCTGGACCAGAGTTTTAGTGTCAAACCTTGGCATTCCATCCTCCCGGCCTGGCCACGGACCCCCCCGGCGACGGCCCGGTTATCCCATGGGGGCCGGCTATGACCGACCGCCCATGGGTCAATCCCCAATCTGATATTTCACCTGTAGGATCATGATCCTGTCTTCCGGTGGGGACAAGCCCCGATCCGGATGGCAGGATTCAGGCTTTATTTGCCAGCCACACGCTGAATCACCTTGCGGGCGGAAACGGCGATGGAGGTCCCGGGTCCGAAAATTTCCGCCACCCCGGCGGCCCGTAGCTCGTCGTAATCCTGGCTGGGGATGACGCCACCGCAGACCACCACCACATCACCGGCGTTCTTTTTCTTGAGCTCCTGGATCAGTTGTGGGATCAGGGTGCTGTGGGCGCCGGCCAGGGTGGAGACACCCACCACATGGACGTCATTTTCCACCGCCTGTTGTGCCACTTCCTCGGGAGTCTGGAACAGGGGCGCCAGATCGACGTCGAAACCGGCATCGGCGAAAGCGGAGGCGATCACCTTGGCTCCGCGATCATGACCATCCTGTCCCATCTTGACCACCAGCATGCGGGGGCGACGACCTTCCTTGGCGGCAAAGTCATCGACATCCTTCTTGAGGCTGATCCATTCGGGGTCATCGGCCCAGACCTTGCCGTACACTCCGGAAACGGTGCTGGTATGGGGGGTGTGGCGACCGAAAATCTTTTCCATGGCCATGGTCACTTCGCCCAGGGTGGCCCGGACCCGCATGGCATTGATGGAGAGTTCCAACAGGTTGCCGGTGCCCGAGCGCGCCGCTTCGGTCAAGGCTTCGAGAGCGGCGTTGACCTTGGCCTGGTCCCGGCTGGCCTTGATCTTGTCCAAACGGGCGATCTGCGACACACGGACCGCCTTGTTGTCCACCTTGAAGGCATCGATGGCCTCTTCTTTTTTCAATTTGTACTTGTTGACGCCGACGATGGTTTCCAGACCACGATCGATCTTGCCCTGGCGGCGGGCCGAAGCCTCTTCGATGCGCCGTTGTGGCAGACCGGCCTCAATGGCCTTCACCATGCCACCCGCCTGATCGACCTCTTTCATGATTTCACGAGCCTTGTCGGCCAGTTGTTGCGTCAGGGCTTCCATCATGTAGGAACCGCCCCAGGGGTCGGCGACGTGGGTGATGTGGGTCTCTTCCTGCAGGATCAACTGGGTATTGCGGGCGATGCGGGCCGAAAAATCGGTCGGCAGGGCGATGGCTTCGTCGAGGGCGTTGGTGTGCAGCGACTGGGTGCCGCCAAAAACCGCCGCCATGGCTTCGATGGTGGTGCGCATGACGTTGTTGTACGGGTCCTGGAAGGTCAGACTCCAACCGGATGTCTGGCAATGGGTCCGTAGCATCTTGGAGGAGGCTTTTTTGGCGCCGAATCCTTCCATGATTTCACACCACAGCATGCGGGCCGCGCGTAGCTTGGCGATTTCCAGGTAGAAGTTCATGCCGATGGCGAAGAAGAACGACAACCGACCGGCGAAGTCGTCCACTCCCATGCCCCGTTCCACCGCTGTTTTGACGTAATCCTTGCCGTCGGCCAAGGTGTAGGCCAACTCCAGCGACGCATCGGCTCCCGCCTCCTGCATGTGATAGCCGGAGATGGAGATGGTATTGAAGTGCGGCATGTGCTTGGAGGCGTATTCGATAATATCGCCGACGATGCGGATGGAGGGGGTTGGGGGATAGATGAAGGTGTTGCGGACCATGAATTCTTTGAGAATGTCGTTTTGGATGGTACCGCGCAACTGATCCTGAGGGACTCCCTGCTCTTCGGCGGCGATGACATATCCTGCCAGCACCGGTAAGACGGCGCCATTCATGGTCATGGAGACGGAAATCTGGCCCAGGGGGATGCCATCGAACAAGATTTTCATGTCCTCGACGCTGTCGATGGCCACACCCGCCTTACCCACATCGCCGGTCACCCGGGGATGATCGGAGTCGTAGCCGCGATGGGTGGCCAGGTCGAAGGCCACCGAAACCCCCTGACCACCGCCGGCGAGGGTGCGGCGGTAGAAGGCGTTGGACTCCTCGGCGGTGGAAAAGCCGGCATATTGGCGAATGGTCCAGGGCCTGCCGGCGTACATGGTGGTATGCGGACCACGCAGAAACGGCGCAAAACCGGGAAGGGTATCCTGATGGGGGAGATTTTCGACATCCGCTTTGGTATACACCGTCTTGATGTTGATCCCGTCGGGAGTGGACCATTCCAGGGAGCTGAGGGGTTTCCCTTTCAGGGTTTTCTCGGTGGCGGCTTTCCAGTCTTCCAGACTGGGCTTTTTGGATTCGGACATGGACATCACCTTTCGTCTTTTCTGGTCACTCTTGGAAGGAATAGTCGAATTGACAACAATCACGCTCTCATGCGCCTGGTCGGAAAGCGGCAAGCGCCGGACAGTCTCACCGTGGTTGCAAGAATGTAATCCATGTCGCCATGATCGTCATCCCCTTTTTTCAACTTTTGATGGAAAAACTTGCACTTTGCCTTGAATTGGGCCATAAATCAAAAATGGGGTTTTGGTTCTGGTCCGATGCCTATCATTTTATATATTGATGTAAATCATATACTTGAATATAATCGGGGGCGTTGGCATTCCATTTCGGTTGAATGTCCCACCCCGGCCATCGGCCGCCCATCGTTGGCGCTGTCCTTCCCCCCTCCGAAAGGTATTGGCCTCCATGGGGAATCCTGACAACCTTTCACCCATTTTCGTCTCCATCGCCAGTTACCGCGATGCCGATTGCCTGGAAACCCTGACCGACCTGTTCGCCCAAGCGGGCCATCCGCAGCGGGTGCATGCCGGAGTCTTATGGCAGGTGGCCCCTGAGGACGGCCCGGTGTTCAGCCAAATTCCGCAATCCTGGCGCGACCAGATTCATGGCGAAGTCGTCGATGCCGCCAGCAGCCTCGGCGTTTGCTGGGCCAGACATCGCATCCAAAGCCGGTTCTGGAATGGCGAGCCGTTTTACCTGCAGCTCGACAGCCACTGCCGCTTCGAACGCCACTGGGATGAGCGCCTTGTGCGCATGTTTTCCGCCCTGGCCACCCCCAAAGGGGTCCTGTCGGCCCACCCCAACGCCTTCCACCCCCCCGACCAATGCCTCCGGACCGGTTTTCCCGTCATGAAGGCGGGACGTTTCGACCATCACGGCATCCTGATTCCAACCGCCAAAATGATCCCTCTGGATCAGCCACCCCCTCAACCTCTGCCGTCGCCATTCATCGGCGCCGGTTTCCTGTTCGCCCCGTCCTCCATGATCCGCGATGTCCCGTATGATCCCTTTCTCTATTTTCATGGGGAAGAGATCAGCCTGGCTGCCCGTCTGTGGACCTGGGGCTATGATATTTTCACCCCTAATGAGATGTTGGTGTTCCACGATTACACCTCGGTACGCGAGCGGCGTCGCCACTGGGACGACCATGTCGATTGGAGCCAACTCAATCGCCGTACCGTCGCTCGCCTGCACCATCTCCTCGGCATCCAGAAAAGCACCGATGCCGATGTCCTCCGGGATATGGAGCGTTATGCCTTGGGACCAGTCCGTTCCCTGGATGATTATGAAACGTTCGCCGATGTCGATTTCAGCAAACGCCGCATCGGTATCCGCGCCACCGACGCCCAATTTCCACCCCATCCCTCACTGCGTCAGGAGACCCTCACCCTGCGGCATTGTTTCAGCCGCATCTACCTGCAGAACCAGTGGAAATCTCCCGATACCCGCAGCGGTCCCGGTTCCGCCCCCCTGGTGACGGCGCCCTTGCGACAAAGCGTGGCGGCGCTCTGGGAAAAATGGAAAATTCGCATCCTGGTTGACGCCGGTTGTGGCGACGGGCGTTGGTTGGAAGCCATTTCCGGATCCTTGGGACTGTACCTTGGTTTTGATCTGGTTGAAGAATTGATTGCCAACAATCGCATTCTGTTCGGTCGCCGCAAGAACCATTTTTTCAATACCGCCGATATCACCCAGGACATCCTGCCCCATGGGGACATGCTTTTGTGCCGCAATACCCTGACCCATCTCCCCAACCCCCTGGTCCAGGCTGCCTTGGCCAACTTCAGACACAGCGGCTGCCGATTTCTTCTCGCCACTACCTTTCCCGGCGCCGATAATACCGACATCGAGCCTGGACATTGGCGCCGAATGGATCTGACCGCCCCCCCCTTTGCCCTCTCGCAGCCTGTGGCCATGGTGCCGGACGGTCATCCCGCCAATCAGTGTTTCCTTGGTCTGTGGGAAATGAATCATGAATAATGG
>JADFZF010000112.1 GCA_015232645.1 Magnetococcales bacterium | reverse complement strand
CCCTGGGGGCAATCCCCCAGACCCCTTTTTTCTTTCAATATTTATATATATATCAATAAATAATTAGCCATCCATTCCAATTAATGAATGTGACAAGGTAGAATCAACCCAAGAGGAGAAGAAATCGTTCATCGGACGGAATTTCCCCCACCAAACCATTGGGAGACGACTTCCGGGGCGGAAGGAAAAAACCAATGAACGTATGAGGCGAGAACGTTGGCCCAGCGAACACCCGGATCGCCACGATCCACCGTAAACGCTGCCGGCAGGGTAGAGGGATGACGGATCGAGTGGTGAAATTCATGGCCACGAACCCCGGAGGACTCCCGGCGATAACCCAGGCCGGCCAAACGTGGGGTCATGATGGTCGTGATGGGCAGCAATCCGGTCATGGGCCAGGATCGCCCGTCGATATCGACGATATGGTCGCCGAGTGCCATCATGCCACCGCATTCGGCCAAAATCACCCCACCTTGTTGCCCGAAATGATGCACCTGCTTCAAGGAAGGGCTCGTGGAAAGAGTTTGGCCATACAATTCGGGGTATCCGCCCGGCAACCAGATGGCATCGCAGGGATCGGGTAGCGGATCACCGGCCAGGGGTGAGAAAAAATGAACCCTTGCCCCCATTTGGTGTAAACACTCCACGTTGGCCGGATAAATGAAGCTGAACGCCTGATCTTGGGCCACGGCGATGGTTTTTCCCGACAGCAACGGTTGCAGGGGGCGGAGGGGGATCTCCGTGATCGCCGGCAATGGTTGAAAATGAGCGTCGAACAAGGCTTGGTTGAGGTGCAAGGCGTCGGCCAATCCTCCCAAGGAGGGGAGAGTGGAAGCATCGGGAGGGGTCAATCCCAGGTGGCGTTCCTGGAGGACCAACTGATTTTCCCGTCCCATCCATCCCACGATCGGGGGAAGGCCGTATTCATCCAACCATTGCGATAGACGTTCGACATGCTGTTGTCCACCCGCCTGGTTGGCGAGAATGCCGACGATGGTAAACCCCTGGGCGGCCGAGACGAACCCCTGGACCAACGGGATCAGCGATCCCGCCATGCCACGGACGTTGACCACCAGCAGCACCGGCAACCCCAAAGTCTGTGCCAGATGGGCAGTTGAGCCGGGGCCTCCGACTCCGTTCAATCCATCGTACAGACCCATGACCCCTTCGATGATGCCCAAGGCCGCGCCCCGTTTGTGTTGAAACAGGGTCCGACATTCCTGTGGTCCGACCATGAAGGTATCGAGGTTGTAGCAGGGTTGTTTGGAAAAGAGGCTGTGCCAGGCCCCATCGAGATAATCGGGACCCGCCTTGAAAGGGGCCAGGGGGATGTTGTCTCGTTGCAGACGCGCCAGGAGGGCCATGGTCAGGGTGGTTTTTCCAGAACGCGACTGGGCGGCGGCAATGATCACTCCGGGGGCAACGTTCATGGCGAGATTTTTTTTCAACCCTTGTCCATTATGACTGTACCCATTCATCTGCCGATGAACCGTTTTCCCCTGGAGGCCGAGCGGAAGTCACCCCCGTGCCGGATCCTTCGTCTCACCCCTCACCCCGGCCAAACCACCCCCCGAGGCTGAACAATCCCCGGCGAGAAACTTCCTTGTTCAGAGTCACCTGTGTTAAACGAGGCCGGGTTTTTCCTGCAAAAGCGGCTCGGATGGCGGCTTCGACGGAATTGAATTCATGAACCTCATGCAACAGTGTCTGGACGAAATGATGCCCCGTCTCCGGTTCCCAGGCGATGACCACCGGAAAAGTACGTTGCGACGTTTCGAGAACAACCCCCTGCCCGGCGGCAACCCGTCCATCCGGGGTCGTCTCCAACTCGCCGGCATGAAGGATCGGGGGGTCCTTTTGCTCCCGGTTATTGTGCCAAAACACTCGTTCCACCGCCCAGGGGGTCACCAGGATGGCGCTGACGGGGTCGGAGTCGAGCATCGGCGGCTCCATGCGGACGATAATCCCCAAACGACGGTTGAGGCTGGGATCATCGACGGCCATGGCACCGAAAATCCGATCGGTTGCCACCTTCAGAGCCACCGGGTCGGGCCAGCGGCAATCCCACCGATTGGCCTGGAGCGGGGTGGTCGCGGAAACGTCTTCGGAAAGGGTCACGATGGCACTGTCCTTCACGAGTGGGAAAAAAAGGTCCCCTCCAGGGGACTTGAGGCGGTGGCATACAATTTTTTCGGAATGCGTCCGGCCAAAAAGGCATCCCTCCCCGCCTGAACGGCGCGGCGCATGGCACGGGCCATGCGGATGGGGTCCCGGGCACCGGCGATGGCGGTGTTCATGAGCACGCCGTCGCACCCCAATTCCATGGCAATGGCTGCATCCGAGGCAGTACCGACACCGGCATCCACCAATACCGGAACCTTGGCCTGTTCGATGATGATGCGAATGGTGTAGGGATTACGAACCCCCAGGCCCGAACCGGTGGGCGCCGCCAGAGGCATGACCGCAACGCACCCCATCTCCTCGAAAACTTTGCACAGGTAGGGGTCGTCGGTGGTGTAGACCATGACCTTGAAACCATCGCGAATCAGGAGTTCCGCCGCCTTGAGAGTTTCGGGATTGTTGGGCCACAAATATTTGGGATCGGAAAGGACCTCCAGTTTGACCATGTCCCACCCCCCCGCTTCCCGCGCCAACCGCAAGGTGCGAACCGCATCCTCGGCAGTGAAACAACCGGCGGTATTCGGCAAATAGGTGAATTTCTTCGGATCAATGAAATCGGTAAGCATGGGCGAGTGGGGATCGCTGACGTTGACCCGCCGCACCGCCACGGTGACAATCTCCGCCCCCGAGGCGAGGATCGCCTGCTGCGTCTCGTGAAAATCCTTGTATTTCCCCGTCCCAACCAACAGGCGGCTATGGAAGGTCCGTCCGGCAATGACCAGGGGATCGGTCCCCGAATCCTCGCCGCCACCGATGAAGTGGACGATCTCCACCTGATCGCCATCGTTCAAGTACACCTCGGCGAACGTTCCCCTCCGGGCCACTTCCAGATTGCGTTCCACCGCCACCCGGTTGGGGTCCAGGTGCAAAAGATCCAGGAGACTGATGATAGTCGTCGGCCGGTCAAGCTCCTTGATTTCGCCATTGAGTGTGATCTTCATGCGCCATGTCCTCCATTGAAATAAGCGGTCACCCCAACCTGTTGCCGTTCCAGTGGCAGCGATGGGACTGGAAAGGGACCTCCCCCCTTCCCGACCCTCCTCCTATTGTCTGCTCCCCGTGGACGAATCATCAACCTCCAGCCTCGACAACTTGTCAAGCGTCCGCCGCTCTTTTTGCGGCAGCGACTCGACCAGTTGATTTATTTTCTCTGCCTGTTGATCGATTTCCTTCAGATCAGCCAGCAGCCAATCCCACTCCCTGCTACCCAACTCGGAATGATTCTTGATGAAGAGCGCCTGCTGCTCCAGCACCCGTTCCACCTGGCCCAAAAGTGTTGCGAGCTGGTCGTCGGTCTTGGGATGGGGATGGGCAGGGGCCAGGGTCAGCCTCTCCTTCCAGGAAACGGTCTGTTGGTGGCCTTCGCCGCACAGGGACTGCACCTGCTCCGCCAATTCCCGAATCTGCTGAAAAGTTTGCGCCAGCGTCGCCTTCCGGGTCGATCCCCGGGTACTGAGATTGGCGGCATTGATGGCCAGCAGGCAAACTTTGTTCGTCGTCTCCAGGATGCGATCCAGGGTATCGGTCCACTGGTGGGCCATCACCTCCACGGCCGTCGTTGCCGGCGCTGGAAGCGCCGGGGCTGGACGCCGCTTCCAACGTGCCAACGCCTCCAGCAAGGAATCGGAACCGGCCAGGGCCGCGGACGGCGTCGCCACCGCGGACGGAGTATTCACCCTGGTTTCGGCCAACTTCGTCACCTGGGAAATCTTCTCCACCAGTTTGCCGCTATAGGATGAGAGCCGGTCCGTCTGCTGGTAGCATCGTTCCACCACCTGGCGCAGGGGGCCCATGGTGTCGTGCCAACGTTCCCAATCCTGCCGGTTCAGCAGGTCGTTGCGACCTTTGGCCAATTGGGTGACGATCAGCGCCAATTGTTTCCATGGCCGCTCCCCCAGGGCGGCGATCAGAAAAGCCATCAGGAACAACCACAGAAAGGTGGCCCCGATCAGGATGATCCATCGCCAACCCACCTTGGGCACCAGATCCGCCGCCAACGGAGGAATATCGGCACTGACCAGCAATGCCCAGGTGGTATCGCCCATGACCACCGGAGCATAGGCCTGAAGGCGCTTCCCGCCCTGGGGCCGTGAATCGACCCACAGCCCGTGTTTCCCTTCCAGCGCGGCATGCACGGCGGGAAGATCCAGACCATTGTCGGCAACCGTCCCCTGGAAGGAGGCGGTCACGGAATGGGTGCGTGGATTGAGAAAGGAATCGGAACGCATGCGCAAATCCCGGCCCACCAGGACCACATCCCCACCCGGCCCAAGCCAGGTTCCGGGATTCAGCAGCAAGGTGGTATCCTCCAGTGGCCGCTGCAACGCCACCACCCCTTCGACCTTGTCGTCGATGATCACCGGGGCGGCCAGAAAAGCGGCGGGCTCGTTGTGGCTGGGAGGATACGGCGCGATATCCGAAACCTGGGGCTGTCGGCTGTCCAGAACCCGGCGCACCAGACGCCCAAGATTGGTATCGGCGAAGGGACCATGAAAGAGATTGGTCCCCAGATCCTCCTGGCCCCGGGCGGTATGAAACACCCGACCATCGGGATGAATCAGGAAGAGGTCATAATATCCGGTGACCTCCAGATAGTCTTTTCCGAATCGGCTGTCGCGTCCCGCGGAAGCGGGGACATCCTGTGCGGTGATGACGGGGGCGGGGACCGGAGCGACCACCGGCTCGGTCGATTCGGTCGGGGTCCTGGCGGGTTCCGTGATCGCCGTGATCGGTGCCGGGGACGCGGCCGCCGCCACCAGGACGGTCCAATCCAATCCAGCCGAGCGGACATGTTCCCAGACCACCTGATATCCCGAATTTTCCGGGACCATGGTCCCTTTGGGCGTCTCGGCGATGGTTTTGGGGAGCGACTGCAAGGTTTGCAATGCCGCCGGCAGAGTGGTCCAGAGGGGACTCTTGAAACGCAGGCCGCCATCGGCGCCGATCACTGCCATGGGGACCCCGGAATAGGACAAATGCCGGGACAACCATTGTTCCAACAGCACCGGCAGGTTGAAGCGTACCGCCAATACCCCCACCTGACGTCCATCCTTCTGCAGCGGCACTGCCGAAAAAGCGGCCAGCCCCATGTCGCCCGAACCATACAGGGAGACGTCCTCCAACCCCGATTGCCGGGACGCCCTGAAAAACACCCGATTCAAACCCGACCCCTTCAGACCCGCATCCTTGACATTGGCGCCCAACTCCCCTCCGCGCAAAGTGGTATAAACAATGTCTCCCTTGGCGGAAATCAAATACAGGTCATCGTAAGCCTTGGCCTTGACCGCCGCATCCAGACTGGAGGTAAAGGTTTTGGCAAACTGCAACCACCTGTCGCCACTCGCCTGACGATTGTTTTCGCGGAATACCCAGTCCAGGCCGGCAAGTTTTCCGGGCAACTGGTCGTCACTGGCCAACTGTTTGACCCCGGCCTCCTGCTGCTGCAAAAAATCACGGGTCAGCCGCACGATCTCGTCGAGAACGGACAACGACGTCTCACTCCCTGGCGCGGCAAGAGCCACCCCTGGATCGGGAACGATGGCGGTGGGAGGGGGGGGAGGCGTCGGATCGGCGGCGATGACCTCTTTCGACGCCGGCGTCGCGCCGGACTTCATCTCCGAGCGCGCCAACAGGGCCAACAGTTGGACATCAGCCAGACGTTTGACGGCGTCGGCCTGCAATGATTTCAACCGACTCTCCACCATCTGCTGCAGCATGCGGCTGCGGCTCGACTGGATGGCGGCGGACCCATGCCGCTCCCCCAGCCAAAACCATAATACCAATGGCAAGATTCCAGTGATCAGAATCAGAATGACCGTGGTGGTCTTTGTGGGGGATCCAGAAGGATTCATGTCGCTCGATAACGAAATGTGCTGGGCCACTCTTCAAGAAAACAGGACTGGCCAGGGACCGGGCTCAATCATGGAATGTCGTGAAGATGACACGCCCCATTCAGACCGATTTCAGCGACATGGGACGGTCTCTACGTCATGGCCCTGGAACATGACTCCCCCCACCCCTTCCCGACTTGTCCATGAAATCGTCCGTCAAGCCGTCCGCATCAATCCCCATCCGGGGACCGAGCATTCCGGGTCAGGCAGCGGCAGGCTCCGACAGGTCCTCTTCCGCTTCGACATAGCGCACCATCTTGCTCAGGTCGAGAATCAAGGCCACCGTGCCATCGCCAAGAATAGTCGCTCCGGAAAATTCCTCCGAATGTTCAAAATTCTTCCCCAGGCTCTTGATGACGGTCTGGTGTTGTCCGATGACCGAATCGACAACGAAACCAGTCCGTTTGCTATCGACGTCGGAAATGACGATCTGTTCGATTTCCGGCGCGTCGCCCTCAATATCAAAGCGATCCCGGATCCGGATGTAGGGGACGATTTCGTCGCGCACGTTGATGACGTGCCGCCCATGGGCATTGGTGATGTCGCGACGCGAAAGCTCCACGCATTCCTCCACCGCGGCCAGGGGCAGAACGAACAACTCCTTGGCCACCTGCACCAGCAACCCCTCGATGATCGCCAGAGTCAAGGGGAGTTTGAGTGTAATGGTCGTCCCCTTGCCCAATTCGCTGGTCACATCAATACTGCCACGCAAGGCATCGATGGACTTGCGGACCACATCCATCCCCACCCCGCGTCCAGAGACGTTGGTGATCTTTTCGGCGGTGGAAAAACCGGCGCCAAAAATCAATTGGAACGCTTCCTTATCGGTCAACTGCGCATCCGGAGGCAGTTGTCCCTTTTCGATGGCCTTGCGCACCAACAGATCGGGATCCAATCCTTTGCCATCATCCTCCACCCGAATCAAAACGTTGGCCCCCGAGTGAATCGCGGAAAGGTGGATCAAGCCTTCCGGATTCTTCCCCCTGGCGATACGCACCTCGGGCGTTTCGATGCCATGGTCGATGCTGTTGCGTATGATATGCACCAGAGGATCGTTCAATTGATCGATCACCGTCTTGTCCAGCTCCGTCTCTGCCCCTTCGGTGGTCAGCTCGATCTTCTTGCCCAACTCGGTGGACAGGTCACGCACCAGACGTTTGAACTTGTTGAAGGTGGTTCCAATGGCGAGCATGCGAATGCTCATGGTATTGTCCCGCAATTCTCCCGTCAGACGTTCCACCTCCTCGGCGATCAGTTGCAGATCGTGGTCCTGTCGGTTGGAGGCGGTCTGGTTCAGACGTGCCTGCACCGTCACCAGTTCTCCTACCAGATCCACCAGGCCGTCGAGCTTTTCCGACGGGACCCGGACCGATGTGGCCGATTCCGCCTGCACCTTCTTGTCGCGTTTGGACTTGATGGCGTTCTGCTCGGCCAGAGCCGCCTTGACCTGACTGGCACTGACGACTCCCGACTCCACCAGACGGTCGCCCAAGGGCTTGAGGGCCTCTTCGAGTTCCTTTTCGTCGATATCCCCCCTTTGCACGAGGATGTTGCCGATTTTCTGCACATCGGTTCCCGGGACCTCCTCGCGATCCAGCAACCGAATATTCAGCTCACATTGATCCTCGACGAAAATGAAGACATCGCGAATGGCGTTTTCGCTCTTTTTGGTCGTCAGGAAGACCTCCCAGGTGGTATAGCATACCTCAGGATCGAGGTTTTCCAACGGCGGCAGTTTGTCATACTGGGCGATGATCTGACACTCCTCCCCCAGTTCCTTGAGTTCTCCCAGCAGCAGCAACGGATTGGTACCATTGGCAAAGATATCCGGGCTGGGCTTGATGCGTATGCGATAGACGTGGGGCTCATCCTCCGAGGCCTGGGCCGGGGGTTTCTTGACCGACGGGCTGGCCGATGCCTCCTTGGCCT
>JADFZF010000111.1 GCA_015232645.1 Magnetococcales bacterium | reverse complement strand
CCCCCTGGGATTTACCGCTTTTTTGCCAATCCCGCAGGAGTGGGGGATATATGTGAAGAAGTGGAGGGCTGTTCACCCTCCGATCTGCGGTCTTTGGCCCCTGAGTCGGCGCTCGGGTCCCGTCCCCGGGTTTCCCTATCCTCCGCTCAGGCCACGTTGACCGTATCAAAGCCAGAAAACAAAACAAATATATTTTGTATTTTGGAGCTTACACCTGATGAAAATTTGTTTTGACAATGGGGAGTCCCTCACTCCTCGCCTCGGGACACCGTCATCATAGCCCTCTGCAAAGTCAAACGGACGATGTCGGGGCAAGTCCGAACACCACCCTCGGATGATGATAACAATCCGTCTGGGTGCCAACCCCAGTGAAACCAAGATTGGTCAACCAACCTGCAACTGTCCCCGCTTGCCGTGAATCCACCTCAATGGCCAGCAATCCCCGTGGATTGAGAAAATGGGAAGACGAATCCACCAGACGGCGGATGACGTCCAAACCGTCAGCACCGCCATCCAGCGCCAAATGCGGCTCATAACGCACGATCTCCGGTTGTAGAGCGGACATCTCCCGACTGGGTATGTAGGGTGGATTGGCAAGGATGGCATCAAATCGCGCATCCTGAGCGAGGTTAGCCATCAGGTCCGACTGCAACCATCGGACTTGGCGCCCGACGTCTAGGCCGAGGCGTTGCCCGTTTTGGCGACTGACTTGAAGTGCTGCCGTACTGAGATCAAGGCCCGTTCCAACGGCGTTGGGAAACTCCCGAAGAAGGCTGATCAGCACCGCTCCAGACCCACAACCGACATCCAATAAGCTCCATGCGCCATTGCGTTCAGGAAACGCCCTCAATACGATTTCCAGCAACGTTTCGGTCTCGGGACGGGGAATGAGAACGCTACGATTGACGACAAAAGTATCTTTCCAAAAATCCTTCTTTCCGACGATATAGGCCACCGGTTCTCTGGCCTCACGGCGCCTGAGCCGACTTTTGAAGTCCGCCAATTCACTCGGGGTCAACGGTCGGTCCGGATCCAAAAACAGTCCGATTCGTTGCAAATGGAGAACGTCGGCAAGGAGAAGCTCAGCATCCAGACGAGGGGTATCCGCCCCTCTCCTGGCCAACCAGGGGGCGCTCCATTGCAACAGCGAACGAATCGTCCAAACTGAGCCGCCCAATGGAGCGCACGACCGATGGTCAGCGTTGGCGGGAATCGGGACTCAAGGCAGCCACCTTGGCATTACCCGATTTGAGCATGGCCAACAGGGGTTGGGTCTTGGCGAGGAAGTCAGTTCTGTAGCCGGAAGCTACCGGATTGGCCGAGGCCATCTGCACCGTCAGCGGATCCACCTGCTGATCGTTGACACGAACTTCAAAATGCAAGTGCGGTCCGGTCGTGACGCCCGTCATGCCCACATAGCCGATGGTCTGCCCCTGTCTGACGCGCATTCCTGGACGGACTTCGTTAGAAAAACGACCCAGATGGGCATAGGCCGTGGTATAAGTACTGTTATGACGAACAAGAATCAGTCTGCCAAAGCTGCCCTTATAGGCGGCGTGGGTAATCATTCCGTCACCAACGGCACGTACAGGGGTTCCCATATCGGCGGCATAATCGACCCCTTTATGGGCCCGGGTAAAACCAAAGACCGGGTGTTTGCGGTTGCTGGAGAAAACCGACGAAATCCGGCGAAAGTCAACGGGGGCGCGGATGAACATCTTACGTATGCTCTGTCCTTTGGAATCGTAATATCCCGATTCGCCCCTGGGGTTGGTATAATACACTACCCGGTACACCTTCCCCTGGTTGATGAACTCTGCGGCGAGGATGCGACCTTCGCCAACCCGCTTATCCTGGATATATTTGGTGTCACGCACGACGGAAAAACTGTCGCCAGCGCGAATATCGCGGGCAAAGTCGATATCCCATTCGAACAGCTCCGCCAAGGCGGCCGACTGGGCATTGGTCAACCCCGCATGGCTACCGGCGGCAAACAACGATCCATCCGCCTTGATGGCGGCGCTGATGGTTTCCAACCGACTGGTAGGTGTCTTTTTCTCGATGGGCTTTTCAGCGGCCACCACTTTCTTTTCGACCAGGGACTTCTTTTCGACTTTGGGGACGAAGGCATCGCCCTCACGACGCAGCCAAAAAACGTTCTCTCCATCCACCGGATAGGAAAGGGTCTGGAGTAAACCATCCGCGCCGATATCCAGATTCAGCACTTTCCCAGGCTGAAGCATGCGTGCGATATCGAAAAGTTGTTTGGAGGCCCTGACGACCTCCATGGTCGTGGTTTCGTCGATATTATAGGCAGCAAGGAGGCTGGTCAGGTGGTCCCCCGCCTTGATCGTCACGGAAGCGGATGTGGCCGTTTTGGGGGATTTAGCCTTGTTTTCCGCCGGCTCCTCTTCCTTTTCAACAACGACGGCGGCCGGTGGAGCTACCTTACGATCGTTGTTGCTCAAAATATCAGCCGCCTGCTTATCGATCACCTTGACATCCGGGGCCGTGACGCTGACCGGGGGACTGTCGGCCGGGACACTGGCCACCCCGATATCACCCTTTTCCAGGGCACCCTTGAAATCGCCCGTCGGCGTTTTCCTGATAACCAGGACATTGCCTTCCTCCAGGGGATAGGCCATGGATGTCAGCTGTTTGTTGTCATCAAACACCAGTTTGACCAATTTTCCGGTTTGAAAATTGGCCGAAAGGTTGAAAACGGTCCTGGCCCCCCTGGCGATGGCATAAATCGTACGCAGGGAGATGTTTTGCCGCTGCAGCAACGAGGACAGGGTATCGCCACGCGAGATGCGTTCGATGATCACCCGGTGATGTTCCTCGACCTGGGGCCGACCGCGGTCCATGCGCACGGCTGGCGACTTGAGGGCGGCGAGGCGGATGGATTCCCGAACGGAAAAAAGGTTTTCCTGGGAGAGGGTTTTGGACTCCCTCCCCTTCTCGGCGACTTCCTTGGTTTCCGCTTTCCCGGGAATCTGGGCCAGCTCATTACGCAGTAACCAGCCGAGATAGTCTGTTGGAACTCCTCCGGAGGTACTGGCATTCAATGCACTGTGGGTGGCGATCAGACCGACGGTAACCATCCCGAACAGCAGCGAGGGAAATTTCCGGTCACGGGGCCTTTTTTCAACCGGAGCGGGTTGAATTCGGGTTCGGGTGGCGAATGTCCGCAATTTCTTGTGTCTTCTAGGTCCGGAAAGCATACGTCCTCTTTTGTAAGTCACCAATTTGACATGATGTCGCGAGTTTTGGCATTCCCAGGGTCAGGTGATGCAATTCAGGGTCCGTTCCTCTTGGCGACAGTGATATTCCTTACAATTCACGAAGTTTGACATTCCATAACCAAATGGCACATGATGCAAAAAAGGAGGCCACGTTAATGTAATCCATTTCCTATGTCAAGCCTTTGTTACAATTTTCTGCCTCCAAGGGTCCAATTCCGCCAAAGCCCGGGCTGCCAAGGCGGGTTTGCGCTGTTTTTTTGACGTTGGTTGCGTCAATGGCGGAAACAACCCAAAATTGACGTTCATGGGCTCAAAGCGTTTCCCGGGCAACGTCACATGGTTCAGCAGCACCCCGAGGGCCGTTGTTGCAGGCGGGATATCGGGCAACCGACCGGTGGTCAGCTCCAACGCCATAAAGATGCCGGCGAGCAACCCGGAAGCGGCCGATTCCACATACCCCTCGACACCGGTAATCTGACCGGCAAAAGAAATGCGCTTGCAACCGTGGAGTCGCAAATAGCGGTCCAAAACCAGAGGACTGTTGATGTAGGTATTGCGATGCATGGCTCCCAACCGTTCAAACTCGGCGTTCTCCAGGCCTGGAATCATGCGAAAGATCCGACGCTGTTCCGGCCAAGTCATACGGGTCTGAAAGCCAACCATGTTCCACAGCGTCGCCGCCTGATTATCCTGACGCAACTGAACCACAGCCCAAGGTCTTCGGCCGCCATCGTGGGGGTTGGCCAGTCCCACAGGCTTCATGGGGCCGAACCTCAAGGTATCCAATCCTCTGGAAGCCATGACCTCGATGGGAAGACAGCCCTCGAAAAATGGTATCCCCTGTTCAAAATCATGCTGTTTCACCTGGGAAGCCTGTAGCAATTGTTCCACAAAGCTGCGGTAGGTGTCGCGCTCCATGGGACAGTTGATGTAGTCGTCCCCCCCCTTGTCGTAACGGGATTGCCGCCAAGCTTTTTTCATATCGATGGAATCGACGGCGACGATGGGGGCGAGGGCATCATAAAAATACAATCGATCCTGGCCAAGATGGCTTTCCAACCACGGGATCAACCCCTCGGATGTCAAAGGGCCTGTCGCCACGATACACGGTTGGTCTTTGGGTGGTTCGCAACATTCCTCGACCGCCAGCGTGATCAGGGGATGTTCGGTGATCCGTTGCTGAACGAAAGCTGAAAAACCATGCCGATCCACCGCCAAAGCGCCGCCGGCGGGGATGCGGTTGGCATCCGCCGCGGCCAGAATCAGGCTGTTCAGACGCCGCATCTCCTCGTGCAGCAATCCGACGGCATGGCGATCGGGATCGCCACCTCGCAACGAGTTGGAACACACCAGTTCGGCACACAGGGCGGTCTGGTGCGCCGGGCTGAACCTGGCCGGCCGCATTTCCACCAGGGTGACGTCAACCCCTCGCTGCGCCAGTTGCCAAGCGGCCTCCGATCCCGCTAGTCCGGCTCCGATCACCTGGACCTTGATAGCTGAGTCTGTCATGAATAGACTTACCTCGACGGAATTGGAACAAGGGGCTGGAGAGATGCAAAGCCATCCTGCCTCACCTGGCCAAGGACGGCGCTATTTTCCCTGTTTGCCCCTGGTCAAGCAAGGATTTTGCCTCTGCCTGTGCCGTAGTACCGTGCCGTTGTCGTCGGGAACCCTGAGGAATTAGACCCCAAGGGAGGCTGTCAAAGATCATCGCATGACATTCCACCTCAGTCCCGGGGAGGGCCGGCAGCCTTCCGATGCTGAAGCTGGCTGCCACAACCCAAGATCTCAACCAACCGCCCTCTTGTCCAATCCACCGTCTCGGGCGCCGAAAAAAAATATGCACATTCTTCCATATCTTTTCAACCTCGCCAGCGACACCCCACCGGAAGGGGGACTGCCCCTTACCAAACCCAGCCCTTTAACCAATTATGGGACATTCCAAACCGAAAGTCCCCCACACGGCTCCCAATAGACTTTGGTCCGGAATACAGGCTGATCGGAGGCCTTGCATGATGGAATTCACTGTTATCGCGTTTGTATTTGGTCTCACCATGGGCAGTTTCCTGAACGTATGCATTCACCGACTGCCCCTGGGTGAAAGTATTGTCTTTCCCCCATCGCATTGCCCCCAATGTCATACGGCCATCCGCTGGCACGATAATATTCCATTGTTGAGTTGGATCCGACTCTGGGGACGATGCCGTCACTGTCTGGCCCCCATTTCCCTCATCTATCCTCTGGTGGAACTATTGGCAGGATTGCTGACGATTCAGGTACTCTGGCACTTTGGTCCCTTTTGGCAAAACCTCGGCCTGATCGCTTTGGGATATGCATTTATCATCTTGACATTTATCGACTTTCGCCATTACATTCTTCCCGATGTCATCACTCTGCCCGGCATGGGTTCCGGTTTGGTGCTGGCATGGGGCGGATGGCTGCACCCCCCTTTGGCCGACTTTACTTCCGCACTGATGGGGGTGATCGCCGGCGGAGGTGGCCTTTGGGCCTTCGGCTGGTTGTTCCAAAAAATTACCGGCAAGGCGGGCATGGGGTTCGGTGACGTCAAACTGTTGGGAATGATTGGCGCCTGGATGGGTTGGCAATCCCTCCCATTCACCCTGTTTTTCGCCTCCCTCCTGGGCAGCATCGTCGGCATCGTCTGGATGGTGGCCACCCACCGCAACCGATCGCAGCCCATCCCCTTCGGACCTTATCTGGCCGGGGCAGCCTGGACCTACCTGTTCATCGGTCCGTGGGTTGTCGATTGGTACCTCGGAAAAGGCTGATTGACCACAAGACTGATTGGTCTGCCATGATCAACATGACATTGCACAATAAAGAACATCCCGGCCTGTATCCCCTGTTCCTTGTCGGGCTGACAGGCTCCATGGGCTGCGGCAAAAGTGTGGTCGGTCAAATGCTCTCCCAATGGGGCGCCAGAGTCATCGATACCGATCAGATTGCTCGACAGGTCATCGCCCCTGGCAGCGCCGGACTCAAGGCCGTCATCTCCCGGTTTGGCTCCCATTTTCTGGAACGGAATCCCGCTTCGCCGCCTCCCGGCCTGGATCGAAAAAAAATGGCCGCCCACATCTTTTCCCATCCCGAAGATCGGATAGCCTACGAATCCATGCTCCACGTCTGGATTCTCCAAACCATCCGTGCCCAATTGCTTCACCTCCTGCAATCCCTCCAACATGCCACCGAAATTCCAACCCAAATCGCCATTCTGGAAGTTCCACTTTTGTTCGAATCAGGATGGGATCAGCTGTGCGATCTCACGGTTACCGTCGCCTGCGGCCAGCAGCAATGGCAACGTCTGGCTTCCAGGCACTCCATGTCCGATACCGTCAAACGTCAGGTTTTGGCTGTACAGCTCCCCGAAGCAGAAAAAAAACGCCAAGCTTCCCACATCATCGACAATAGCGGATCTCTTGAGGCCACCACCCTCCAGGTCAAACATTTTTGGACTGAATGCCAGCGTCTGGCCCATCACCACCGCCGTCCCCTCTGGCCCGAAATCGCTGCCGAAAACCACTGAACTCAATTTGAGAAGAATCATGTGTGGATCCATCCCAACCCCTTTGTCAGACCCATTCGATCCATGGTCTCCACCACGCTCAACCTTACTCAAATCGTGTCAACCCCCAGGTCGTGACTCAAACCATCATCCCGAGTTCCTGGAAAAATAAAAAAAATGCCCTCCCACGTAAAATGGGATTGACTTTGATGTCAACCATGAGTAGTTTTCTGTCCCAAAAGGCGAACCGAAGCGCACTCGAACGGCAGTTTCCCGCCATAAGGCTTTTCGCCAATTTTCCTACTGACAGATCCGCCTTGCATACCCAGGTTCCACGTAACTACAGTCTTGGGAAGTTGCCGCAGGGACGATCAGGTCCAAATGAGCAGGCCATGGGTAAGGCCTGAGTGCCCCTGAGCAACTCTTCGGGTGTTCCCTGAGACACATGAAGACTTCGCCCTCCGTGGATGGTCTTTCGCTCATAGGTGCTGCAGCACAGTGCCACCCCTGAATTTCTTGTTTTTTTAATTGTTGTGGTTCTCCCATATCCCAATGATCGTCCAAAACCATCCAACCGTTTTCGGGCCGCGATGAACCAAGGCCGACTGGCTTGTGAGCCTCCCACCGAAAACAAAACTTCCAACCCGATACCCTATTCGCGAAATCATGTCCACCAATACCTCTGAAAGACTGGCTACGCTGAACCTTAAAGTGCTCAAAGCCATGAGCGTGTCGGAACTGACCGCCCTTGCCGACGAAAAAAAAGTCGAAGGCTTCAATGGCATGCGACGACAGGAATTGATTTATTCCATCCTGAAGGCCGAAAGCGTCCTCAACGGTCAGATTTATGGCGAAGGGGTTCTGGAAGTCCTTCAGGATGGATTCGGATTCCTCCGTGCTCCCGACACCAACTATCTGCCCGGTCCCGATGATATCTACGTCTCACCCTCGCAAATCCGTCGCTTTGGCCTTCGCACCGGCGACGTTGTCGAAGGGCAGATTCGTGCTCCCAAGGAAAGCGAACGTTATTTCGCTCTGTTGCGGGTCGAAAAAATCAATTACGAAGATCCTATCAAAACTCGCGGCAAAATCCTGTTCGACAACCTGACACCACTTTACCCCGATGAACGTCTGGTGATGGAGGTCGAAGGTTGTCCCGAGGAAGACATGGGAACCCGGATTATCGACCTGATCTGCCCCATCGGCAAAGGGCAACGGGGATTGATCGTCGCCCAACCCCGTACCGGGAAAACCATGCTGATGCAGAGCATC
>JADFZF010000110.1 GCA_015232645.1 Magnetococcales bacterium | reverse complement strand
CAGGCGATTGCAGGAATTTTGGAATCACAGATTAAAAAGATTATGCTGTCCAAGGTTCGCGGCGATTATGTTTTTACCGTCATCGACCCCGCCGTTGTCCCTCCGGAAAATAATACTGTCAACTCAAAAAGTAAAATTATTGTAATGATTGGCAGTTTGGGAGGATTCGTCGCTGGAATGATTCTGGCTTTTATAAGCGATCTAATAGTGAAGCAAAGAAAGAGAAAAGGCAAGGTTGAGGACCAAGTCAAGAATGAACCGGTCTTGATCTGACAATGTTCCGATGAGTCTTTGATCGTCTTGAAGGGTCGTTACGGCGGCTCCATCTCAATTTCCAGAGTTGATTATGTCTTCCAACGCTTGCTCCAGACCGCGAACCGGGGTTTGATCTTCGAAGATGCGATGTTTGGAATTCCGAATGGCCAGGATGACTTCATTGCGGAAGGGTAGATCCAGCCCCAAACGTATGGCAATGGCGATATATTGTTCCAGGTTGTCGGCTCGGGTCGAGGTGACCCCCAGACATTCCAGAATGCCATGGGTATGGCGACTGCGAAACATTTCGCCGGTGCAGGTGACGATGGGCTTGTCGAGCGACAGGGCTTCCATACTGGAATTGTTCCCCGACCAGGCAATGCCATCAAGGATGATGTCGGACGCTTGAATCAGGCCGAAGAATTGCAATAACGGCAATTTGGGGAATAAACGGCAATAGGTCTCATAATTGAGCCCCCGATTCCTGAATACCCGATCCAGCCGGGCGCGAAAAATTTCTCCGATGCGGCCGCCAGACTCGATAAACCAGAAACGGCTGTTGGGAACCGCTTCGGCGATGGCGGGATAGATGTCATCGTGTTGGGGGAGTAGTTTGATCATATTTTGCAGGTTGCAATAAACGACATCGTCAGCCTGTCGTTGCAGGCCGGGGGGGGGGACCGCCAGATGAGATTGCGGTGTAGGATAGCAATGAGCCAGATTGGGCAGACGCACGAGGGTTTCACTGTAATGGTCCTGGGCATGATCGGCCTCCATGGCATCACTGCTCAGGAAATAATCCATATTGGCCAATCCTGAAGTGATGGGATGGCCGCCGGCATTGCATTGGATCGGCGCCAGACGCAATGCCGATACCAGATTCAAAACCGGATCCATGCCGAGATCTGTATAGATCAATACATGCGGGTTGGCTGCACCGACCGCTGTTTTCAGACGCGAGCTGTTGGCGCCGATATCGTGAAATACATCGACGTTGGCCATGACATGTTTCAAGGAATCGTCCTTGACCGTGCCGGTGTAGAACACGCTGACGCGAAAGCGTGATCGGTCCAACAAGGTAATGAGGCGGGAATGGGTTTTGTAAACGGAATGGCCATAGAGGAAGGAAGAGACGAAGGCAACATGGATTTTTTCCTCGGCAGCAAGCCTTGGCAGCGGCAAGGGTTGGTCATGACCGGGATAAACCAGGTTAGCGATGCGGGTTAGTAGCGCCCCCTGGGCCTTCTGTTCTGCCAGATCGTTCAACCCCTGGTAATGCAGATAAAAATTGGTCAGAGATTCGCATGCATGTCGTGCCTCTTCCAGGTCCTTCGCTTGTTGGGGGTGGAAGGTCCGCTGCAGTTCTTCCACCCCGCTCATCCAGCGGCGACGAGCCAGGGCCATCTCCTCCTGGGTGGCACAAAAGGTTGGTAGGACCAGGTGTTTGGCCAGGACGGCGCGCCAATAGTCGGGGCGGATGCGGATGGCTTGGGAATAATGATCGATGGCTTCGTTGGTGCGATTGTCCAGTTGGTCCATCAAGCCGAGACTGAAGTGTGCTTTCCAATGGTTGGGGTCGAGTTCCAAGGTTCGTTGGAGGTGTTGCGTCGCCTTGGTGTTGTCCGACTGTTCCCGATAGAGTGTTGACAGATTATAGTGGACCGGAGCAAAGTCCTCCTTGAGAGCCAAGGATTTGAGATACCAGGATTCTGCTTCCTTCAGTTCCTTGCTGGCCAATGCCAGATTGCCCAGACTGGCCAAGTATTGCGGATTGTCCGGATCGAAGGACAGTGCCTTGAGAAGGTTGTCTTTGGCGGCGTGCAAGCGGCCCATTTCGAGTTGCGACAGGCCCAGATAATGGAAGATGTCCGACTGCTGGCCGCCCACCGCGATGGCCCTGGAAAATCGGGCCGCCGCATCCTCATATTCACCCATTTCATAGGCTGCTATGCCCCACAGATACCAGACATCGACAAACTCCGGAAGCGACTGGACAATCTCCCGGTATAACCGCTCCGCCCCCGCGGGATCCCCCGCTCCATGGATTTTCAACGCGTGTTGGAAAAGTTTGGTGAGTTTGGTTTTGTCCATGATCAGAGATACTTCGATGGGGTGAAAGATGACCGCTGCCACTAATTAACACTACTTATGCTCGACAGGGTAGTTTTTTTCTGTCAAGGCAATGGTTTTTACAGGTAAATTCCTCGGGACTTACTGGCAATGCGCCAGGTATCGGTCAGTTTCCAATCCTGCCAGGGAAGGGAATAACAGTTTAAAAACTGTTTCGTTTAGGCTATAGTGGGTATTCGGCATGTTGAACGGGGCAGGGCCAATGGGCAAAATCGGACTGGCCAGTTCATGGGATGGGTGTCTGGGAAGGGGTGGGGGCGAAGCCTCCAGGTTCCTCTCCTCCAGCTTTTTTCATACGAAGCCTTGCGCGGCGTGCTAGGAAGGTGATTGCCGTACTTGCTCCCCAGTACTGGCTTTCGCCGTATTGGTCAAACGGGCCAAAGAGGCGAAAGCCTGGGCGGCCGTGCGCCCCACGCATTTTTTGCGCTGGGTACTGGAAAGGCCTGGTGGCAATCAGGGGTGGGTTAGGAAGCCAAAATCAAAAGCCTTTGGTCACGGTCCGTCACCTGCGGGGATGGGACCAAGCCAATTCCAGTATCTTTTACCAACTCATCCTCAACGCGGGCGTGTCATAATAAATTTGGAATGAATAAAACAACATTGCGGCGCTGTCTTGCACACCTGACACGGTTATTAACCATTATAACTCCGTCGTTCAACTTGAAAATGTGCGTTCATGTTAAACCTGGGGCGACTGGCCCCAACCTGGACATCTCAAGTCGTTATCGCCGCGATCCAGAGGGCAGAAAGCGGTGGGAAGGATGCGCAAAAATTGCCAAAATTGAAGGACCCAGGGCGGCCTTGCCCGAGATGATCTTGCGACGCTCCGTAGATAGGTTGAAAATGAAGCGTTCTTCTGGTGAAGGTCGGAGAGGTGTTGGTGCAACAGACCGACGATCCAATCATGGAATGGAGTCGGGTGATCAATTATTCGGTTTGGATAAGTTAGTCAAGAGGCGAGGTTATGAAAACCCTGATCGCGGACGATGATGAATCCAGCAGGCGCTTGCTTCAGAACATCCTCTCCCCCTATGGAGAGTGTGTTTTGACAGAGAGCAGTAGCAAGGCGGTGGAATTGTTCAAACACAGTTATGAACAGAGACAACCTTTTCAGTTGGTTTGCCTGGATATCATGATGCCCGACATCGATGGTCAGGCGGCTTTGGCCATGATGCGCGATTTTGAGAAGGATCATAACGTTTCTCAAAATGATAAAACAATAATAATTATGATTACCGCGCTTAACTCCATGCAAACGGTGGTTTCGTCCTTCGAGGATGGTGGTTGTAATGCCTATCTCACTAAACCCATTACTAGAAGGTCTCTGATTAATAAGATAAAAAAATATGGTTTGATTGATTGATCAATCGGCAAGCCATCTTATCGTTATACTGTGATGGACAAAAAATAGCCATGCCTAAACAAAGCAAAACCTATATCAAAATACTGGAGGCTTCGCTACCCTTGTTCGCCGCTTTCGGGTACAAGGGCGTTGCTATGCGGGATATTGCCAACACCGTGGGTATTACGGCGGCCGCGCTCTATAACCACTTCCCCAACAAGGAAAGCCTCTATTTCAAGGCCTTGGAATATGCTTTTGACGCCCAGGTGGCCGGACTGGCGGAGACTTTGGCCAATGCCAAGAATCCCCGTCAGCGCCTGACGGTCTTCATCGAATTTTGGGTTGAAACATTTGGCAGTGATGTCATTTTAAGGGCTCTCTTGCAACGGGAAATGACCGACGGTGATGAAGCCCGTCTGAAGCTGCTCGTCAGACATGTATTTTTTCCTGTTTACGAGGAAATTGAAGGCTTCATGCATTCTTTGGCTGAGCGGTATGATCCGCTGCTGCTTTTTTTTTCCATGGCAGGATTGGTCATGTACCACTTCGAGACCGCACCGCTGAGGAGATTATTGCCAGACTTCAAACCCGAGCATGATAATCACGAAAAAATCGTTGAACACGTCACCACCCTGATGATTGGCGCCCTGGGCCTTCATTAAGAGTTGCATCCTGAGACATAACTCTCCCTATCGGGACCGAGTAGGCAGTCATAAAAATAAACGAACATTTATTTTATTAATTTTGATCTAATTTTTTTAATAGCAAATTTATATCACCTACAAAAATAGAGCCTTCCGGCTTAAAGAGGAGTAATCCATTTCTCCTGGGCCGGGACAATTCCGTGGCGGTCAAATAGAGCATGAGTCCCTTGGTGGCCTTTATGGCAGGTCAACCCTGTCATGGAATCTCCGGGCCGAGATGGTCCTGGCGGAAACCACAGAATCGTGCCCGCCATCGGTATGGAATCGATCTGGTGGGCGCCGATGTTTGCCGATTGACCGGATTGGCTGTTCTTTGTCTGGCGCTGGTATTGGCGGCCATGCCGGGCAATGCGGCGCAACGTGAGGTTTGGGTGGGGGTGGATCAGGACCTGGGGGGGGTGGCACGCGAAGAGGGGGGGAAAGTCAGGGGGAGATTCTTCGTCGATATTTTGGAACATGCAGCCCAAAAATACCAGTGGGCGGTCCATTACGAATTCGGATCGCTGAGTCAAAATTTGGAACAACTGGCAACGGGACATTTGGCTCTCCTGGCTGGGGTGATCAGGACAAAAGAGCGGGAAGGAATTCTGACATTTTCGTCGGAAGCGGCGATGGCCGACTGGGGAGAGATCCATGGGCGCGATGACGTGATACGCTCGTGGTCCGATTTGAGGCATGGAAGCGTCGCGGTGGTCGATGCCGATAGCCAAGCCGAGGCCTTACAAAATCTTTTTGACAATTTAGGTATAGCTCGTCCCTTGGTCAAAGTGGCCCAATACCGCGATGCCATGCGCTTATTCAGCCAGGGGGAGGTTATCGGGGTGTTGATGCCGCATCTACTGACGGCCAGCCGGAGAAGGGATGATGGAAGTCCTCCGGCGCCCCTGGTTTGCTGTCCCGTGGAGAGGCATTTTGCTGCTCTTAAAGGACTTAATCTTGATTTGATTACCACGTTGGATCAGGAATGGCTTCATCTCAAGGGAGACAATGGTTCGCTCCAAGATCGGACAGTTGGCACTTGGTTGAGCGGGCCGGAGAGCAGAAAGGGGGGCGAGAAATGGACCTTGGCGTTGACGGTTGGATGGTCTCTGGCCGGAATTTTGATCGGAATAGTGTGGCTGTGGAAAGCGATAAACCACCGTTTCCGGAATTTGATCGCGGCCAAGGTGGCCGCAGAGAAAGCCAGCAAGGCAAAGAGTGAATTTTTGGCCAACATGAGCCATGAGATTCGTACCCCTTTGAACGCCGTCATCGGCATGACCGATCTGGTCTTGGACATGCCTTTGGAACGGGAACAAAAAAACTATCTTGAAATTGTTCTGAACTCTGCCGAAGCCTTGCTGGTGTTGTTGAACGGTCTCTTGGATTTTTCCAAGATTGAAGCGGGTCGGATCGAACTGGAGCATATCCTGTTTCCGTTGTTGGAGCCGGTCGGGAATGCCTGCAGTACCATGGCGGTCAATGCGCACCGGAAGGATTTGGAGCTTTACTTGGACCTGGGGCCAGGTCTGCCTGACCTGATGCGGGGCGATTCCTATCGATTGCGGCAGATTTTGACCAACCTGATCAGCAACGCCATCAAATTTACTCAACAGGGGGAAATCATCGTCGAAGTGAGCGCAGCAAAGGGGGTCGATGGGCAACACGCCGCAATCACCTTCGCGGTCATGGATACCGGCATTGGCGTAGCCCGGGAAAATTTGGAGAAGATTTTTGCAAGTTTTACCCAGGCGGATACTTCAACGACTCGTCACTTTGGCGGAACAGGGTTGGGTTTGACCATCTCCAGGCAGTTGGTGGAGATGATGGGGGGGCAGCTGCAGGTGGACAGTCGCGAGGGTCAGGGAAGTCGGTTTTATTTTACTTTGGGTTGTGAGGTCGCCTGTCATGAGTCCCGAGGCGCGGACAAGTTGCCGTTACAGGGAATACGGGTTTTATTGGGTGATGTGTTTCCTACCAGTCTCAGGGTGGTCGCAGGAATGGCACAGCGACTGGGGGCGGAAGTGGTGACGGCGAGCACGGGGGATGAGGTGTGGCGGTCGATGAACGAAGCGGAACGGAATCGTCATATGAATGGGCCGGATATCAGCTTTGATGTGTTGATGTTGGGTCACACTTTGTGGAATGGTCGCGATGGGAGTGCATTGAGTGGGGAGCTGTCCAGGCGGCCCGAGTGGTGTCAAAGGACGATTGCCCTGGTTCCCGCCCATCGACGCCGGGATGACCCCTATCTGGAAAGAGGACCGCACTGTGGCGGGATCCTGGTGAAACCGGTTGGTCCTGAGCGTTTGTTGGCGGTATTTCGTTCGTTACCGGGATTGAAATTGACCGCCGACCCCTTGTCGGAGACCCAGGCTGGGGTAGGCGGAACGCTCGGAAAGGTCACCCGGCCATTGCACATTCTGGTGGTTGAGGATGATCCCAGCAACAGGCAGATGGTAACCGACGTATTGAGTCGGGCTGGACACTCATGGAATCTGGCTGAAAATGGTGTCGATGCCGTGACATTAATGAATCGGGAGGTGTTTGACCTAGTGTTCTTGGATATTTTGTTGCCGGACATAGATGGGTATGCCGTGACTCGCGCCATCCGTGACAAACGGAGCGATCAACCTGGAACTTCGGCCAGTGTCTTTATTGTCGGTAATTCGGCGCATATCTTTCAGGGAAACGAGGAAAGATGTCTGGAGGCGGGGATGGACGCCTTCATGTCCAAACCGTTTCGTCCGCGCGACATTTTGGCAGTCATCCATCGTCTGAATGCTTCGATGCAACGGCAAGAGATGGTACGGAAACGGCGTTCGGCCATGAACCTGATCGTGTTGTCCGATGGCGAAGGGGGGAGCGAATACCATGTCACGGTGCGGGCGGTTCTGCTCGATTGGCCGGTGATCATGGAACGGTTGGTAGTTGCCGTAGACAAACTGGCATTGTCGGAGATCGCCCGGCTTGGTGAAGAGATGAAAAAATCGGCGCGGACGTACGGGGCCGATCTGGTCAAGAATGAAGCATTCAGACTGATGATCGCCACTCGTAACCTTCACGCCTCGGATTTGGTCCGTGGCCGTTTTGTCGAATTGGAACGCGAGTATCTCAAGGCAGTCATGGTTGTGGTGATGTCAGAAAGTGAGCGTTTGGGTGGCGATGTGTGATACCAATTTGACGTCATATATATAGAGTATTGATAGGATTATGGCAGGAGGTCTCCCATGAAAAACCCTGCCCAGATTGTACCGTGGATGTCTGATGAAGAACTGGCAGCCTGGGTGCGTGACGCACCCGATGCAGATGCATTGCGTAAGCGGTTGGCGATATGGATGACCCATACTGGATAGTTTGCGGCGCACCGGGTAGCGGAACTGATCCAGGTTTCCAATCAGGCCGTTTGGTTGTGGGTAGGACAGTACAACCGCGAGGGACCGGAGAGCCTGAACCGGGAGGGGCGTGGTGGGAGACGCTGGGGATTTCTCTCGTTGGACGCGGAGGCTTCGTTATTCCATTTCCATATCAAACATGTAATAATTGTCGCATCATCCATCAATGATTCGGAGATGCGCAGATGGCAAGGAAGCCGAGTGGATCGGAAGTCCCGGACCGGGCCAGGGAATTCTT
>JADFZF010000010.1 GCA_015232645.1 Magnetococcales bacterium | reverse complement strand
ACTTCTCCCCTGGAACGTTAAAAAAAATTCGGAGAAAAGCAAGACACCTTGAGAACGGCGTTCGTTCGGCGCTTACATAAAATTTCCGGCTCCCAGCGCTTTGCCGAAAGTTCAATACCCCTTTCAAACCCCGGCCCGGAAAGGCAGAAGGAAATGAGTGAACACGATACAGTGGCCAACCTAGAATGGCAAATTGATCTGCTGGCGAAAACCGCAACCCATCTTCCCACTCGACTAACCATTCGCTTTGCTGCCGCGATGGATGGCAGTGGCGCTATGACGGCTGACCTGATCAATCCAGAAGAATTGGTGGGGGTTGATGATAAAATTCTTATAGACCTGCCATTGCGAGCCTGGAGGGCCTTTGCTGAATGCACGGAGGAAGCCCTGGCCCACGAACAGGGGCAGGGAACATAGGCTCCGCGGACTCTGCCCAGTTTCGAGGATACCGCCGTTACATCATCAGTTTCCCTGGGCCTGGCTCCCCTTTGTTGATCAGCGACCAGATGGAACTTTTTCCATAGAGCCGCAACTGATAATGGACCACTCCTCCTATCACCAGTTTGACGTAGTTGCGGGTTTCGTTGAAGGGGATATTTTCGATGAATGTCAATGCTGGCTCGGCGCGACGACGATCGCTCCAACCCCTCCCCCGCCCTGGCCCGGCATTATAGCTGCAGAGAGCCAGCACCAAATCACCATCAAAACCTTTCAACATACGCTTCAGATAGGCCTGTCCCAAGGAAAGATTGTAGGCGGGATCATGGAGACGAAATGGCGTCGCCGGTGGAAACATACCTTTCCTGGCGACCTCCTCGGCTGTAGCGGGCATGAGCTGCAACAAACCACGGGCATGGACATGAGACTGGGCTCGCGGCAGAAAGGTGCTTTCCTGCCGAACGGTACCCCAGACCAAGGCGGGGTCCAATTCCCAGCCACTGCTGGGCTTCCAATGTGGAATGGGATAGAGACCACTCCAATAATAACGCTTGGCCCCCTTTAATTCCTGAGCCACTCTGAGAGAATAATCGTAGGCACCCGTATGGATCGCCAAACAGAGACGCTCTTCCCCATTCAGATGAAAACGCTCAACCAGGGAATCGATTTCGGCGCCATTATAAAAATTGCGTCCCACCTCGCGCAGGTAATGCATCCGTTGCACGTCGTCCTGCAATCTAAGATCCTTGACGATGCCACAATCAAGCGGAGAATCTTTCAACCCGTGCAAACCACCGTCACGTGATTCCAAAGCCACCAGACCGTAAAAGCTATCGGGAAATTGCGCCGCCTCATTGATCCAGTAGCGTTTATCTTCCGCGGAAAGCGAAAGTTCCGCCGCCCACCAAGACCCCTGAGCACGACGGTGATCGGTTTTGGCCTCCACCCCCAATATTTTGAATAGCTCCAAAGCCCGTTTTTTGTAATTCAGCCGTTGCGCTGACCAGGCCGCCATCCATAAGGAATCTTCCAGCTGCGCCCCTTTCTCCAGGACATTGGCATTCAATAATTCATAGGCATCGGCAATCCGATCGCCGTTGTACAAAACACGGGCCACACGATAACGCAGGAGACAGCGATCATCGCTGTTCAAATATCTTCCCTCCCGGCCCAAAAGCATTTTATGAAGCTTTGTCACCGATCCATTATTACGGAGCCATTCCAGCCGGGCGAACCACATTTCCGGACTGTTGGCGTCATTCTTGTTCAAACGCGGATGGTATTTGGCAAATTGCCTGGTATCCCCACTCGTGGCCGCATCCAGGGCAAGAAAATAATCACGACGTTCCCTGGGAAAGCCTTCGACAAAGTTGGCCAACGCTCTGTGATTGCCCTTGAGAATAAGATTACGTGCGCGCTTTTCCCGATCAGAGACGGTAAACAATGCATCAAAATGGGCCGCCATGCGAATGAGATCGGATGGAAATGCCACACCATCCAGATAGAGACTCACCCAAATGGGCTGGGCTTCGGCAAAACGTTTTCGTTCCAAAAGCAATTGCACATAATAGGCACGCCCCGCCTTGGTGACCGGATGATGACGATCATACCAAGCCAAAACATCATTGCCGTCATCCGCATGAGCAATTCGCACTTCCACCATTTTTTCCAAGATTTTTCTTCGGGCATGGTTGGGCCAACGATGCAAAAAACCCAGGAGGTGCTGCAAAGTGGCACCATAGCGCGGATGAAACAGCAGCTCCAACTCCAGATAGGATTGCAGATCGTCATTCTTAGGCCAGCGGGAACGATCCAAAACTTCATCAATGGGACCTCCACCCTCCAATACTTCAAAGTAGCGGCGGAAAACCTGAAGTTCATCATCGGATAAGGTGGAGGCGACTGTACTGTGGGGAGTAAATAACAATACCAAACCCAGCAGCCATCCTCCCAGCAGAACGGCACCATACCTTAACGTCGGCAAACCCAGCCTATCATTGTCAGCACGCATGGACGAACCATTGAAAATGAGAAAAATTAAAAAAAAGCTTCGACAAATTGCTCGGCAATGAAAGGCCGCAGATCCTCCATGGCCTCACCGACACCGATGAAACGTACCGGCAAACCAAACGCTTGCGCCAAGCCCACCACAACGCCTCCCTTGGCGGTGCCATCCAATTTGGTGATGATCAAACCGGTAACCCCGAGATCATCATAAAATTTTTTTACCTGGCTATGGGCGTTCTGACCGGTGGTCGCATCAAGCACCAACCATACCTCATGGGGGGCCTGGCCACCCTGGCGACCTAGAACTCTTTTTATTTTTTTCAACTCTTCCATCAGGTTGACCTTGGTATGCAAGCGTCCGGCCGTATCGGCGAGCAACAGATCAAAACCACGAGCCATGGCAGCATTGTGGGCATCATAGATGACCGAAGCGCTATCAGCGCCCTGCAGTTGCGCAATCACCGGACAATCACAACGTTCGCCCCACAAACGTAGTTGCTCCACCGCCGCGGCCCGAAAGGTATCCCCGGCAGCCAGCATGACCGAATTCCCCCGTTTCCGAAAAAAATAGGCCAATTTGCCGATGGTTGTCGTCTTCCCCACCCCGTTGACGCCAACGACCAATACGACCGTTGGCTTTTCGGTCCAGGATGGCAGATCAATCTGCGCCGGCAACAGACGCTCCAAAACGATTTGCCTTAACAACATACGCAACTTTTCGGGTTGTTTAGCCGCTTCCCGATCCTGCCGCTGTCTGAGTTCTTCAATAATGGCGACACTGGTTTCCAGACCAAAATCGGAGGTGATCAGTAATCCTTCCAGATCATCGAACAAGGATTCACTGTTTCCTGATCCCTTGAATAGATCGTCCAAACCCTTGGAAAATCGCTCCCTGGTTTTGGTCAAACCGATCTTCAACCGTTCAAATAATGACATTCCCTCAAACCTCCATGCAAACCAGCCAACATTCACGGGCTCTTGCGCGTCGCCTTATCCAATTCTCCCCAGAAGGCTTCTTCGCCGCGATACCCCCGAAACCGTGCAAGTTCCCTTCCATCCCGGTTATAAACCAGAAAAGTCGGATAAAAACGGATCTCCCAGAGCAAATTCAGAAATTCATCCGGGGGATTATCGCTGTCAATTTCGGTCAATGGGAAACGCTTTCCAATCGAGGTTTTATGATAAAACCTGCCTACAGTTTCCTTGAACTCGCGACAATAGGGACAAACCTGGCTGGTCACCATGAACAGGCGTCCAGATACCAATTCTTCAGAATAGGCCAAGCCCGAATACAAGGTCACGAAAAAAAAGATGCCATAGATTTTCATGGTCATGGCCATGGTAGATTCAAACAATCGCCACCTGATGCAGCCGTCATCGTACAAAAACCCCGGCAATACACTTCTGATCCGCTACCTTATCATGGACGCCAATAACCTCTCAATCATCATTCCGGTACTGAACGATGCCCCTGTCCTGAGGCAACTATTGGAACAGTTGGCGCGACAAGAAGGGATCAACTATGAACTGTTGGTCGCTGACGGTGGTTCGACCGATGCTTCCGTCACCGTGGCCCGATCCCACGGGGCGTTGCTCGTCACTACCCCACCGGGACGAGGGCGACAGATGAACGCCGCCGCAGCGCTTGCCACTGGCGAACATCTGCTGTTTGTCCATGCCGATTCACGTCTACCCCATCCGCTGTTTTTGGCAGAGGCCATGGATTTCATGTGTCAGACACTGAGGACCGAACCCTGTTCTGCCGGTCATTTTTCGTTGCATTTTTTCGATTCTTCGGCCAATGGCAAGAATTGGTGGTCATTTTGGGAAACAAAATCACGACTCAATCGTCCCGAATGTATCCATGGCGACCAGGGGTTGTGGATCACACGCCCCCTTTTCGATGTCATCGGTGGTTTCGACGCCACCTACCCTTTCCTTGAAGAACGCCTGCTGACCCAAAAAATATCCCATCTAGGCCAATGGGTCCTGCTGCCTGGACGACTCGAAACCTCGAGCCGACGTTTCATTCAGGAAGGCCTGGTACAGCGAACCCTATTGAATGCCTTGATGATGATCTGTCATGAAATCGAACTTCACGACTTTTTGCAACGGGCTCCTGCCCTCTATCGCGAGCACGGCAAGACTCGACATCCCCTGACCATGCTCCCCTTCTTTCGCCTGATTACCGATCTCCAGCGTGCCATGTCCCCCAAGCAACGCGGTTGTCATTGGCATGCCATTGGTCGGTCGCTACGCCGATCCCTCTGGCAAATATTCTTGTTCTTCGACGTCCTATCCCACAACAATACCGTTCCCAATCCATTATTGTTTTTGCATTTCTTCAACAGACACCTGGAACCGCTATTACCCCGTTTGTTGCCCGATCCGGTGGCCGCCGTGGGCTCCAGGTTGCTATTTCACAGTTTACGCCTTTACTTCCAATGGAGTGAACATTGAGCATCATACCCCTGCAGATGGAATATATTCAGTGGCACCGACGTCGCCTTTCGGAGGCGATGCGACGGTTCCAAAAAACCCACACCGGACCTGCAACCATGCTCCTGGGCTTTCTTTTCGCCCACCACTGGCTGAAACAGGAGGTCCATCCCCAATACCTGCCCCAGGTGGCCCAAATATTGGACCATACCGACCGGCTTCATCCCCAGGCCTCCACATGGCTCATCGCTGCCATAACTCTGGATGACCTCCGTCTGATGGCCCTTGTTTTGGAACAACTGTCGTCAAGCAGCGCTCCCAACGCCCGTTATGACCTGACCGCCTTGACCGGGGATCGATCACAATTCATTCATGACCTCCTGCAAGACTGGGAGAATCTGGGTCTGTTTCCCACCTCCCAGAAAAAAGCGCTACGCACCTTGGGGGTGGAAGAAAAAGCCATTTTCACTGACCTGGGGGGGGGTCATGATCGAAAACGCGTCGAACTGGTCGATCAGCTCCCCGATTCAAGCCCCGGCGCCCCCTCATTCGCCAAAATGGCCTTGATCCCGCGCCTGAGCTGCCCGCAATCCTGCCGCCATTGCATGTTCATCTGGCGACCTTCCCTGAAGGCCTCCCCCGACCCCAGATCGTTGCTGCCATTCATCAATCAATCCACCACCCACCTTCTCTTGACCGGTGGCGATTTGACTCCCGACCTGGAATTGTTTTATCACGCCATCGCCACCATGGACCAAATCACGACCTTTGCCATCTTGCTTAATGGTCGCTTGGCCCTTTCACAACAAGAGGCTGCAACATTTTTTGTTGAAGTGGAACACGCCCTGAAGCAACGAAATTTTCGATCCGCTCAAGCCAAGGTACTTTTGCAACTCAGCTTTGATGAATTTCACCAGGAAATCATCGCCAACCGCCATGGAGAATTGTCCGAACGCATTCCGGTCGCCTGTATCGCCCGTCTTCTCATGGCCAGCGCCGGGTATTCTGGATGCCAGGTGGCCCTGATCCACAAACAAAACAGCCTTAATTTTTCCACCCATGTTTTTGAGCAGGGAGTCTTTGCCCGCTTGACCCGCGAGCTGGCGCTCCACGGATGGAAGATTCAGGATATCCTGTGGCAAACCTCGCCACGCCCCAAAAGGCATCCCGTCAACCCCCAACATCAGGCGGGCGTCATCCGCGAAGCCCATGTTTCCATGATCGGTCCGAAAGGAAAGGTCTCTTTTTACTTCATCAGTTCCTGCGTGGATGCCATGGGACGGGCCAAGCTACTGGATCGGACCGAGTTTGTCGCCGAATCGCTGCTGCTGGAACAATGGCTTGGCGGCCACCCCTCCCCCCTCCCCGGTCCAGAACCCTTCGATACCGATCCCATGCTGTGGTCGAATGGCCACGTCACGCTGTTCAGCGCCAGCCCCATGTGGATGGGCAATCTGCTCTCCGAAGGTCCACAAATTTTCACCCGTTGGCGCAAGGATCCATTGCTGCTGGCCCTGCAGCGATTGGACCGTCGCCTGATCTTTGCCCATGAAGCCTTCGATCCACAAAAACATCAATTGCTGTTGGCTGGTGCCACCAGTCCACACCATTTGCTGCATTCCATGATTCAAGAAGCTGACGCACGCCTGTTTCTAACCCGGTGGCTACTCGATAACAAACAAAAACCATCGTCAAGCCCGTGACAATCCTGGAACCCCTCCCCCCTGAAGATCTCCAACTCATCATCTTGCTTTTACAGACTTAAACTCTATACGGCATAAAGGTTGCTGACAGCCGAACGTCAAGGTATCACCTTCCCATCAAGGAGAACACCACGATGTTTGTCAGTTCCGATCTGACCCGGTTGAAATTCAACCTCCTCAAAGGCATGCCTGGCGTCTACAACCGACTCCTTACCCGACTGAATGCGGAAGGACTCACGGAAAACGATATCCTCGATGACATCAAGCGCCGACGCATTGATGGCATCCTCGATTATTTTCATCGCAGGTTCATGCTGTAACGACGCTCATCCAGCGTCGGCTCATGTCGTAGCAGAGCGGCAATCTCCGGGGGGAAGCCACTCCCCCCGGTTCGGCTCTCCTGGACCAATCCTCTGGAAAGGACTAGCGCTCGGTCTGCCGCACAGGCACCGACCCAAGCTCAAGGTCCGCGCCATCCCCCCCTCCTCCTCCACCCTCAACGCACCTTCTTCGCATCTCGGCCACCAAGGCCTCGACCGCCTCCGCCAACACAGGCCACATTAATTCCCGGGTGTGTAAACTTTGAGCACTGATGTAGGCAAAAAGACAATCCTCCACCACCTGGGCCAACTCCAATGGTGGTAGGCGTTCCGGCGCCCATAAATCGGGCCAAATCATCTGGTCGTTGCCTATTTCCAAAGACTCTCGTTTTGTACGCATCCGCATCGTAGCTCCTCTCCTTGCCTATTTCGGATGCCCCTCGGATGAGTACAATACTTTGGTTTGACCTCATTTTCAACATGAAGTGTTTCAGCTTCTACCAAAAGTTATCCATTACCCCCCTTTTCCAGTACCAACAAAATCTGTTGTCGCAACCAGACATGTTGGGCACTGTTTTCCGTCCTAGGGTGCCAGGCCAACGCCATCCGTAAAGGGGGTGTTTCCACTGGCACTGGAATGATCGACAAATTCAGCGGCCCAGCCACGAATCGGGCCACGCCATCCGGGACAATGGCGAGCATGTCGGTGCTTTGCACGATAAAAGGAACCAAACTCAAGGAAAACAGACGAACCACAATTCGCCTTGATTTTCCCGCCTGCGTCAACGCCTCGTCAACAACCGTCGTCACCATTCCCTGGGGGTAATAATGGACATGATCGGCCTTCAAAAACGCCTCCAGTGTCAGATTTCCTTCACTGACCAAGGGATGGCCCTGACGCGCAATACACACATAACGCATTTCATAAAGTCGTATCAAAGATTCCTTGTGCATGACGTTCTGGAACCGACTGAAGATCAAATCGACTTCGCCAGTTTCCAAAAACCTCTCTTCATCCTCCCCCCCGATGTCCACCAAGTTCAAGGAGACATGAGGTGCCACCTCTTTCAACCGATCAAGCAACGACGGCAACAAGACCGCCGCTGAATAATCGACCATGCCCACATGAAAAACCGTTCGTGATTTTCTAGGATTGAACGTCTCCACCTCGAATATTTGCCGCATTTCCCTAAGGGCATCCTGAATCGGACCCGACAGCTCCAACGCCAAGGCAGTCGGTTCCATCCGGCTTCCCTCCTTGACAAACAGTGGATCATTGAAAATTGTCCGCAATCTTCGCAAGGTATTGCTCATGGCCGCCTGGGTGATGCCCAACACATTTCCAGCCCGGGTCACCCCACGTTCGATAAAAAGGGTCTCAAACGCCAACAATAAATTCAAATCAAAGTCGCGCAGCTCGGTCCGCATCACAACCTCCAAATTGTATTTCCATCCAGAGTTCACCTGATCGGCATCGCCCAATGGGTCTCTTCCGCAACCAACCCAACGGTAGCTAGGCGGAAAATCCAGTCAACGGAATGGGCAACCTTTCGAAATTCATCTTGGAAACAAATCCAAGAAAAAAAAATTTTCAAACAGGATATGGCCCCCTTTGGTCCCCCATTGAATCCAACTCCAATCTTCCGCCAAGCCAGATCCTCTTTTCCGCATCGCTCCCTGGTCCTTGGTCCCGCCCCTCCAATCCCAATACCTCACATTTCCCCGGCGGCATGGGCTTGGTTTGAATTGAACGCACAATCACCTCGCCACCAGCAGAAGCTGATATCGGGAAACTCCATACCTGCCGGGCTCAGTTGAATTATCGCTCAGATTGGGTATCAGCAAACAGATCGAGAATAACGCTTCGCAGCCAACGCTCCGGGGGACTATCCTCGCTTCGAGCATGCCAGGCCATGGCGATGCGTAAAGGCATGACATCCAACGGAAGTGAATGAACCTGAAGATTCGTTCCCTGTGCCAGATAGTGGGCATGACGATCAGGCAATACCGTCAACAGATCACTATTGGCAATCAGATGGGGAATGATGCTTGAATTGCTAAAACTGCAAACGACTTTCCGGAAACGCCCTTGTTGCAGCAGCGCCTCATCCACTGGAGTTGTCTTCAGTTGGGGCGGGAAAAACTGGATGTGATCCGCCGCCAAAAACCCTTCCAAAGTCAATTTTTCCCCCACATGCGGATTGCCCGACCGAGCCAGACAGACACACTGCATTTCAAACAATCGGTGCAGGTACAATTTGCCGGGAGCTACCCATTGAAACCAGGATATCAGAAGGTCAGCTTCTCCTCGTTCCAACAATTTTTCGTGCTTGGTGCCCTCCGGTTCAACCATTTCCAAACGAATATTGGGAGCGATTGCCCGCAATCGGCTCAACAATGATGGGACCAGCGATGAGGAGATACAGTCGGAGATGGCCACACGAAACAAGCGATCGGCACTGGCTGGGATGAACTGCTCCCTTTTGAGAATCAGTTGCGCGTGGTTCAGGGCACTGACGATGGGTTCGGAAAGCTTGATGGCCTGAGCCGTAGGAACCATGGAATGGCCATGTTTGGTGAACAACGGATCACCGAAAGTTTGGCGCAAGCGCTTCAGGGTGTTGCTCATGGCCGCCTGCGTAATGCCCAGGACACGACCTGCCTGCGTCACACTTCTTTCGGTCATCAGAACATCGAAAGCCACCAAAAGATTAAGATCGATCTTTTGAAGCAAATTTTTCTTAGAGCGCATAGGTTTTACCTAAAATATCCGGTAGCCTTATTGCCCTCTCCCCTAACGCCACGACTGGTGACGTATGCAATAACAGCGGTTAGAAAAAAACTTTGAAGGCTGCTGCCGAAGAAATAATCTTGCAGGGTATTTTATAATAGTTATTTTTCCCTGAAATCCTGCAACCGGATCTTATCGATCCGCTTCGAAGCACATCAAAGGGTTGAACATTCATAATCTACAATAGAATAACAATAACTCAACGGGACCTCCGGTATAGACGTGCCCCGGCTCCCCGGTTGGGACCGCTGCCGCGATCCGGTCGCTCCCTGGCCAAGTCAACTTTGAGCAGACGACCGTCCAGCTCTCGGCCATTGAACAAGGTAACCATCAAGTCAGGATTCTCAACTTCCACGAAGGCGAATCCACGCGACCGTCCTGTTTCCCGGTCACGCACAACCTTGACGACCCCAACCTGAAGCCCAGAGGAAAAAAAATCATGGAGTTGAACCTCGGTGACTTCGAACGGCAAATTGCCTACAAAAACCTTTCCCACAATCCTCCCCCGGCATCGTTGGCGTCTTTATCATTCTCAGGCTTGGCATAGTCTATTCATGTTTTTTATTATACTCCAGTCCTCCAACTCCGCACCAGACTTTTTCATCATCCCCGACTCAACACGACCGGGAAAGTTCAGCAAGTTATGGCATGGCCAACAGGAAAAAGAACCTGATCGGCTCATGGGATGGGTCGCAGGGAAGAGGGGGCACCTTCCCGATGAGGATTGGAGGGAGTAGCTCCAAGGTTGTTACTTATCCACGCTCCCCCTTTGCGCACATTGCTTTTTTTTACGCGCAGCGTAAAAGGCCCACCAGGCTTATCACGTTATTTGCGATCCTTGGAGGCTTCGCCCAAACCCCCACTGGGAAGGTGATCCCCCCCTTCCCAAGCCCATCCCATCAACCGGTGGTAGCCTTCCAGGTCATGTACTCAAGAGGCTTCCTGGGAAGACCTATGTGGGCAAAACCGTACTCCGACCACCGTCGCGTTACTTTTTCGGCGGTATCAGGATCGGGCGTAAGGAGTTGGCCCCAATGACGCCCCGTTTCCTTATAGGTTCTCCGGGTGGCATTTACGACAAACCGGCCAGTCGGTGCATCCAAAACCAAATCACGACCGGGATCAGTACGCGTTGCCAATGACCACAACAGATCATCCCAAGAATCGGAACGACAATCATCATCGACAATCCAAAACTGCCTTGGTCCCGTCCGAGAATCACAGCGTTCAAGAAGAATACGCGCCGCATGCTCACCCCGATCCTCGGTTTTGCCATCAACGACAACCACCGCCATCGCCCCTTGAAAATGCAAATGTACATCAATAATGACATTGTTTGACGCAATCATATCCGCAATCCAGGCACCGGATCGAACTAACGTCTCTCCAGAAAATACCTCCCCTCCCTCCAGTTCCGTTCCTTCTTTGGTGGTTGCATCGATACCCAATTTTCCTCCCAATCCGCTATACCGGGAAGCAAAATCCAGATAATCGATGGGAGTATGGGTCAGGCAAACCAAATCGCGCCCGCCGCGACAATGCCGAGTCACCGCGGCCATGATCTGCGCGGGATCTTCCAAATCCACCCCATCATCGACAACAATCACATATTTGGTCAATAAAAACTGACGCAAAAAACTCCATACCCCCGCCATGACCCGAAATGCATGACCGGGGTAGGCTTTCTTCAATCCGACAAACGCAATCCGGTAGGAGGCCGCCGCCAGGGAAAGATGAAAACAGGTGATCTCTGGAAACTGCTGCCGCAATAACGGAGTAAACACTCGATTCAAAGCAAGCGCCAAAATGGCCGGCTCATCGGGTGGACGTCCGGTATAGGTCCCGAGATACAAAGGATCCCGCCGCATGGTGATCCGTTCCACGGTCATGACCGGAAACCGCTCTACCTCGTTGTAATACCCGGTATGATCACCGAAAGGACCCTCCTTGGCCAAATTTTCGACGTCAACGGTTCCCTCCAGGACGATTTCAGCGGTTGCCGGCACCGGCAACCCCGGATACAAACCAGGTGTCGTGTCCACACGTCGTTCCCTGAGCAGGCCCGCAAAAGCATACTCGGACAAAGTTTCCGGAATCGGTGTCACTGCGGCCAGCATCGTCGCCGGATCACAACCGATGGCCACCGCCACAGGCATTTTGCCTTGATATTCCTTGGCATGAAGGGCGCCACCTCTGGTTTTGAGCCAACGCACAATCAAGCGGTTTCTCCCCAACACCTGCATCCTGTACACCCCGATGTTGACCGGACCACCCCGGGACCCCCGAGTGATCACCAAAGGCCAAGTCACCAAGGGACCCGCATCCCCCGGCCAACACGTCAACACGGGCAATCGCCCCAGATCCACCGCATCGCCTCGCCATTCCACCTCTCGACACCGTGGCCGCCAAACGGTACGCACTGGCATGAATCGTCCCCGGGCAAACAACCGTCCCAGACGAAACAAATCCTTCAAACCTGCAGGGGCTTGAGGCTGCTTCAAACGGGCCAATTCACCTCCCAGTGCCTCCAACTCTTCCGGCAATCGCCCCAGGGCCAATCCGATTCGACGTTCACTGCCAAACAGATTGGCCACCACCCCAATTTCCGACCCCCTGACACAATCAAAAACGACCGCCGGTCCCCCCATGGCCAGCAAACGCCGGCTGATTTCGACGATTTCCAGCTTCGGATCCACCTCCACCCCGACTCGTATCAACTCCCCATGCCGCTCCAATAAGGCCAAAAATTCCCGAAGATCGGCAAATGCCCTGGACATATCGTGATTCTCCCGGTAACACCAGACCTGAGACTAAAGACTCAACAACCGATGCCATTCTTCTGTACAATGAACCTGGATTCAAGATTTTCCTTCCCCGTGCAACTCAGCCATCCTCCATTCCACCCCATCATGGACCAAGGCGACCAAAGGACAACATGAGCTTCCCTCCTGCCGCAAGCAATTCTTTTTTGTTTGATCATGTTGGACATATCATTGATAGCCGCGAATTGTTATCATGTGCCGTTGATTTTATTGGAACGTATGGTTCAGGAGTCCGACCATGAACACAAACCCGACAACCCACTTTGGATTCACCGAAATTCCCACCGCGGAAAAAATGACTCGCGTTCGTCAGGTCTTTGATTCAGTTGTCGATAAATATGACCTGATGAACGACCTGATGTCCCTGGGAATCCACAGACTCTGGAAACGCTATGCCATACGGCGCCTGCGGCTTCGTCCCGGTCACCATATTCTCGACGTCGCTGGCGGTACCGGTGATCTGACCCGCTTGATGTACCCTCGTCTGCAAGGCTCCGGCCGCATCGTGGTCTACGACATCAACGATAACATGCTTAACCTGGGACGTTCCAAACTCATGGATCGCGGTATCGTCTCCGGCGTCGAATGGGTCCAGGGTAACGCAGAAGAATTGCCCTTTGCCAACAACACTTTCAATATCGCTACCATCGGCTTCGGCATTCGCAATTGCACCCAGATCGAAGTCGTTGTACAAGAAATGATCAGGACACTTAAACCAGGGGGAGAATTCCTCTGCCTGGAATTTTCCAAGATGGCCATCTCCCTCCTGCAACCCCTGTATGACACCTATTCCTTCAACGTTTTGCCTAGACTGGGAAGCTGGATCGCCAATGATCGCGATTCCTACCAATACCTCGTCGAATCCATTCGTCAATTCCCGGATCAACAAACCTTTGCCTCCCTCATGCAACAACACGGCCTCTCGGGGGTACGCTATCACAATCTTTCCGGTGGCATCGCCGCCGTTCATCATGGATGGAAGGCTTGAACATGATCAAATCCCTGTTGTCCGCACCCCTGAAAATGATCCCGCAACCGGTCACCGCGGTTTCCCTGAGCGTCGTCCTCAATCTGTTCTTCACCCGATACCCGGAATTGAAACAACGACTTGGCGAACTCGACGGAAAGATCTTTCAATTCGAAATCGAGGATCTGCAAGAGTCGCTCTTCATGAGCATCAATGATTCGGGTGGTGTCAGCATCCATACTTACTGCGACAGCATTCCCCATGTGACCATGTCGGGTAAGACTTCCGCCTTCCTGTCGCTGCTGTTCCATACCTCCGATCCCGATTCCTTGTTCTTCTCCAGACAACTGAATCTTACCGGTGAGACTGATACCGGACTCCGTTTTAAAAACCTGCTGGATAACGTCGAATTGGACTGGGAACGCGAATTGGCCACCCTGGTGGGGCGAACCGCTGCCAAAGCCCTCATGAATATGGCCAAAACCACCAAACAAACCAGTCAGCGCGGCAAAAAAATCTTCGAAGCAGAAATGGAATCCTGGCTCGAAGATTACGGATTTCCCACCCGAAAACAGCTTCAGGACTTCGCGACAGATGTGCAGTCTTTAAGTGATCGTCTTGAAAAATTGGAAAAAGGCCTGACCCGTCTGGCCAGAAAACGGGCTGTGGCCCATGGTGGCACCACCAGTGGCAAATCCAATTCCTCCGATTCCTTCCACTCCCCCATCTGATTCCAATGCTGAATCATTACCGCACCATCAAACGATTGATCCGTATCATCTGGATTCTGGCCCGGTATCGCGTCGAATTTTTAAATGAACGATTGTTATTTTTTCGCTTCATGGCTTGGATCGCTGGATTCAAACCCGGAACCCGGCGCATGCGCCGAACCCTGCCCGCCCCGGCCCGCCTGCGCTGTGCTCTGGAAGAACTGGGTCCCACCTTCATCAAATTCGGCCAAGCCCTCTCCACCCGCATGGACGTCCTACCGGAAAATGTCGGCGTGGAAATGAAAAAACTCCAAGACGAGGTCCCGCCGTTCCCCTTTGAAGTCGTCACCAAAATCGTCGAAACCGACCTGGGAGGCCCACTCGCCAAATCTTTCATCCATTTCAACCCGGAACCAGAGGCCTCTGCCTCCATCGCCCAGGTCCACCGGGCCACCACGCTCGGTGGACGCGATGTCGCCGTCAAGGTGCTGCGTCCCAATGTGGCCGAGGTGGTTGAAACCGATATCCATCTCCTCTTTACCCTCGCCAACCAGATCGAAACCCACATCCCCGATTGGAAACGATTTCGCATCCGCAGGGTCGTCGAAGAATTTGCCGCCTCCATCCGCAATGAAATGAATTTCCTGGTCGAAGGCTCCAGGGCCCACAAATTCCGAGAAAATTTCCAGCTTGATCGAGAACTCCTTGTACCCATCGTCATCTGGGAATTGACCACCATGCGGGTGTTGACCATGGAATGGATCGACGGTATTCCCATCGATGAGCTGTCCCGACAGTCCCATCCCGATCTCGACCCGACCGAAGTCTCAAAAAATTTGATCGTCAGTTTCTTCAAACAAGTGTTTCGCGACGGTTTTTTCCACGCCGATCAACATCCAGGAAACATCTTTGTCCTGAAATCCGGAACCGTGGCCATCTTTGACTTCGGCATCGTCGGCCATATCTCGGTCCAGGAACGCATTTGGTTGGCAGAACTTCTCCAGGGATTCATCATCCGTGACTATCGCAAGGTAGCCGAGGTCCATCTGGCGGCCGGGTATGTCCCACGGAACACCAACATGGACGAATTTGAAGATGCCTGTCGACAGATTGCCGAACCCATCTTCGGTCAACCCCTCAAGGATATCTCCATAGCCCGTCTCCTGGCCCAGCTTTTCAAGGTCACCGAACGCTTCGATATGGCGGTTCAGCCGCAACTGCTCCTGTTGCAAAAAACCATGTTGACGTTGGAAGGGGTCGGTCGGGAAATCAATCCAGGTCTAAACATGTGGTTGTTGGCCGAACCCCTGATCCGGGATTGGATGATGGAAAACATGGGGCCAAAGGGTAAAATACGTACCACCCGAGAAAAATTCCGTAATTTCTCCACCGCCGCCTTCCAGTTCCCCGAACTGGCCATGCGTAGCGTCGAAAAATTAGCCAATGATAAATTGGCCATCGAAGTCTATGGTGAAAGTCTGGAACGGATGGAAAGGCGACTTTCCACGGGCATGAAACGACTCAGTATGGCAGTCACCGGAGCGGGGCTGTTCATGGGCGGTGCAATCATGGCCAGTTCCAGCCTTCCCATTTCCTGGTTTGGTCCACCGCTCATGCTGGCAGCAGGCTATTTCTTCCTGGCCATCATGCCCAACCGCTAATTTTGATTCTATGCCCGTGGATGAAACGAATCCGAAATCGCTGACACCCATCTCTCCAACGCTCGCAACACCTGCTCTTGAACATCGCGCCAGTCCCCCGGTTTTTGTTGCCTGAATAAAATCATGGTCGAATACCATGGGGTCGTTTGTCCCTCCGCTCCCCAACGCCAATCAGGAACAAAGGGCAACAACAGCCAAACAGGACACCCGATCGCCCCAGCCAAGTGAGCCACAGCGGTATCGACGCTGATGACCAAATCCAAAGTTTGCATCACCCGCGCTGTCACGGCAAAATCGGTCAAACAAGGCATCTCGATTCGATGATCAAAACGATCATCTCCTATCATGTCCCGTTCTCCCCCTTCCTGGAGCGAGACCCAATCGATAGACTCCTGAAGCAACAGAGGTTCAAACCACGACAGACCCACGCTGCGATTATGATCGTTACGGTGGGTGGGTCGACCACGCCATGCCACACCAACCCGGGGTCGGAAAACGGATCGCAGCGGTGGTTTCCAGGCTAAAGCGGGCAAATATCCCCCCGCCCCAGGGACCTCGTCCCTGGTTTGATGCAATAGCCCCGGCAGCGACATGAGCGGCACGCAACAATCAAAATGCGGTCGCGGCAGCTCACCTTCCCACAAACAATCCACCCCAGGAGCCAGACGCAACAAGGGAACCAAAGGCCCCGAACAAAAAAAACATACTTTGGATACCCGCTGCCGTATCAACGGAACGAAACGAATAAACTGTATGGCATCACCATACCCCTGCTCGGGATAAATCAACAACGTCGCCTCAGGCAGACTCTCCCCCGTCCAGAGTGGTACCGCCCAGGACGGTTGTTGGGCCAGATGCGCCGGATCCCGCCAACGCCATTCATAGGCCGAAAATCCCTCGATCCAATGGCCAAGAAACAGCAACAATAAAGAACGATGATGCTGGGCACTGGCATTGTTACGATCCAGCTCCACGGCCCGTTGCAAGGCGGCAAAAGCCTCCGAATATCGCCCCAAACGCCACAACGCCGTCCCCCGGTTGCCCATGGCCACGGAATGATCGGGCATCAGCAAACATGCCCTCTCCAAATCGGCCAAAGCCTCAGCGTCGGCGCCCACTTCCAGATGATAAACCCCCCTCTCGTGCCATACGGCCCCATCTTCCGGAAAACATCGCAAATGCTGCTCGGCCCAAGCCAAGGCTTCATCCCTTTGCCCCAGACGCCAGCGCAGGATGAACTGCAAGCGCAACAACCCCGGGTGACCGGCTTCCACCTGAAGGCCCCGCGCCACCGTCAGCGCCGCCTGCTCCAGCTTACCTATCCCCAATAGTGCCGTCGCCAAATGATCATAGGCTTCCACGTCTGCCGGGTCCCGCGTCACCACGACGGCAAACGCCTGGACCGCCTCCAGATAACGCCCCAACCCATACAACGCTTGCCCACGCAACTTCCAACCCAGAAGTCCAGGATCACCTTGGCCAAAGCCCGACTCAATTCTGGCCAAAGCCTCGGCAAACTGCCCTTTCTGGTTCAACGCCAATATTTCGAACCATGCTTGTTGTTGCCTCAACGTCGCCATTATTTTCCTCAGCGTGATTCAAATGACAACAAATACCCCGACGATCCGCCGTCCCGGTTGGGAGGGGGGGAAGCCCCAGCCCAACCCGCCTGGCAAACCACAATCTCTCCCAGAATGAAAGTGGTCAAAATTTTTCAAAGTCATCGTCGGATCTGGATCCCGACGTCCCCAGATCCAAGTCCACTCCATCCCTTGGTCCAGGTCTCTTTGACGCTACCAGAGATCCGGTTCCCTTGGACGGCAAAGCTTTGCGCAAAGCCTTAGCTTCATGTTTCTTTGCCACTGGCGCACGTTTCAAAGTTTCACCCGTTTTGAAAAACCTCATGGAATGAGCCAAAACATCGGCCTGTGAAGAGAGTTCTTCCGAAGTTGCAGCCATTTCCTCGGCAGATCCGGCATTTTTTTGAATCACTTGATCCAATTGCTGAATCGCCAGATTGATTTGCGTGGCGCCCTGATTCTGCTCCCGGCTTGAAATCGATATTTCCTGAACCAATTCGGCAGTCTTTTGGATATCAGGCACCAACTGTCGCAACATGGTCCCCGCCCGTTCCGCCACATCCACGGAATTGGCCGACAACTGGGTGATCTCCCCGGCGGCACTCTGGCTGCGTTCAGCCAATTTTCTCACCTCGGCGGCGACTACCGCAAAGCCCTTGCCATGTTCACCGGCTCGCGCGGCCTCAATGGCCGCATTCAGTGCCAACAGATTGGTCTGACGCGCAATCTCTTCAATAATGGAAATTTTTGCGGCAATTTCCTTCATGGCCGTCACCGCCTCTCCCACCGCTTGCCCGCTTGACTGGGCATCTCTGGCTGCTTTTTGCGAAATGGTGGCGGTAATTTCCGCATTGTCGGTATTTTTCTGAATGTTTGCCGCCATCTCTTCCATGGCTGCCGAAGTCTCCTCGATGGATGCCGCCTGGCTGCTGGCGCCTTGGGACATGGCCTGGGCACTTTCCGACAACGCCTGACTGCCGTGAGTCACGCCCATTGCCGTGTTATTCACCTCGGAAACCACCTGCCGCAGACGAACGGTCATTTCATTCAAGGCTTGAACCATCCGTCCAATTTCGTCCTTCTGGTCGGTGTGAATCTTACAAGACAAATTTCCTTCGGCCACATCTTCGGCGCATTTTACGGCGGAAAATATGGGTTTGGTAATAATCCGGGGGACGACTACCGTCAAAAAAATGGCCAAAATGATGGCCACTAATGTGACTATGATCAATATTTGCTTGATCTGCGATGCCTGACTCAACATCTGATCTTCATTGAGAATGTTGTCACTCGACGTCTTTTCCATGGAATGGAAAAGTGTTTTCAGCGTGCCCATGTTGGGCTGGGTTTCGGTGGCAAAAATCTGCTCCGCTTCCTTTTTCCCCTGGAGGGACGCTCGCGCCGTATCTTGCATCTTTTTCAAAGTTCCACGAACACTTGCCAGTTCCGTCTGAATTTCGGTCTTATACAAACGTTTGGCCTCTTCCACATCCCCCTTGCGCAAGGAATCACGAACCTTCTCCCCGGCGGCATGCAATCGACGGTGAGCCGGTTCCATCTCATCCATGAGCTTGGCCTGCTGGCTGTCGGCGGCCACCATTTTCTTGCCCCCCTCGCCATAGATGAACTTTCCCATACCACATTTGGTGGGATCCAATTCCACCTTCAACTCCTGATCTCCCGCCAAAATGGCGGCTTGCACCTTTTCCGACCAGGCCAAATGATCGGTCTCCTTTTGCGCCAGAAACTCGGGAAGATTGGGATCCGCGCGTTTAAAAACCTTCTGAATGTTGACCGCCGATTGGTGCAAACGTTTATGCGGTTCCTCGATTTCCTTCAAGATCGGCTGAAGACCGGGAACCAATTCTTCCGCATGCTTGCGCCCGTCACCGTAATACCATTTGCCAAATGCACACTGGGTATGATCAAGCTGTACCCCGATCTCGGTACTCTTTTCGTCGTTGATGAACGTACTCACCCGGTTGACCCAATTGAGATGATCCACCTCGCGTTGTAACAATTCCCCGCGCAGCTTGTTACCGTTGACCACCTCCAGACCATTGGCTACCATCGTGTCGATACCACGCAACGACCAGCCGCTCACCCCCAGCAGTATGATCAACACGCTGCCGATGCTGACCATGATTTTTTTTCCAAGACTCAAATGTTTCCAACCCATAATCTCCTCTCCCTCTCCGGCACTGAATCAATTAACGATCATGAATTAATTTATCCCAAGACAGCAGCCGTCCGCTGCCTCTGCCGCAGCCTAAACTGTATGGGCTAACTATATGATGATTCGCCAATCATGCCTATCCCCTGGGATTCATAATCTGCTCCAGGTCGTGATTGGTTGCTACTCCACCCTGCTTGAGCGCTAAACAGATTGTCCGGCATGGAACAACGTCAACCGTCGGACGCCAACTCAAGAGGTTAACCCCTTCCCCATACTCCGATCAACGAATGACAAATGACGAAAAAATAATAAAAATAATATCATTAATCCTCTCAGCCCATACTCCCAGCTGCATCCAATTGCAAAACCGTCTGCCCAGCAGGTGTAAGAGTTCCCAACCGGCATTGGTGGTCACAGGTGGAAAGAATCTGCCAACGAACCCATCCCTGCTGCTCGCTCCACCGTATCCAAAATGGCTCTTCGACGCCATCACCAGAATCCTCCAACACAAAATTTCGTTCACCATTGGCAAAAGCCAGCTTGAAAGCTACCAAGGATTCCGCGATCCCATTGGGCGCTACCCCCTGACCGGACAATCGGGACGTGTGTTCCACCAGGTAACGCACCCCGTGAGCCGTGGGAATGGAGGCCATCAAATGCACACAATCCACCATCCACTCCTCATGGACAAGTGGCAACCTGGATAACCGTATCCGATCCAGCACTACGCCCGTCCGACTTCTGGCCATGGTCACATGCGGTACAAAAGGATGATCTGCAGGGGGCCAGCCAGGAATATAAGCCATTCTTGCCGCAAAAGCGACCAGGCAATCCACCCCCTCCTGTTCCACCCCCAGCCAGAGAACGCGCGCCCTGGACAACCGGGGAAAACCACCCCAATCTCCCAAGCGCAAGGAAAAAGGTGGGCTTTGCTTGCCTGCTTCGTCCAGGCCATATCTGGCCGCGGCCAATGGATCGGTCGATCCTGCCCCTAAAAATCGTAATGTCATATGCAGGTTTTCCACCTCTGACCAACGTAACTCGGGAAAACCACGAGTCCCTTCCCGACACAGCGCTTCGAACTTTTTTCGAAAATGTTCCGGTGGCGAAATGGCAATAAAATATCGAATTTGAGCACTCATGGATCGATCTCTCTGAAACGGACGCAAAAAAGAACCAACTGACCGGTTCACTTCCCCTTGAAAACAGATTATGATAACCCACAATAATGTTGACGCCGTTCACCCGAGTCGACCACCCCCTGAGGTCAGAATATCGCATGAGCCTTGCTCCTTTTCCCAAAGATGGTCAATCCCTGGGCCAAGCCCTGGATCAGTTTGCCCGCGATCGTGGCTGGCAAACCTTCCATGCTCCCAAGAACCTGGCCATGGCTCTGAGTGTCGAGGCCGCGGAAATCATGGAAATCTTTCAATGGATGGATGTCCAGGATAGCAACTCCCTCGCTCCGGAAAAGCGTCAGGCTTTGGCCGAAGAAGTTGGCGATGTCATGATCTACCTGACCATGCTCGCCTCTCGCTTCAACATCGACCCCCTGGAGGCGGCCTGGAATAAAATGACCATCAATGAACAAAAATACCCCACCTCTAAAGTTTATGGAAAATCGTTGAAATATAACGAATATTAATGGCACCTACAATGACAGCGTTCAGGGAGACCATTTTACACGCCACCGGCAGGGCTGAACTCATCAGCGGACCTCCGAAGGTGATTCAAGTCAACGTCGGCTTGCGATGCAACCTGAACTGCCATCATTGTCACCTCTCCGCCTCGCCCACACGAAACGAACAGATGACATGGCCGGTCATGGAGGAAATTGTCCGACTGACCAAACGATGCGGCTGCACCCTGGTGGATATTACCGGCGGCGCCCCTGAACTCAACCCCCATCTGCCGGCATTCATTGATGCGTTGGCTCTGCAGCGTCTCCCGATTCAGGTACGCACCAATCTATCGGTCCTGTTGGAGCCAAAAATGGAACAGATGGCCTCGTTTTTTCGCCATCACAAGGTGATCCTGATCGGTTCCCTCCCCTGCTACCTCGAGACCAATGTCGATCAGCAGCGGGGACGATGGGGCTATCAAAAAGCCATCGCTGCCCTGCGACAACTCAACGATCTGGGATATGGCCATGACCCGGAATTGATCCTCAATCTGGTCTACAATCCCCTGGGACCGCAACTTCCCCCTGATCCTTGCCAACTGGAATCGGATTTCCGCCGCCAATTGATGGAACGCCATGGCATTGTCTTCTCCCGCCTTCTGACCATCACCAATATGCCCATCGGTCGTTTTCACGCCGATCTTGCCCGTTTAGGCCGTCAGGATTCCTACCATCGGCTGTTGCAGGACTCATTCAATCCGGCAACGTTGGATCATCTCATGTGCCGGCACCAAATCAGCATCGCCTGGGATGGCACCTTGTTCGATTGCGATTTCAACCTGGCGCTGCAAAAACCCATCCAGGCCTCCATTCCACCGCAAATTTCCGGCCTCGATCCAACTTTCCTCGACAAACGCCCTATAGTCATTGACGATCACTGTTTCGCCTGCACCGCGGGACGCGGATCATCCTGCGCCGGGGCTCTGATGGCCTGAGCGAGAATACCATGTCCAATCCACAACGCCTTCATCAAATGCAAATCATCTACTCTCAAATCGCCGACAGGATGATGTTACGCATCAACACCTTGGATCGACAAGAATTTCGTTTTTGGTTGACACGGCGTTTTGTCAAACGATTATGGCCAGGACTTGCGCAAACCGTGGCACAACAGGTCCGCCCCGAGGCCTCCCATAGTCCGCAAGCCCGTGCCGCGGTCATGGAGATGATGCATGAATCGGCGATCTCCCAGGCCGATTTCAATACTCAATTCGAGGCCCAGGCTGAAACGACCCCCATGGGTTTGGAGCCGATCTTGATCTCCAAAGCACGCTTGCTCCCCATGAAACCAAATCTTGTGGTCCTGGCGCTGTATCCCGAAACCGGCCCTGGCATTGAGTTGGCCTTGGACCAGCACCTGCTCCATGCCCTGTGCAAATTGTTGCAGGATTCCATGTCCCATACAGACTGGGATTTGAAATTACAACTCACTGAATCCATCACCACCGCGAATTCTGCCGCGTCCATTGAGGCGCCAATCAACAGTCAATGGAAATTTCACTAGAGTGTGTTGACTTCAAGTATGAACCAGTTCATGAGATGGGTCCACGAAGAGACGGATCCCTTCCCAGGGGAGGTCGGGGCAAAGCCGACAGGTTGTGATTCCAAGGTTCTCCCCCTCCTGCACGCGAAGCATCGATGGCACTCAACGCAACAAAAAAATTCCGTTATGAAGTCGGAAAGGAAATAGAATCACCTGTGGGCTTCGGCCCAAACTCAGCCCGGGCTTCAAGTTTCTTTTTCGACCCAAACGCCCCTATCCCCCCCGGACTTGCCGGACCTGACGTTTCGGCAGCCCTTTTGCTAGTCCCTTTCAGAACATCGCTGCGTACCCCGAAATCTTCTGTTTCAGAAGGGGGAATCAATTTTATTTTGATATCTGTCTCTGTTGGCCCCGCTGTCGGAACCATACAAAAAATCCAACACCATCGGCTTTGGGAGGTATCCTTCCATGTTTACCTGTCACCGTCACGACGCCAGATTTTATGCCGCACTCATACCATCCTTGCTGTCTGGATGTTTGACACCTCCCGTGGAAGAGCCCCCCATTCCACCACCGGCCTCCATGAATCATACCCAGGAAACCTCCAGGGAACCCGCTGCGGATGTGATCGCACGCATGGGAGAGGTGCAACTGAACATTGACGAATTGCAACACTACCTGGATCGTCTGCCCCCAAAAGTGAAAAACCGGCTACTGGCAGACCCTGAGGCCCTGGAGTGGCGAATTCGTCGCGAAATCCTGAAGAAACTATTGGTTCATCAGGCTCAGCTTGACATATCGTTGGCTCGGTCCAATATTTTACGCTACCAAAAGCCGACCGAGGACGAAACCTGGCGCTCCACCAACCTCCCCGCCGTCAGCACTCCTCAACCCGATTACCCTGAACCGACCATGGTGGCGCACAACCAGGAACCGATGGAACGTGCCAATACCACACGCCAAATCCATTTGCGCCAAATTTTCATACCCTTCAACGACGACCGTTCAGCGGCTCGCGTCAAAAGCCTGTCCCTCCTGACCATGGCGAAAAGAAATCAAACCGACTTTGCCACCTTGGCGCGCAAGCTTTCGATGGACCAAGCGACGGCATCCCTGGGCGGCGACATGGGACTAGTCGCCATGACCGCACTTCCTCCCGCCTTCCAAAGTGCATTAAAGGATACACATGAAGGAGATATCGTCGGCCCCATCGAAGGCGACATGGGATATCATATTTTACAAAAAATGGCCGAGGCCCCCTCTTCCCAACATCAGCTTGACCATGTCGCTGGAAAGTTGCGCCGGGATCTGCGACTGCTGTCTACCCGCGACAATCTCCAGAACAACTTGAATCACCGAACTGAAGAAAATACCTCAGTCACCCATTCCGAAGGGGTGGCTGCTGAGTCGGAACAACGCTATGCCAACTTTGTGAATCCAAATTAACGGTGGCCATGAAAAGAAAAACTGTAGCTTGAAACCCGTTGCAGCAAAATATGTCCTTGTTTGCCCGAATAACATCGCAGAACCCTTGATCCCAATCCGACGACAAAAAATTGCATGAGGTCCGTCAATTATTGTACGTTACACCGACTCGGTACCCATATCGAGCCTGGTTTGAGACCAGACACCTGATTCCTGAGGAAAAGGAGCTGCGGCTATGCCGTCAATTTTAAAAAAAAACATACTCAGATTATCCATCGTCGGATTGGTCATGTGCTTCAGCCTTTCCTCCCTGGTACCCCTGGAAGGCATGGCCAAGGATGAAGCTACAAAAAATCCTCCCGCAGCCGAATCCGAAACGGTCATTGCCACCATGGGCGATGTCAAACTGTATGCGGATGAATTGAATGAACTGTTCGCAAACAGCGATCCAAAAGCCAAAGCCCGGGTTCTTGCCAGCCCCAAACTTTTGGATCAGACCATTCGTGAAGAATTGCTAAAAAAATTCATTGTTCAGCAGGCCACCGCCAACGGTTTCGACAAGCAACCCGCCATCCAATGGGTCATGGCACGCGATCGGGACAAAATCCTCCTGGAGGCCTACCTCAACTCCAAATCCAAACCGGAAGACTCCTTTCCCAGCGAAGCCATGATCAAGGAAGCCTACCAACAAAATGTGAAAAATTTTGCGGTCCCACCCCAAGCCCATATCGCGCAAATATTCCTCCCCCTGGATGGTGAGGAGAAAGAACAAAAAGCCGCCACGCAAAAAATGGTCGAATTGGCCAAGAAGGCCAAAACCAAGGGGACCGACTTTGCCGCCTTGGCCAAAGAACATTCCAAACATACCGAGAGTGCTCCCAATGGCGGGGATATGGGGTGGATCGCCATCAATCAACTGGTTCCGGAAATCGGCAAAGAAGTGGAATCGATGAAGCCCGGCGATATCAAAGGACCCTTCCACAGCAATCAAGGATTGCACATCATCAAGCTCATTGAAAGCAAACCCGCCTCCGTCCGCACCCAGGAGGAAGCCAAACCCATCCTGATCGCCGGACTGAAAAAACAACGAATGGATACCTTGCGGGCACAATTGCTCAAAGAAATCATGGATAAAACCCCAGCGATTATCAACTCCGAAAACGTTTCCAAATTAAAATAGGAACCTGGAGGTATCATATCATGTCTCATATCATTTTCTACGAACAACCGGTTCCACTCAACAAGGACGAGCACAAAAACCTGTGCATCAAAATCGCCGACGATCTCTACTCCTTCAGTCGCAAAACCAATTCGGTACCGCTTGCCGGGGTCGAATTTGCCCTCGCCGCCAAGGAATACTGCATCGTCTTCACCAAAGCGGCCGAATTGATCATTCCAGTCGCCCTGCTGGGCCTGCGCAATGATGAAAACCTGTTCGTCGGTCATGACAACCGTTGGGATGCACACTACATCCCCGCCTTTGTCCGTCGTTATCCCTTCATTCTGGCTGAAACGGATCAGGAAAAGGATAAAAAAACCGTCTGTATCGACCAGACTTTTGCCGGTTTGGGCACCGATGGCCGTCCCTTGTTCACCCAAAATGGCGAACCCTCCGAATTCTTAAACAATGCCATCAAATTTTTGCAGGACTATCAGGCCCAGTATCAACGCACGGAGATCTTCGTCAACCGATTAAAAGATCTGGAACTTTTTACCGAAATCAGGGCCCAGGTACAATTACCCAATGGACAAAGCCTGACCATGGGAGGATTGTTGGGTATCGACGAAAACAAGCTGCTGCAACTGGAAAGAACCAAGGCCCTGGAGCTGTTCCGCTCGGGAGAGCTGAGCTGGGTCTACGCCCACCTGTTATCCATGAGCAACATGCAAAAACTGGGTGAACGGTTGGTCAAAAAAGATCAAATTCCATCATAATGGCCTCGTCGCCTTGATGACCTCAAGCATAATCTTTCCAAGTCACCACTGAAGCCATATCTTCCCAACTTCGAAGCATCATACGGGTTGGATGGAAGGGGGGGCCTCCCCCTTCCGCGGCCCGACCTGGGAAAAAACAGCTTCGGGCACCCTACCCCTCTTGGTCGATGGCATACCGCCGGATGCGTTGCCACAACGTGGTGCGCGACATCCCCAATTTTTTCGCGGCCCACACCTTGTTCCATCCCGTTTCCCTCAAAATATTGATAATCATTTCCCTTTCCGACAGATCGGGCGGCTGGCGATAGTAACGAACCACCTTCTCCAGTTTCGTTGCCTGGCTGCCGGGATTGGCAGAGACATTGGCGGTGATCCTGGCGGCCATCGTCGCCGGAAAGTGCTCTGGCAACAGCCGATCTCCGGATGCACGAACCAATGCGTTTTCCAATACGTTGGCCAGCTCCCTGACATTGCCGGGCCAGACGAATCCTTCCAACAGCGCCAATGCCTCCTCGGAAAGATTGATTTCCTTGCGTCCATAGCGAAGGGCCATTTCCCCCAACAATGCCCGAGCCAGCAACGGGATATCTCCGTCACGATCGCGCAAGGGCGGCACATGGATGGTTAATACGTTCAGCCGGTAGTAGAGATCCTCTCGAAACATGCCATGGCTCACCATGGCCGCCAGATCTCGATTGGTGGCGGCGATGATTCGTATGTCCACCTTCCTGGGTTGATTCTCTCCCAACCGGTCGACCTCCTTCTCCTGGAGCACCCGAAGCAGTTTCACCTGCGACTGGGGTGAAATCTCTCCGATTTCGTCCAAAAAAATCGTCCCGCCGTGAGCCGCTTCGAATCGGCCTGGCCGGTCGGTGGCCGCGCCGGTGAATGCCCCTTTGACATGACCAAACAATTCATTTTCCAGTAAATTTTCTGGAAATGCCGCACAATGTACCCGGATATAGGGACCACGGTTACGCGGTGAATTGTCGTGCAGGGCGCGCGCGATCAATTCCTTTCCGGTTCCGCTCTCTCCCTGAATCAAAACCGTCGCCGGGCTGAGCGCGGCCTGCATGATGGATTGATACAGCTGTCGCATCACCGCGCTGCGCCCCACCATGCCGCCAAGACGCAACCGCTCCCGGGTTTCCTCCTCCAACAGAGACTCCCGGGTTCGATCTTTCAGAATAATGGCATAACGCGCCGATTTTTCCTTTCCAGCCAACAGCACCGACCACATGCGCAGGACGATCGGAGTCCGTTCCGGTTGCTTCAAGGTCAGATCGAGTGTGCGACTCATCTGGGCTTGGGATGGAACCAGTGAACAACCTCGTTGCGCGGTACACGCCTGGGCACAACGGACTCCTTCGAACAGGGTGGGACAGAGACGCCCGACCACGCTTTCATAATCCTGATTGATCATTCGCGACGCCGCCCGGTTGATGGCCATAACGTAACGTTTCTCATCCAAAAAAATGACCCCCTCTTCCAGGCCATCGAGAAAGGGACGCCAATCTTCCATCGTGCTTTCCCTCCAATGTTCACCATTGAATTGAACTGTAAACTTAACTGTCAAGTTAACATGGGGGGGTTGCCCCTGACAATCCATTTATTAAAAAGAAACAATAAAACAATATGATATAATGGTGGCGTCCATTTTGCTGTCTCTTTGACCAATCCCAAGGAGATTTATTTTAGCCTCAATCCCGGGGTTCTGATGGGAAATCCATCCCCCAGGTCCATCCCATTTTCCAAACAGCCTGAAGTGATTCAATCCGTCTGAGCGTGGATGCCAACCGCATCACACAACCAAGGAGACAAGTAATGAAAAAATACGAAACCGTCCCAACCCCCCCGGACGGAAATGGTAGCCCCCTCATCCTGACAAGACGAAAGCGGTTGGAGAAGCCACAGGATACACCATTTCATGGACCCCGGGAGCCTGAAAATCATGAGTGAACAATTCACAAAAACCACGGCACGCAATATTTTTATCGGAGGAAGCCTCTTTTTCATCCTGTTGTTTCTCGCCCTGACCATGGGAACTGTTCGCGCCCTGCCGCAACGAGATCACCGGGAAAACATCACTCCCATGGTGGCCCTGGGAAAAAAAATCTGGGAAAACAACAATTGCATCGGCTGCCACACCCTGCTGGGAGAAGGAGGCTATTTTGCCCCGGAATTGGGTAACGTTTATCAACGTCGCGGAGGTGCCCAAGGAGGCAAGGAATTCATCAAAGGCTGGATTCAATCCATGCCCACCGGCATCAAAGGGCGACGGCAAATGCCCCAATTCAACCTGTCGGAACAGGAACTGGAAGCCATCGCTGAATTTTTAAAGTGGACCAGCGAAATCAACACCGCCCAGTGGCCGCCAAACATCGAGGGCTAACGGAGATCATCCCATGACTTACCAATCACAATCGGTGGCCAAACCCTATTTCATCGCCGCCCTTGGCCTGTTCACCGGACAAATCGTCTTCGGACTGATTATGGGGTTACAATACGTTGTCGGAGACTTTCTGTTTCCCTACATCCCATTCAACGTGGCCCGCATGGTCCACACCAACCTCCTCATCGTCTGGCTCCTGTTCGGCTTCATGGGCGCCAGCTATTACCTGGTCCCCGAGGAAAGCGAAACCGAACTCCACAGCCCCCAATTGGCTCTGGCCCTGTTCTGGATCTTCCTGGTCGCTGGCGCCCTGACGATTCTGGGATACCTCCTGGTTCCCTATGCCGCTTTGGCCAAAATGACCGGAAATGACCTCCTCCCCACCATGGGCCGGGAATTCCTCGAACAACCGACCATCACCAAGATCGGGATCGTCGTGGTCTGCCTGGGGTTTCTTTACAATATCGCCATGACGGTTCTCAAAGGACGAAAAACCGTCATCAGCATGATCCTTCTGGGCGGGCTCCTGGGTTTGGCTTTGCTGTTTCTCTTTGCCTTCTACAACCCGGTCAACCTGGTGCTGGATAAATTTTTCTGGTGGTGGGTCGTCCACCTTTGGGTGGAGGGGGTCTGGGAACTGATCCTTGGCGCCATCCTCTCCTTCATCCTGATCAAAGTCACCGGCGTCGATCGAGAAATCATCGAAAAATGGTTGTATGTCATCATTTCAATGACATTGATTACAGGAATCATCGGTACAGGGCACCACTATTTCTGGATCGGTACCCCGGAATATTGGCAATGGTGGGGTTCCATATTCTCGGCCATGGAACCCATACCTTTCTTCATGATGGTGGTGTTCGCTTTCAACATGATCAACCGCCGTCGCCGCAATCATCCCAACAAGGCAGCCACTCTGTGGGCCTTGGGTACCGCCGTCATGGCCTTTCTCGGGGCCGGAATCTGGGGCTTCATGCATACCCTATCCCCGGTCAACTACTACACCCATGGCAGCCAGATTACCGCTGCCCACGGTCATCTTGCCTTCTTTGGGGCCTATGCCATGATCGTCATGGCGATCATCTCCTATGCCATGCCCCTGTTACGCGGCCATGGGGCCACCAGCGGCGTATGGTCGCAACGGTTCGAAGTCTGGTCATTCTGGCTGATGACCGGCTCCATGATCGCCATCACCCTGTTTCTGACCGGTGCCGGCATCCTGCAGGTTCATCTGCAACGCATGGCCTCACCCCCGACCCCTTTCATGGAAACACAAAATCAAATCCATCTGTTCTACTGGCTGCGGGAATGGGCTGGATTGTTCTTTCTGCTGGGGTTGATTCTCTACTTGACCAGCTTCTTTGCCGGTCGGAAAAATTTGGCCCCTTCCTCTTGACCGTTATCTTCAACCATCCCATCGATGTTGCTGATGCCGGGAAGGGGTCCGCCCCTTCCCAACCCTCCTGGAAGATCAAGCCGGGTCCGGCCAACGGAAAAAACAACCCCGACTGGTCCATGGGATGGGTCGGGACAGGAAATGGTCCTGTCCCAGACCCCTCCCGCTGGCTGGCCTGCTCTCGATTTCCCCGGACATGCTCTCTGACAATTCCCATCCATCGGAACCTCCTGTCATGACACCAGTCGCCAACCTGTCCCAAACCGCCCCATTCTACCAACCCATTGGACATGAAATCGCCCTCTTTGAATACGCCTATCACAAACAACTCCCGCTGCTCATCAAAGGACCCACCGGATGCGGTAAAACCCGCTTTGTGACCCACATGGCCCATCGACTGGGACGGCCACTCTTTACCGTCGCTTGTCACGACGATTTGACCGCCACCGATCTGATCGGCCGACACCTCATTGGCGATGGCACCACCTTCTGGAACGATGGACCCCTCACCCAGGCGGTTCGACAGGGGGGAATCTGCTACCTGGATGAAGTGGTGGAGGCCCGCAAGGATACCACCGTAGCCCTTCACCCTCTGGCAGACCATCGACGCATCCTCCCCATCGAACGTACGGGCGAAACGTTGCCAGCCCCCCCCGAATTCATGCTCGTGGTCTCCTACAACCCCGGCTACCAAAATCTGATGAAAGGTCTCAAACCCAGCACCAGACAACGCTTTGTCGCCCTCCGCTTTGCCCTGGCCCCTCCGGAGTTGGAGGTCAAAATTGTAATCAAGGAAACAAACATCGATCCACAGATCGCCAGACGTCTGGTCAACCTGGGCAACGCCCTGAGAGCCCTGAAAAACCATGACCTGGAAGAAGAAGTGAGTACCCGACTTCTGGTTTATGCCGCACGCTTGATCCAGGGGGGCTTCGAAGCGATCGATGCCTGCCGCGCCGCTGTGGCTGAACCCCTCAGCGACGACCCCGATACCGTTGCAGCCTTGATGGAGGTGGTCGGTGCCGCTTTCGGTCAATGACAACACCATGAAAAACAAATGGCACCCCCGACATTCCCACCTCCAACGTGGACGATGGGTGACTCGAAGCCTGTTTTTCCTCCTGTTCCTGCTGGCCCCGGTGCTGAATGTCTTCCGCCTGGACCTGACCAGTGGACACTTCATCCTGTTCGGAAACCCTCTTTCCCTGGGGCTGAACGCTCAAATTGCTACTCCCAATCCGCACCCCTGGGCCGCAGGATGGTCGGTGCTGACCCATGCCCTGCTGCCGGCCATGACACTGGTCCTGGCTTTCATCATCGTCTCCTGGCGCTTTGGTCGCCTTTATTGCGCCTGGCTGTGCCCGCACTTTTCGATGGTGGAAACAATCAACGGCACCATGACACGATGGCGTGGTCGCCCTACCCTCTGGGAACCGGCCACAAAGCCGGTCACCTTGCTGTCCTGGATCGCAATGATCGCCATGGCCTTGCTGCCCGCCTTGGTCTGGGCCGTCGTCTTACTGACCTACCTTCTGCCACCGCTGGAAATTTTCCATAATCTGTTACACTTGCGCCTGACGCCCAACCAATCCCGATTCATCGCCATGGGCACCGGCCTCCTTTTTATCGATTTTTTCTTCGCCCGCCATCTGTTTTGTCGTTTCGGTTGTGCGGTAGGCATGTTTCAAAGCCTCATCTGGATGGCCAACCGTGCAGCTCTGGCTCCTGTGTTTACGCGAGACCAAGCCAGGACCTGCCTGGGCTGCCCCCAGTCCTGCGATCGGGTTTGTCCCATGCGGCTCAAACCTCGCGGCGGAAAAAATAAAATCTCTTCCTGCGCCCAGTGCGGCCTCTGCCTGGAGGCCTGCGATCAGGAACGGGGAAACTCCCCCGAGGGGAGTCCTCTGCGATGGAGGCAAGGGACTGAGATTGTCATCCATTCTGGTAATTATACGACTCTCCCCGATACTTTCGGTGCCCATCGAAAGGAATAAACAGCTCATGGAACAACTCTTCGGCAAGCTCTGGAACCACCTGATCATCCATGGTTCTTCCCGTCGCTTTCCAAAGGCCCGGGTGCATTTGGACGATGTCGAAACCACCCTCGGTATCCTGTTTCGTGCCTTGGGTGGCGATGGTCATCTCCGCCTGGAAGCGGTTCCCGACTGCCGCCACCGTTCGCACCGACATTGGCTTGAGCGTCTGGCAGGCAACGGCACGAAAACCCCCTGGTGCTGGGTGGATGAGCAGGCACTGCATCTGCCCGCCACCCTGGACATTTTCCCGGAACTTCTCCTCAATCGCGATCTGTTCATCTGGCTGGCGGCCCTGACCGCCCAGCCCCAAGCCGACAACGACCCGGAGGATTGGTTTGTACGCAATCAACTTCACACCCATCGATTGTTGGCTGACTTCCCCGGTCTGCGTAGCCGCTACCGACGATTGGTTCAGGCCCATCTGCTGCAACGACCTGATCCTGCAAGACTCCCATCCAACCAGGCCGCCCTGGAAATGGCGGTGCGCGCCGCCCTGTTGGATCCCGAACAACACCAATCCGTGCCGAAAACAACCGACCCTCTCTGGCCTGTACCCCTCTGGCCCCATCCCAACCCTCCGTTGCCGCGATCAACCACAAAAAAATCAAACGACCCGCAGTCCGCGCAGCATTCCGGTATGACCAGCTATTGGAAGGATAAGGAAAGACGTCAGGCCCGTTACGTACAACCGCCTCGAAAAGAGGGAGGATTGCTGCTACACCGATTTGAATCGATTTTCAGTTGGGCCGATTTCGTCCGCGTCGACCGGGCCACCGACGAGGAGGATGATACGCAATCGGCTGCAGCGGTCGCCGAGGACCTGGATGTATTGAGTATTGCCCAGGACCCCTCCTGCGGGGCCAACCGGTTACGGTTTGACCTCGATCTCCCCTCCCAGGCCGAGGACGATATTTCTCTCGGCTCGGGAATCCTTTTGCCGGAGTGGAATTTTCGCCAACAAGCGCTCATCCCCAACCATTGTTGCCTTCAACCCATGATGGCCCGCCACGCCGGACGGTGTGAGCTGCCGGAACCTTTACGTCAACCGGCGCGGCGGCTGCGGGGGCAATTTGAAACCCTCCGGTTTGGCAGCGCCTGGCTGCGACGTCAGAAGGAAGGTTCCGAGGTGGACCTGGATGCCTTCCTGCACCACCAGTGTGATCGGCTTCACGGGCGGGGGGAGGCCGAGGATCGTCTCTATCGCGATTTACGCCTTCAGAATCGGGATCTGGCCTGCCTGCTTCTAGCGGATCTTTCCCTGTCCACCGATACCTGGATCAATGATGAGATGCGTGTCATCGATGTCATCCGCGACGCCATGTTCCTGTTTGCCGAAGCCCTATCGGCCACTCAGGACCGCTTTGCCTTGTACGGATTTTCCTCTCGGCGTCGGGAGCATGTCCGTTTTTATGAAATCAAATCTTTCGACACCCCCTACGACACCCACATTCGCGGGCGTATCCAGGCGGTTCGACCCGGATTCTACACCCGCATGGGAACGGCCATTCGCCAAAGCACCGCCCTGCTTTCGTCCCAACCGACGGCAAAACGGCTGCTGTTGCTCCTGACCGATGGCAAACCCAACGATATTGACACCTATGAGGGTCGCTATGGCATTGAGGATACGCGCATGGCGCTGTTGAACGCCAAAAAATGGGGAATCCAACCTTTTTGCGTCACCATCGACCGCGAGGCGGGCGCTTATTCGACCCATCTGTTCGGGCCTGGCCAATTCGTCCTGATCAGAAAGGCCTCCGATTTGCCGCGGCAATTGCCCCGACTTTACTATCAACTGACCCGCTGACCCCCCACCTCCGGGATGGCATGCCCGCAGTGAACCGTCCAGGCACGGTTTCAGCCCCTGGCCAGAAACCAATCGAGCATCCGTACGGTCAAAACCCGGCGCAGCACTACCGCCACATGGGTCGTCACAGTGACTCCGTAGCGCAGGCGCGGTCTGGGGCTCTCCAGGGCATGAACCACCTTTTTGACAACCGCTTCGGGGGGAAGGGAGAACCATCCCTCGGACAAATTTTTTTCCCTTTCGTCGAGCCAACGCCCATAGTTGTTCTTATGGGGACTGACCTCCACGGAAATATTTTTTAAAAATGCCTTGCGGGCATTGTTTCTGAAAGGGGTGTTGATGGATCCGGGTTGGATCAGGCTGAAATGAATTCCGCTGCCTCGCAACTCCAGGCGCATGGCCTGAGTCAGCCCTTCCAGGGCGAATTTACTGGCGACGTAGGCCCCCCGATAAGGGAGGGCGACAAAACCGAGGATGGAGCTGTTCTGTACGATCCGTCCTCCCCCCTGTCGGCGCATGACCGGCACCACGAGACGGGTCAATTCATGGGTTCCAAAAACATTGGTCTCGAACTGCTGCCGCAAGGCCTCCCGGGACAAATCCTCCATGGCACCCGGCTGACCATAGGCGCCATTATTGAACAAGGCATCCAACCGCCCCTGAGTCAGGGACAATATCAACGCCAACGCCCCGTGGATGGAATCATTGCAGTCCAGATCCAAACAGAAGGTCTCGAATCCTTCTCCCCGCAGTCGTTCCACATCCTCGGGTCGACGGGCGGTGGCAAATACCCGCCAACCTCGCCCCAAGAGTATCCGAGCCGCATGATAGCCAATGCCGGTCGAACATCCAGTGATGAGTACACTTTTCTGGGTAGCGGTCACGAGCGACTCACCACTTGACGCAAATTATTAATCGTATTAGAATCATACCTATTGATTCCCCTCCTCGCCCGTCCCCTGACCCTTCAAGGCCTCATAAACGGCATCCCCAACGATGGCATCCGCCAAACCTGTCTGGGCTTCCTGCCCCGCCCGATCCTCGGTACCGAACAAAGCCTCCATGAAGATACGGGTCAAATTCCAACGCATGGCATCCTCGGTCACCAGTAACGACGGAAACGCCACCCCCAGTTTTCCTCCCTGAGACCGCTCCACCGCCTCTCTGGAAATCTCGACACGGGCCGCCCGGCTTCCCGCTGACGATCCCTGTCCGACCATTCCCTGGTTCACCGATTCCGTCATTTTGATGGCCTCAAATCGAGCCAACAACGTCATTGTCCCAGCCCCTTCGATCACCATGACTACGCTCCTTTATCCATTCCTTGCGATCGACGATGACAAAGCTTGCCATCCACTGTCGCTACCCTCTCCTTATGATACCGACGATAAAATCGATCCTCCTCCCCTTGCCGTGCCTTGGATTGGCATCAAAAACCACTCAAAAAATGGTTGATCAACCCTCTGCCGAACATTTTACCCCCATTCCTTCCATTCCATGATTGCCACCTCCGTTCCCTACGGAAATCAAGACCGAAGACTTCAACATGCAAAAATAAAAATAGGTCAGGAACCGTACCTGCGCTTGTAGGCGCCGCTCAACGGGTCTAGTATCAACAAGGGATGCCACAGAACTCTTATCGACGACCAGCTCATCCTACTTGAAGCCTTCATGTCCAAACTTATCCAACGATTTGGTATTAACGAACATATCATCCTTTCCGTGGTCGCGGTCGCCATCGGCTTGATGGTTGGCTACGGGGCCATTGTGTTTCGCCTCTTGATCGAATCTTTTCAATTTATTTTCATGCAAAGCGGTCGCGAAAATGTGGCCGAAATCGTCAAAGAACTTCCCTGGTGGCAGGTGTTGATCATGCCGATTGTTGGCGGCGCCATCGTCGGCCCGCTGATCCACTTCGTCTTCCCCAGCTCACGGGGCGACGGCGTCCCCGAAGTCATGAAATCCCTGGCGTTGCACGGGGGAAAACTGGCGGTACGCGACGGGCTTGGAAAAACACTCTCCTGCTCGCTTTCCATCGGTTGTGGCGCCTCGGTGGGACGCGAAGGACCCGTCGTCCACCTGGGTGCCACCCTGGCCGCATGGATCGGCTCGTTCATGCCTCTGTCCAACAGCCACATGCGAACCATCATCGGTTGTGGCGCCGCTGCGGGCATTGCCGCCTCCTTCAATGCCCCCATCGCCGGTGTCATGTTCGCCCTGGAGGTCATCCTTGCCGACTACGGTCTGGCCACCTTCTCACCAATCGTTCTGTCGGCTGTCATCGCCACCGTCATCGCCCGCATGCATCTGGGCGATTTCCCCGCCTTCATCGTCCCGACCTATACCCTGGTCTCGGTTTGGGAAATTCCGGCTTATGTCGGCCTCGGACTGTTGTGCGGCCTGACCGGCATTCTCTTCATGATCTCCCTCTTCAAGGCCGAAGACCTTTTTCACCCCATCAAAATTCCCATCTACCTCAAGCCCATCATCGGCGGCGCCGCCCTGGGACTCATCGCCCTGGTGTATCCGGAAATCATGGGGGTGGGCTACGATGTCATGAACCATGCCCTGCTGGAGGAGATGGCCGCCACCACCATGATCGCCCTCATCTTCGCCAAAATCATCGCCACTTCCGTTGCCCTGGGGAGCGGCTTCACCGGCGGCGTTTTTACTCCCAGTCTATTTCTTGGCGCCATGGTGGGCGGAAGTTTCGGCTCCATCGCCCACAGTCTCTTCCCCTCCATCTCCGCCGGCCCCGGGGCCTACACCCTCGTGGGGATGGGCGCCATGGCCGCCTCGGTCCTGGGGGCCCCCATCGCCTCCATCCTCATCCTGTTCGAACTCACCGGCGACTACCGTATCATGCTGGCTCTGATGGTGGCCTCCATCGTCGCTACTTTACTCATCAACCAAATTTATCACGAATCGGTCTATACCCAGACCCTTAAACGTAAAAAAATCGATCTGCGTCAAGGCCGCGAAGCCAACCTGCTACGCAATATCTCTGTCGCCTCCATCATGCGTAATAATTTCGAAACAATTGATGAATCAATTAATATCCGCCAATTCAAGGAAATGTTGAAATCCTCCCGCGATGATAATTTTATCGTCATCGACAGCCAGGGACACTGCAATAAAACCATTTCCCTCCAGGATTTTCGTCGAATATTTGAAGACGGCGGATTCGATGATCTGGCCATGATCCGGGATATTCCAAGCCAACCTCCAATAACCATTTCTTCCCAAGACACCCTTTATCAGGCCCAACTATACTTTCAAAACCACAACGTGGAACAACTTTACGTCGTCAACCCCGACAATCCGGCGCTCATCATCGGACTGATTTCCAATCATGACATGATTCGAGCGTACAACATGGCCCTTCTCAACCAGACAAAAATCCATGATTGATCCAACCCCCCCCCCAACCCTGCTCGCCGATCTCAATCCCCCCCAGATGGAAGCGGTCACCGCTGCCGACGGTCCGGTGATGATCTTGGCGGGTGCCGGCTCTGGAAAAACCAGAGTGTTGACGCGGCGCTTGGCGTGGCTTCTTTCAGAACATGGTATCCGGCCTCACCAAA
>JADFZF010000109.1 GCA_015232645.1 Magnetococcales bacterium | reverse complement strand
ACCCTGGGGGCAATCCCCCAGACCCCTTTTTTTTTTCAATCATTCCAAACAAAAAGGATCTAAACGGAAACGAAATTTACCAGGCGAGCCGCATTTTCCGACCCCATCATGAACCCGCCGATCCCGAAGATTCTTCCAGGGCCCCGTTTCCAGTATCCCGGGCCCCGCCTTTAAGGCGCAGATGACAACGATTGTTGGCTACCATGAGCCAATGGCTCACTTTGGGGTCCAAGGCGTCCGATTGATGGTGCGTTACCCAGATGACCAGACGATCGCCCTTGGTCAGCCAACGATCGACCAAAGCCATGACTTCCTTGCGGGTTTCATCATCGAGATTGCCGGTGGGCTCGTCGGCAAACAGGACGTAAGGGTCGTGAACCATGGCTTGGGCCAGAGCCACACGCTGAAACTGCCCGCCGGACAGTTCATTGGGATAACGCTCCAGGAATTCTTCGGCAGAGGTTTCTTCGATGTAGGCCCCCTCTTCATCGCGCAACAGAATGCGATCCATGGCGGCATAAACCTTGCGGTCCATCTCTTCGCGTGACATGCCCCCGCGCAGCTCCAGGGGGTAGCGCAAGTTTTCCCGAATGCGTAAATATGGACTCAATGTGCTGTTCTGGTAGGCAAAACCAAAACAACGACGGCGGATTTCGGTCAGGGAGAGCGACGAAGCTGCCTGATCCAATCCCCTGGGACCCCAGGAGGCCTGACTACCATCGGGGAAACTCCAACGAACCCATCCCTCCTTGGGGCGTTTGAGGAAGGTGAGGAGATAGAGCAGGGTGCTTTTGCCACTGCCGCTGCGTCCCAGGACCGGCAGGCGTCTGGAGAAGCTGTCGTCATCGAGCTTCAAGCCACCGACATTGAGATCAAATGCCCCCCCCCAACTCACGGTGGCGGAACGAACCTGTAAACCCCAATTCATGGCAGATACTCCTGAGGAATCCAATACCCCAGGGTGCCGCCAAAAGTATTGCTGTAGCGGTAGGCCTTGCTGTTGCCCAAAGGTTCGGGATGAATGGGGCCGTCCACCTGGACGATTCTTTTGCCATTTTCCGTGGCATCGGGGCATGACCCGGGGCGGAAAGGTTCGACCTTGAAGACGGGCTTGTTGAAATCATTTTCAATGATTTCGAGCATTTGTCTTGAGTTGATGGCCCAGGAGGCGAGTCGGCGCAATTCGCAGAAGGGGACCGCCGCCAAGGGATTGCCTTCCTTGTCGAGCAAGGGGGAACCATCCTGGCTCAAGGCAATCAGACGTCCATTCTTGTCGCGCATGGTTTTGTCGGCCAGGAGGGCGCCGATGTTGTAACTCAGAAGCGGACTGTGATTACGGACCGGCAGACCGCCGCGTCTTTGGACGAACTCCAAAGGCGATTCACCGATGCTGGTGGGATTGGGCAGGCGGAGGTTTTGTCGCAACTCCACCGCCAGGGCATTGCCCAAGGCGCGGCGCAATTGGGCCTCAGGGAGATCGACATAGGCATTGAAGGTGCGCAAAATACGAATCCAGGAGGCCAATGCGGTACTGGTGACCCACAGTTCCTCCACCACCTTGTCGTCCGCTTCGATGAAGCCGATGCGGGTGGTATCGTAGACGCGCTCCTGGCACTGTTTGCCGAGTTGACCACAGGCGCCGGTTTTGAGGATATGCCAGTATAATCCAGGGATGTCCACCCGTTCCCGGCGCAGGCGGTCGATGATGTTGACCAGGGCACCACCGCCGTGAATATCGAGGATGATTTCGTCGATCAGGGCGCTGGAACTCAATTTTTCCACGGTTCCAACCAGCTTGATGATCATCCCGTTTTCATCCAGGCGCAGGAGATGATCGGAGATTTTGCTGTCGGTGGGCAACGTTTGTTCCAACAGTTCCCTGGCCTGGCGTTCAAATTTGACGTAGGCGGTGGTATAGGCTTTCGAATGCCTGGCCTTGCTGGCCAGAGATGGGGTTTGTATGAAGAAAGTGACCAGATTGTCGCCCAGGCCATTGACGCCGCGTTGCATCAACGACGCCAAAGCTTGCGTGGTCACGGGATTGGCATATTTGGCTTTTTGAAAGACACGTCCGCGGTCGTTGATCGCCGGACGAGTGGTTTGATAACCGGCATCACCGACGATGAATAAGAGTTTGATATTGTCGGGACAAGGTTTCAGATCCACGGAGAGAACCTGGGAGAGGCCGCCGAAGAGATTTTCCTCATAATCGTCATCGGTATCATTGCCGGAAGCCCTGACTTTGGCGATAGCCTTTTGGAACGATTCGAAGGCGACGCGTTGTTGGGATTCGTTCAAGTCGCATTGGGCGGGGAGGGGATGGCCTTCGCCGATGCCATCGCCGGGGCCGCCGGTGAACTCCTTGTCGGCATAGGGGTCGCGGTAGACGCGAAAGCCGAATCGGAACTCGGTATCCTTGAAGCCCTGGGATTTTTTCAGATGGTGGATCACTTCCTGAACGATGCCCGGCTTCGCGGAAGTACCACGGACGGCGTCGATGAAGGGATCCATGCTGGCGGTGGCGTCGAGGAGGAAGAAGATATCGACATGTTTTTTGGCCGCCAGGGAGGCGACTCCGGGCATGAGGCGCTGGGCGAGGCCGGTGGAGATGGCGACCTTGTCATCGCTGACCCGGCGACCGACCAACCCAGGGCGGGCGAGGGCGACCTTGAAGAAACGGCGCTGACCGGCAGCGGTTCCCACACCTTCGGGGGCAATGGGTTTGTCGCTCTGATCCACCATGTCGAGGACCGGGATTCGCAACGCCGATTTGAACCAGTCGCGACCGCCAAGGACGGGAAGGCAGGCCTTGCTGTTGCGATCCACGGCATCCTTGAGCTGTTCGTAGGTGCAGATGGTGCCGGTGCTGGAGCCGTCGGGGGCGACGAGATCTTCCCTGGGGCGAACGCTGAAGGCGTTGTTCCAGAGGAAACCATCTTTTTTGGCCACCCATCCGAGCAACTGGTCATCTTTTTCCAGACGAAAGCGATCGGCCAACAGAAAGGCCTCGTTGGTTTGGGAGAAAACGAAATACATGTGAAAGCGGGAGGCGCCGCCGCGACAGTTGCCCTCGCCGCCGACGCAATCTTTCAGTTCCGGGTCTTGATAGATTTGTACCATGGGGGAGGTGGTGTCGTCGGATGGCGAGGTGGCATCAGGGCGAATGGAATTTTCAGTTTTGATGAAGAACTTCATTTCCAGACCCGATTCCCCCCGGGAAGGGAGGTTGCCGCACAACAGATCCTCTTTGAGGACCCAGCCGGTGGCTTCGGCTTGGTCATGAAAACGGAGGGTGCGAATATGGAGCATGTGCTCATTGGCATCCAGGAGTTCCGCATGTTGGTTGAAAGCGAGAAACCCAACGCGTTTGGACCCTTTCTCATCGGCGAACAGGACCGCATCGTGGCGCAAAACCCGGACGATGCCAGGCCATTTGAGCTTGTTTCCGTCTTTGAAGGCGGAAAAATCGAAGGAAGAGCAATCTGCCGATACCACATTATTTTCGCCGCTGGCCAGGACGGGAGTGCCCATGGTGGCCAGAAGAATCATTGCGCCCCAGAAATATTTGAAAAATATGAATCGACGTATCACGTTGGGTCCCTTATCATTGACTTCTTTTGCCACGAGGCGGTGGTCATGGTGCCATTTTTTCATGGTGGACCGCCAGCCTTTCTCAAGGAATGTCCCGAATCCATCTTGAGGAATTCCCCAGAGACGAGCCTGGGGCCGTCGGCCTCGGAGGGGGGATTGAGGACCAGACGGAAACCGGCCATGGTCAGTTGCGCCGGCATGCATATTTCCTTTTTTTCCGATTCCGCCGAGGGATGTTCGTCTTTTCCGAGCAGGAAATACCCTTGCGGGCACATCGAACGGGACCATTCCCGACCACTGCGCAATAGGCTGGTCATGAGGCGGTCGGAGCCCTGGTCATCGCCGGTTTTTTGCGGTTTGTGGGCGGCCAGGTAGATGGCGGCGGCGATCCATTCTTCCCGGGAGGGGAGGGAATAGTCACAACCGGTTCTTCGCGACAGCCATTGGGCAAAATCCAAGGCCCCTTCATAGGAGACATGATGGACCAGGGCATCCTTGGCATCGTCGAGGTCCCAATGGTTGCCAAGACGGATGCGCAGACGTTGTTTTTCGGTGAAGTTTTGCATATGACCGAGATCGTCGGCGTACAGTCTGAACTGCTCCAGGCTTATTTTTTGATTTTGAATGAGGAAAGGGCGTTTGATTTCGACGGAAGCGACTCCGGCAGGAACCCATGGCGAGGGGTTGGGCGTATCCCGAGGGATGGAAAAGGTTCCAGCGGGGATTTCGATCAGACTGGGATAGGGGGGGCCGGAAGCTGAAGAGTCCAGACAGGCTTGCCAGGGGACGGTATTGCGGACCTCGCGGGGGTGAATGAATGAGAGAAGGATCCACCCCAAAACCAGGGCCGATAGGAAGATGACCGGAAGGGCGAAGTGGCTCAGGGTGATCCTGAGCCGCCAGGAAGAGGTTTCCCCCTTGTCCGGAACTTTGGTCGCACCGGATCGCCGAACAGCCTGAGGCTTTCGTTTGTTGGCACCCGAATGGTCGAACCTCCCTTGCTTATACTTCAAGGATCAAACCCAATCATTGATGTTGTTGTTGCCATCCGTCGCCGAGGCCCAACCAGGAACGGCCCACCCGGCGCACCACCGTTTGGTCCCCCGTTATCTTGAACTGCTTTTGCACCTGTGGAAAGGAACATTGAATCCAAACCTGATTTGGGTCACATTCCCCGGGTAGGTTCAGTCTTCGATATCGGCGCTGGGCCAGTCCGCAACAATCGGAAACCTGGGATACCATGTCATCTTTGCCGCAGGCAATGCCTGTCATCATCCTGGATCGGACGAGCCATCCAGGGAACATCGGTGCCACGGCCCGGGTCATGGCCAATATGGGATTGAGTGAATTACGTCTGGTGGCCCCGGAACGATTTCCCCACCCGGAGGCCTACCAGTTGGCCGCCAGCGGTGGCGAGATCCTGTCGACGGCCCGGGTGTATGCCAGCGTCGAGGAGGCGGTGGCGGACCTCAATTTTTTGGTGGCAACCACCAACCGTGCCCGGGGTCAGAGGCTGACGGTCCTGACCCCCAGACAGCTCGGAGCCCGATGGGTGGAGCTCCAGGCCATGGACGCCACCCGCGGAGGAATATTGTTCGGCACCGAACGGACCGGGTTGTTGACGGTGGATGTGGAGCGGGCCGATTGTATCTGCAATATTCCGACTCAGGGGACCTATGGTTCGCTCAATCTGTCCCATGCGGTGCTGGTCGTCGCCTATGAAATCATGTTGGCCTGCGGCCAGGATGATCGCCCCGCGGGGCTGGTCCCGGTGGTCCACAGGACCTTGGCGAGCGCCGGCGAGATGGACCGGTTGTTCACCCATCTGGAAGAGGTACTGAGGGCCATCGATTTCATCAAACCGGGACGGGGGGGCCATATGATGGGGAGTCTCAAGGCCATTTTGCACCGGGCGGCCCTGGATCATCGGGAGGTCTCCATTCTGCGGGGAATCCTGCATGAGGCCATCGCTTCGCGCCGTCGAATCAAACCATGATTCGCCTGGGTGTCATCCCGGCCACCCTGTCGGACCAGGTGGTGCCGCTGGCGGATGGGATGGAGGGAGTTCTGGAGCGGTGGCAGGCCCGTCCGGGTGAGATTCTGACCATGGTGGATCCGCACGGGGGCTGCTACCGTGCCCGATTGTTGCCCAATCTCAGGCAAGCGGTGGTGTTCGAATCACTGCCAGCCACGATCGAGCCGTCGGTTCCCCGACGTCTGTGTCCCGCGCTGCCCGATCGGGAGCGGATGCTTCTGATCTTGCAGAAGGCGGTGGAGTTGGGCGCCACCGATATCATCCCCCTAAAGACCGAACATTCATCGGCCACTGGAGGACCTCGTCATGGCCAGGACAAATCATCCACCTGGGGCAAAACTCTCCTCAAGGCGACCCGTCAATGCCGGCGGGCGAAGATTCCCGGGCTTCATTCCCCACAATCGTTGCCGCAGTATTTGTCCACGGAATTTATTGGAAAGCAGGCTTTTCTTGACTGTCGTGCAAGCCCGATCCCACTGTTTCACTGGTATCATGACTATCGCCATCACCCTCTGGCCATTCTCTCCGGACCCGAAGGGGGATGGTCCGACAACGAACGTGAATTGATGATGCGACACTCGGTCACGCCGGTATCGCTGGGGTCACGCCTGCTCCGGACCGAGACCGCCGCCATCGCAGCCCTGGCGGTGGTCGCCATGCTCGATAGTACCTTTACATAACGAAAAAATGATGGGAATATTTGCCTCTTTGCCAAGTCCCTCATGGCTGCAAGACCTGGCGGCATATCAAGGAGTTGAATCATGGCGTGGAACAATAGTGGGGGGGGGCCGCAAGGTCCTTGGGGCTCGGGCTCCAACGCCCCTCAACCTCCAGACATGGATAAAATCTTCAATCTTGCCAAGCAGAAATTTTTGAGCAAGCTGCCGGGTGGGCAGGTATGGCCGGCAGCGGCCATAGTCATTTTTCTGCTGTGGATGGCCACCGGCATCTACGTCGTCGGCGCCGATGAACAAGGGGTGGTGGTCCGCTTCGGTCGTTACGTCGAAACGACCGATCCCGGCCCTCACTTTCACCTCCCTTATCCCATCGAAAATGTCTACACCCCTCAGGTGACCCAGATCCAACGGATCGAAATCGGCTATCGTACCCGGGGCCGGGTCAATACCGAGGTTCCTGCGGAATCCTTGATGTTGACCGGCGATGAAAACATCATCGATATCGACCTGTCGGTGCAATACCGCATCCAGGTCGGTGGAGCGGCCAACTACCTGTTCAACGTCCGCAATCCCGGCGATGACCCGCACAACACGGTACGTAATGCCGCTGAATCGGCTATCCGTCAGGTCATCGGTCGCAACGATATCGATACCGCCCTGACCACCGGCAAGGAAAAAATTCAAACCAATACCCGGGTCACCATGCAGGAAATCCTGGATAGCTACAAGAGTGGCATCGAAGTGGTCAATGTCCAGTTGCAGCAGGTGGCACCACCGCAGGAAGTGATCCACGCCTTCAAGGATGTGGCCAGTGCCCGGGAGGATCGCGAACGATCCATCAACGAGGCCCAGGGCTACAAGAATGACATCCTCCCCCGGGCCAAGGGGCAGGCAGCCCAAATCATCCAGCAGGCGGAAGGATACAAAGCCTCCAAGATCGCCCGGGCCAAAGGGGAGGTCAACCGGTTTCTGGCCCTGCTCGATGAATACAACAAGGCCCCCGAAATCACCCGTACCCGTCTGTATCTGGAAACCCTGGAGGAAATTCTCGGCAAGACCAAAAAAGTGGTTATGAACGCGGACGCGGGACGTGGGGTTCTCCCTTATCTCCCCCTGACTCATACCCCTGCTCCGGCGCCTCAACCCGCCCAGGGAGCCAAACAATGAATAAACAATTGAATCTGGGTATTGTCGTTCTGATCCTGGCCGGAATCGTCCTATTCGCCCAGTCGGCGTTCATCGTGCATCAGGTCCAGCAAGTTCTGGTCCTGCAACTGGGAAAGCCGGTCCGCTCGGTGACCGAACCCGGTTTGCACTTCAAGATTCCCTTTCTCCAGGATGTCCATAATTTTGAAAAACGATTGCTGGCTTTCGACCAGGAACCTCAGGAAATCCTTTCTGCCGACAAAAAAAATCTCAAAGTGGATAGTTACGCCCGTTGGCGCATCGTGGATACCTTGAAATTTTATCAGACTGTGCGCAATGAAATGGGAGCTGCCTCGCGCATCAACGATATCATCTATTCCAATCTGCGCGAGGTCCTGGGACAGTTCACCATGATGGAGATCGTGGCGGGGGCTCGCGAGGATCTCATGGCACGTATCCGGACTCAGGCCAACCTGCAATCGGGCCAGTACGGCATCGAAGTGCTGGACGTCCGCATCAAACGCACCGATCTCCCAATGGAAAACTCCAAGGCGGTTTTCAAACGCATGCAGACTGAACGGGAACGTCAGGCCAAGCAATACCGGGCGGAAGGGGAAGAGGAGGCGGTCAAGATCCGCTCCACCGCCGATCGTGATCGGGAAGTCCTCCTGGCCGAAGCCTCCAGGAAGGCCGAGGAGATTCGAGGTGCCGGCGATGCCGA
>JADFZF010000108.1 GCA_015232645.1 Magnetococcales bacterium | reverse complement strand
AGGCGTTGTCCTTTCTTCGCTAAAACCGCGAAGAAGGGACAACCAAGGCACGCGCCTGCGCCAGATTCCCGCAAAAAGAACGCGGGAATCTGGCTTCGGATAAAGGGGTGCGTGCAAAGCAAGGTCAAAACAAAAAAACAAAAGCAAAACCCTGGGGGCAATCCCCCAGACCCCTTTTTTCTTTCAATATTTTTATATATCAATAAATAATTAGCCATCCATTCCAATGAATGAATGTGACAAGGTAGAATTAGTGACAACGCGTTCTGCCCAAGCCGGCCTGTAACTGAAAGCTGCCAACAAGAATAGAATAAATATCTTTAATAGATTTCTGGCCATATCGACGCCTCTTCAGGTTGGTTATTCCGTGAAAAATATGAATGAATTAAATAATAAATCAATTTATATTGCAATTATAACCCGTTTTTGCGATGAAAACAAGTCTGTTCCTGTTTTTTTTATCATGTTCAGCTCGACTTTGGCCATTTCGCGCACTGGGGGTCAGTTGGTCCATCAATGCCTTTCATGCCTTGGTTGGAAATTGCACGGGATCTGGGAAATCGTACAGTCGGGTATCCAGGGGCAGAGGCGAGATCAAGGCCCCTTCCGTTTTTCTGGGGCCCATCCGAGTGGGATGCATGCAAAGGCAGCATCTCCAACGAGGAACCATGGATGCTGGCACCACTGGGAGACCTGACGCACCATGGCGATGGCTCTGTTCATCAAGGTCTTGTGGCGACGTTTTTTCTTGGTGTCGGCCCGCTCCGAGGTGGCCATCCCTGTCGGAAGGGCAAAGCCAGGGCCGTTTGCTCCATGGCAGTCGTACCAACAATCGCGCCGGTCATGAATTATCGAATATCAACACGTCCTAGCAACGTTACGATCAAGCCTTCCCACCCGCCGCCATCACATCTTTGATGATTTGCATCGCCAAAGGCAGATCGAGACTTGCCATTGCCTGAGCCAGGGCCTGCCCGCGCGCCTCGCCTAGCCACCCCGTCACAGACAGGGATATTTGTTCATAAATATCAACAGATTCCAGGTTGTCGTCGCGCAACAAGGCAACCATCCGTTGCACTTTTTCCCATTCCTGAGGCGACATGGGTGTCGGTTTCTGGACATCGACGGCAGGGATCGCAGCTCTGAAGTCAGCCAGCGCCAGTTCGAGATCCCACAACAACGTGGTGACCTGATCTGTTCGTTGTGCCAGAATGGCCTTTTCTGCGGCACCCGCCAATTCTACAATCCGGGTCAGACCCAGGTTTCCGGCACCACCGCGCAATCGATGCAATTGCCCCGCAGCCGTCGCCGTTTGTCCTTGAACGAGAGCTTGGCGCAGGCGGTCAACCACGGTCTCGCATTCCTCTGCCAGGCGTCGGAGAAGGCGGTGCAATGTCGTTTCATCACCTCCCAACCGTTGCAATGCCAGTGGCCAATCCAGTCCAGGGATGAGCGACCAGGCGGAAGAAGTCGCTGCATCCGCAGCAGGTGGGAGCAAGGGTGCAGGCAGGACTCTGCCCATCCTGGAGGCAAGAAAAGCTGAAATCGCCCGTACCAGTCGATCGATATCCAGAGGTTTGGAGACAAAATCGTTCATCCCTGCTTCCAGGCAATGATTGCGTTCGTCCTGGTGAACTCCGGCACTCAAGGCGATCACCGGCAAGTCGTGAAGGTTCAAATTTTTGCGGATTTGTCGCGTCGCCTCCAAGCCGTCCATGACCGGCATCTGCACATCCATCAGTACCACGTCCACGTCCTTCGCCTGCCGCCCCAGCCAGATGACAGCTTCGTGACCATTGTCGACGGTGGTCACGTTCGCTCCTTCGTTCACCAATATTTTTTGGGTCACCTCACGGTTGATGGCATTGTCCTCCACCACCAGGACACGGATGCCAGGCAGCCGGTTGCCACCGACAATTTGGATCTGCGATGTTGTTTCTCGGGAGCGTTTGTGACTGATCTCAACAACCGTATGGTATAAAGTTGATGGCGTCACCGGTTTGATCAGGACCGCATCTACCATGTGGATGTCGGGAGACCGCTGGATCGCCTCCCGATGGTAGCCGGTGATCATAAGGATGATAGGAAGCCTGCCCGTCGGCACCGCGGAGCGAATCAAACGGCAGGCCTCCAAGCCATCCATTTCTGGCATGCGCCAATCGATCAACACGATATCATCGGGAGGATGTTGGCTAAAATGTTCGATGGCCGCCTTCCCCGACTCCACCAACGTACCGGACCAGCCGAGAATGTCGACGATGGATGACAGACTTTCACGAGTGATGGCGTCATCATCAACGACCAGTACGGTCCGATGAGTCAAACCGGGAAACAGTGGCGAATCAGAGGTTTGTCCTTCTTCCAAGGGTAATTCGAACCAAAACGAACTGCCCTGGCCCAGGGAACTTTCCACCCCGATCCTCCCCCCCATCAACTCCACCAGGCGCTTGCTGATCGCCAGGCCCAATCCTGTGCCGCCAAAGCGTCGCAGCGCAGAAGAATCGACCTGGGAAAAAGGTTGGAACAATCTTTGTACTTGTTCCGGGCTGATGCCGATGCCGGTATCTTCGACCAGGAATCGAATCATGGTTTGTTCGGCCATGTCCCGTCGGACACGGACGGTGACGCTTCCCGACTCGGTAAATTTGATGGCGTTGCCTACCAGGTTGATCAATACCTGTTGCAAACGTGAGGAATCGCCTTTCAACCAATGCGGCAAGGTGGGGTCGGGAACAATCACGACTTCCAAATCCTTGACGGCGGCATTCACCGACATGATGGTAGCCAAATCGTCCAAAATCGGGATCAGACGGAAATCGGTATGTTCCACCTCCATTCGCCCCGCCTCAATCTTGGAGAAATCGAGAATATCGTTGAGAATTCCCAATAATGATCGGCCAACGGTGGCAATTTTTGTGGTGTAATCGCGCTGCTCCGGGGTCAGCTCGGTCTGATTGACCAGATGGGCCATACCGAGGATGGCGTTCATCGGGGTACGAATCTCATGGCTCATATTGGCCAGAAACTCGCTTTTGGCACGGTTGGCCATTTCCGCCCTGGCTCTGGCCAGGAGCAATTCCTTCTCCGTCCGTTTACGTTCAGTGATATCCTGAACGTTGACCACCTGGTAGAGGACCTGGCCATCCTTGTTTTTGACCGCCGTCACATCGACCAGGACTGGAAAGATGGTTCCATCCCGATGCAGATGCAAGCTTTCCCAGGTCAGGTGCCCCTGTTCGTGAGCCTGCCGGATGCGCTCGGGCAACTCCGTTCGTACTTCCGGGGCAAACAGTTCATGGATCGGTTGACCGACCATCTCGTCCACCGAATAGCCATGCATGCGGGCAAAAGCCGGGTTCATCAACTCGATGCTTTGGCCGTCGGCGCTGCCGACGACGATGCCCCATTCGGCATGCTCGGAAATATGCCCCCACCTTTGCAACTCGGATAGTGCCTTCTGGCGCGCCTGGTAGCGGATTTCGTTGCTCAGTACCAGGGCCACTTGATCAAAAAAGACTGGAAAATAGTGGCGCAAGGATGGGTTGGTGAGGAGATGTTCCAGCTTGATGATACCCACCAGCTCTCTGCCTACCATCAGGGGGTACGACCAGCTCCAGGAACCGGGATGGATATCTCCCCGCAGCAGAGCATCCTCATCATTGCCAAGTTGTTCGACAAATGCCAGTTTCTCGGCGGTTTCGGCCACCATCGGATCATCGAAGGCTTCAAGGAGTTGGCAACCTTTTCGAAAATCGACGCAAAGCAACTGCCTTTCATCCCAATAGTAAAGTTTGATGTTGGTGCCGCCGATGGTTTCGACGATACTGGCCAACAGGGACTGGATCATGTTTTCCAACCCTGGAAGGGGGTTGAGATGGTCGATCAACTGGATCACCAGCTCGAGATGAGCCTTGTCCTCGGCCAGTTTGCGCAACCGACTTTTGAGTCTGGCATTTTCCTCTTTGAGGGACGTCATCTCCTCGGCATTGATTTCGGCGGGGTTTGATTCGTCCACGGCACCCATCACTCGATGTCAATTTTTTCCCAATGCAGTACTCAGAACGGATTCCAGATGATCCAGCCCGGTCTCCGTCCAGCTAAGCGGCAAGTCGACGAATCGTGCCGCCGCCTCAGCGGCCTCGGTAAAATCCGACGAGCATGGGGTCCGGATGGCCAGGATATATTTGTGACTGCTATGAAAGATCTCCCGAATAACCATGATATTGTTCCCAAAAATTCCAGTCAACAACGGTTCCCAAGTAAGCGCCCAATCTTCCAGTAGAAAATAAGCTCCATGAGAGAGTTCGTCCATGAATCGTTCATAGCCCAGCAGCATGACGATGCAGTTTTGTCCCTCGGTTCGATGTAATCGGCGTTCTTGAAGCAGGGTATCCATTTGTGGATGGCAGGCACCATAAAATACTACCGTTTCCCTGTTCTCCTTATCATTTTTATTCAATACATCGACAAGGGTCGTCTTAAGCCGCGCCAAATAATTATGTAGCGAAGATTGCAAATAATGCGCATCCACCTGCCAACCATTTTTGCTGATCAGGAAGTCGGTCTCTTTTCTCAAGATGCCACATCCGACCAGGCGGATCATTCGAGTTTCCTGGTTCATGGATAGCTTCCATACTCAAAGGCGGCCGCCAACATGGCCTTGATGTTGGCCTCTGGAATCGCCAGAGGCATCACGCCAGTGCCGAAGAGGAAATGTTCACCGGGTTTGCCAATGTCGCACAGGCGTTTGACTTCAGCACGGGTTTCTTCTGGAGTCCAGGTGATCATCTTGATATCGTCAATGACACCGCAAGTCACGCCCTTGTTGCCGATGATCGTTTTGGCCTCGGTCAAATCCGCCAGCGGACTGATGTAATACACCCCGATTTTCAGTTCATTCATGACGGGTTCGATGACATCGTTGAATGCCTCCATGCCGCAGTAGTAGACGACTCCATCCACCCCCCCCGGCTCCAGATCGCGTTTCATCCAGGGCATGGAGAAGGATTCGAAACGTTTTTTGCCTACAAAACGGGTGGTTCCGAAAGGGGTTGTGTAGACCAATACATTGGCCCCAGCCGCCCTGACGGCGGCAATTTTCTTTTGTAGGAATTCCGAGCATTTTTGCAGCAACTCATCGCGCAGATCCTTCGGCCCCATGAGCAGAAGTTCCATCCATTGATCCATCCCCATCAATAAGGATGGCAAAGTGGTGGAGGCGGTCAGGTAGGCACAGATGGGATGGGTATCCCCGACCTCCTGTTTGAGGATCGATAAACATTTGCCGGTCTCCTCCCAGGCTGGATGGGCGGTAATATCGTCTGGGACGACCAATTTTTCGATGTCATCCCATCCTTTGATGATGAAATCCGCTACGGTTGGGGAGCCGTCATCGGAGTAGAGGATTTCCTTGCAGCCAAAAAATTCCGCGTCCTTGCCGACATAAAACAGGCTCCAGACATTATCGTGGCCAAAGCGCTTACGCAGCTTCAACTGCCCTTCGGCGACATACTCTCCACTTGAAAAATATTGTTTTTGGGATAAGCCCAGTTCTCGGGCACCTTGGTCCAACAGATGACAGAATATGGGAATGCGAGGTGCGGGAGCACCATGGACAGCGGCTGCGAGAATTTCAAGTGGCGTCATGTTGGCGTACCTCCCCAATCAGATCAATGATGACCTTGGCGGCGGTCACCCCATCGGGAGCCCAGCCATCGGCGCCGACGGTCCGGTACATCGACTCATCGAAGCGGTAGGGGGCTCCGCCAACCACCAATTTGATCCGGGGCTCAAGTCCTCTCTCTTTGAGAATTTCCCGGACGCGTCGGCATCCATGTTCTCCGGTGGCGGTATGAACCATCATGGCGGAAATGCCGATGACTTGGGCATTGAAACGGACTGCTTCATTCACGAAGGTATCCGGCTTGACGTTGACGCCCAGATCCACCACGGATACCATCATCGCCTTCAGGCATCCCATGACGATTCGTTTTCCCAAGGAATGCAGATCGCCCGAGGCGGTCCCCATCACCACCGTTCCTACGATCTTGGGGGACTGTTTGAACCTTGTGAGCATTTTTTCGGTGACCTCGGTGGCGATCTGAGCGGTCATGAAATGCTGGGCCAGATTGGCGTCGGGATCGTGGATGATCATCGACATCATCTCTTCAATGGCGGGGATCACCACATCAAAAACCACTTCTTCCGCCGTTATCCCCTGTTTCATGGCCTCTTCCACGATCTTGAAGGCGGCCTCTTTGTCGGTTTCATAGACCGCTTCATTATAAGCCTTGATGATGGATCGGAGCATTGTCACTCCTTGCTGGAAGAATAATTGATGATTGGCCTGAGTCTCAGATGGTCGATATAGCGCTTTTCGTAGTCCGGAACCATGGACAGGTTGACCAATGTGATCAAATCCGAGGTTGATTCAAATAATTTCAATCCATCAGGGTGCAGCAGAACGCATTCGCAACCAGCCAGAACCCCATGTTCGAACATTTCATAACGCCCTTTTTTCAGCTCCGGCAACAGACCCACCTCGACAGCATGGCGAAAGTTCAACATCTTTCCAAAAGCGCCACAAATCACCAGGCGAGTCAGGTCTTCCCACGCCATCCCTGCTTCCATGAGAAGCGTTTCCATGGCGGCAGCCATAGCCGCTTTGGCCCGTTGAAAGGTATCGATATCGCGTCCGGTGACCACCGTCCGAGGATCGGAGGGTATCAAAGGGAATCCTTCAGTCTGGTTCAGTTTATTGAAGCGACCCGAACTCTTCAAGATTCCCTGCGACAATAATACCGCCACGATATCCACCAACCCCGAGCCACAAAATCCCAGAGGACTGCCGTTGCCGATGACCTGGAAGGCGATGGGGTCACCGGTCAACGTAACCCGATAGATGGCGCCATTTTCAGCGGGCATGCCGTTTTTTAGTCCCATTCCTTCAAAAGCTGGCCCTCCAGGCACCGAGGTGACATGAAGGGCCTTTCCGTCCCAAAGGGCCATTTCGGTATTGGTGCCAATATCCAACAGCATGGAACCGGTCGGTCCGGCGATCAGGTCCACGGCGATCAGGTCGGCGACAAGATCGGAACCAACAAATCCTCCCACGGGATCTGGCAGGAGAAATTGGGCATTGGGCATGGACCAGGCTTGTCGCCAAGAATCCTGGCTGCCCGGCCGGCAGACAATTCGTTTTTGCCAATGGGTAGGATCCAACAGCGTCTCCACCCCCTGACCAGTCAACAGGGTGAGCATGGCGGTATTACCACTGATCAATACTTGTCCGATTTTTGGTAGCATGGCGGATACTTCCCCGACATCGCGGACAAGAATATCTTTCAAGGCCATCAAGACCGAGTCCAAAGCCAACTTTTCAAGCGCCGCACCGTGACGACGTGATGCATCCAGACGGTTTAACACATCCGATCCAAATACTCCTTGAGGATTGGCTCCAATGCGTGTCCCAATACGCCGGCCAGATTGTCTGTCCAGTAACGAGATTCGTATATGCGTCGTTCCCAGGTCAACCGCCAATCCGTAAATCGGTTCCTTCAGATCATGAATTCCTTGTGACAGTTGAATCAGTTTTTCCGAGGGAATACTATGCCATGGAAATGGCGGCGCTGGACAATCAATTTGGACCACGCAATGGTCCATGGGTCTCAACTGGCAAGCGAGCCGTTCACCCCTATCCCTGTTTTCCGGGAGGATTTTCAGATATTCCACCGTGGTCAATGGGTTGGCTTTGCCCTGGACCAGTTTGACGACGCAGGCACCGCAACTACCGGTCCCACCACAGGAGGCTCGAACACGGATCTGGGTGGCATCCAATATTTCTCGAATCGATTGCCCCAGGGGGGCATGGATTGTCATGTGTGTATCATTGGCGAACACGGTCAAGCATAGGGTCCGAGTTGATTCTTTCTGTATTGAATGATCGTCCGACAAATTCATCCCCCTTGTCATTTCATGGGTCACCGTCATTGCTGTCACCATTCGGATTCCCCCCGGTTTGGAAAGATAGACAAAAAAAGGGGGTCTGGGGGCCATCCCCATAAGCGTTAAGTTTCGCAAAGAAGGCAGATATCCTGTCACCTTCTTGCTCTTGGTGTATCTGCAAGCTTCTGTGTGATGTTACGCCAATTTCCTAATTCTACTTTGTTACATTCGTTAATTTGAGCCAACCATTGATAGTGTACTGATATATATAAT
>JADFZF010000107.1 GCA_015232645.1 Magnetococcales bacterium | reverse complement strand
TTCGCAAAAACCATGCGGAATAAACGCTTCGGGTAAAAGGGCGCGTGAAAAACAAAATCAAAACCCTGGGGGCAATCCCCCAGACCCTTTTTTTTTCAATCATTTCAACCGCGAAGTCATGATGAACAGGGTGCTGAAACGGCTGTTCACCGATTTCGCCCTGGGAGCAGAGGCTGTGAACTGCCACCACAACTATGTGAAGCAGGTGGTGTGTGTGAAAGGCTGACCCGGCCTACCTTCACCTTCATGAACAATACTCGGTGCGGGATTTCGCCCTCCATGGTCGTGGAAGAAAGTGAATGCCTGGCTTTTCCTTCATCCCACGGAACCACTCCATTGGAAAGACTCAATAATTGCAGGTGAATCAACATGAAAAAAATAATTCTGACCAAACTGGAAGAAATCGAACGCCGCGAAAAGGTTCGGATTGTGTTCGCCTGTGAGTCCGGCAGCCGGGCCTGGGGGTTCGCTTCCCAGGACAGCGACTGGGACGTAAGGTTTCTCTATATCCGTCCTGTGGAGTGGTATCTGGCTATAGATATCTGCGGAAAGCGGGATGTCATCGAGCTTCCCTTGGAGGATGACCTGGATATCAATGGATGGGACCTGCGCAAGGCACTGAGACTTTATTGGAAATCCAACCCACCCCTGTTGGAGTGGTTGGATTCACCCATGATCTACCTGGAACAGGGCATCGTCCCCGATCGCCTGCGGGCGCTACGCAAGACCTTTTTTTCACCCCAGTCCTCCTGGTATCACTACCTGAACATGGCCAAAAGGAACTATCGCGAATACCTGCAAGGGGACGTGGTTTGGCTCAAGAAATATCTCTACGTGTTGCGTCCCCTGCTGGCCGTACGCTGGCTGGAAAGGGGGCTGGGTCCCGTTCCGACACCTTTTCAAACCCTGGTGGATACCGTGCTGGAGGGCCAGGAGATACAGGAAGCCATTGCGAATTTATTGATGGAGAAAATGCAGGGAAAAGAGTTGGCCAGAGGACCTCGCATTCCAACTCTCAGCCATTTCCTTGAAGCTGAATTCGCCAGACATGAAGAGGCTCCTGGACCCTCTTCCCTTGATAAACCGACCATGGAACCACTCAATGACCTGTTCCGTGAGGCCCTGGCGGAATAAGCCATTCCATCCGCGGTCAGGGTGCTTCGGCATACGTTGCCGAAAAAATCGTCTCCGACAGCCATTTCCTGAAGGAAGGATTGTCGCTGAACTGCTTGAACAGCTCGGTGTGATCCACGAGCAGATCGGTGACGGCACGTTCCAACGCCTTATCGTGCTCGATGCGGGCGTTTTGCCTGTCCGAATTCCGTATCGCGTTCTGATAGGCCTTGTCGGCGGAGACCTTGGCCGGAAGCTCTTCCGCGATGAGATTGCCGATCCTATCCGCATCCTTCCAATCGATATTCCCAAACATATCGTTGAAATTTTTTATGATATTGCTCAGGAGGTCCAACTCCTGCTCCGGCTTGCCGCCCCCGCCACCGATGGGCACGGGGCCGATTTCGACGTCCGTATCCGGCAGAACGATGGCCATGGATGCCCGCGCTTCCACACGGTAGCTGTCCATGTCGATGGCCTCCAAAATGCCTTTCGACAGATCCTCCTCCTTGGGTGCGGGGAGTTTCGGCGTCAAAAAATTGAGAAAAATGGAAAGCTTTTCCCAATCGGCATTGGAAAAGGGGAGAATGGCGGCCAAAAAACCATAGGTGCGGATGAACGCCTTGGCCTTGCCCTTGAAGTCCACCTGCCCATCTTCGTCCAGTTCTCCGGTGTAGACCGCCACGCAAGCGTCCAGGATCGGATCGAGCCTGTCCCGGTCCGCCCCGTCAAGATACAACGTCACCAGTTCCTCCACCTGCGCCCAGGCATGGACCTGATAACCGTCCAGACTCGATTTCAGGTCGTGCAGCCTGTTCGGGTCGGTCTCCTCGCTGAGGATCGTGGTGCGGTAGTAGGGCTCGAACGACTGGCGCATACCGTCAGCGTCGTTCATGAAGTCGAGAACAAAGGTATCGTGTTTATTCGGGTGCGCCCGGTTCAGCCGCGACAGGGTTTGCACTGCCTTGATGCCGGAGAGGGTCTTGTCCACGTACATGGTATGGAGCAAGGGCTCGTCGTAGCCGGTCTGGAACTTGTCCGCCACGATCAGAAACCGGTTGGGATCGCGCTTGAAGGTCTCCTCGATGGTGTTGCTGGGAAAACCATTGAGGGTGGCCTCGGTCACCTTCCCGCCGCCGAACTCATGCTCACCTGAAAAGGCGACGATGGCCTGGTACGGGCTCTTGCGCTCCTTCAGGTAACCCTGGAAGGCCTGGAAATATAGAATGGCCCGCTGGATGCCGTTGGTCACCACCATGGCCCGGGCATGGCCGCCGACCTTGCGCTGGGCGATCACCTGATCGTGAAAATGATCGATCATGATCTCAGCCTTCTGGCGGATGGCATGTTCGTGAGACTCGACGTAGCGACGCAATTTCTTCTGCGCCCGTTTGGCGTCAAAGCGAGGATCATCTGCCACCGTCTTCATGAGTCGGTAGTAACTGTCCACCGGGGTGTACCCCTTGAGCACATCCAGAATAAATCCTTCCTGGATGGCCTGCTTCATGGTGTAGCTGTGAAAGGGGACGTGGCGAACCTTATCCCCTGCGGGAACCGGTTTCCCGAAAACCTCCAGGGTCTTGTTCTTGGGGGTGGCGGTGAAGGCGAAGTAACTGGCGTTGGGCAGCACCTTGCGGGCTTCCATCAGCCGGTTGATGGCGTCCTCAGTCGATTCCTCTTCCTCCTCTGCCCCATTGGCGGCCAGGGCGATGTTCATCTTGGCGGAGGTGCGGCCGCCCTGGCTGGAGTGGGCCTCGTCGATGATGATGGCGAAGGTCCGCCCGCGGTGCTCGTCACCGATCTCATCCAGGATGAAGGGAAACTTCTGCACCGTGGTGATGATGATCCGCTTGCCCGCCTTGATGAAGGCCCGCAGGTCTCCGGACCGCTCGGCATGGCCCACCACCGAGGAGACTTGGGCGAACTGCTTGATGGTGTCGCGGATCTGCTTGTCCAGCACCCGCCGGTCGGTCACCACGATGACCGAATCGAAGGTGAGCTTGCCGGCGGTTTCCAGTCCGACCAACTGGTGGCTGAGCCAGGCAATGGAGTTGCTCTTGCCCGATCCCGCCGAGTGCTGGATCAAATAACGTCGGCCTGCGCCTGTGGTCCGGGCGTCGGCCAGGAGCTTCTGCACCACATCCAGTTGATGAAACCGGGGGAACACCTGCTTGGGCGATTTCCGGCGGCCCTTGTCGTCCTTCTCCTCCACCACCTGGGCATAGTTTTCCAGGATGTCGGTGAGGTTGGACTTGGCCAGAATCCCGCGCCACAGATAGGCGGTTTTGAGGCCGTCGGGATTGGGCGGATTGCCCGCGCCATCGTTCCAGCCCCGGTTGAAGGGGAGAAACCAGGAGGCCTTGCCCTTCAGGTGGGTACACATGCGCACTTCATGGTCATCCACGGCGAAGTGGACCACGCAGCGCCCGAACTGGAACAACAGCTCCTTGGGGTCACGGTCCCGTTTGTACTGCTCGATGGCGTCCTCGACGGTCTGTTTGGTCAGGCTGTTCTTCAACTCGAAGGTGGCGATGGGCAGGCCGTTGATGAACAGCGCCACATCCAGCGACAGCTTGGTTTCGTCCTTGGAAAAATGCAGCTGCCGGGTGACGCTGAACAGGTTGGCGGCGAACAGCTCCTCCGCTTTGACGTTGCCCGGGGATGGCGTGCCGTAGAACAACTCCACCGAAGCTGGCCCATGCTTGATGCCCCGGCGCAAAATGTCGATGACGCCGCGCCTGGCGATTTCCCCCTGGAGTCGGTTCAGGAACTGAAGCCGCTTGGGGCCGTCATCGGCCAGCCCCAGGGTGTCGCAGGACCTGGATTGGGTTGTTTGGAGAAAAGCCAGCAGCTTGGCCGTATCCACGGCATGGTCGCGGTCGTAATCCTTGGAATCACCAGGCACATAGCCCGCCTCGTCGATCAACGATCGGACGATGAGCGCTTCGAGCCCTTTTTCGCTGGTGTCGGTGCTCATGCCAAGCCTGCCGGGATAGACATCGGCAGCCAGCCCTTGCGGCCCAGCACATCCAGGGCGATGCGGATCTGCCGGTCGCTGAACTGAACCTTGCGGTCGTTCCAGGCGTGAATCTTGGCAATGACATCCTCAGCGGTGGCTGCGTTCTCCCTGGCGGCCACCCAATGGACGGTGGCGAGAAGCTCCATACCGAATGGCGTCTCAAAACCCTCGATCAGATCGGCAACCCGCAGGAACCGTTCACGGGTGTCGGGGTGTTTCTCCAGAAAGGCATCCGCTTTTTCCACCGCGCCCGGCAGCAACTTCATGGGGGTTTCGGGGTTGTTGCTGCTGCCATCACCGAAACCTTCCGTGAAATGGCCCTCCATATCCCGCAGGGCTTTGCGAAGATTATCGGCGTAGGGACCGTACTGCGCCTTGGCAAACTCCAGCTTCGGGAGGCTTTCGCCGGACTCGACCAGGAAATAGGCGAGCTTGTGAATCTCCAGCAGGGAAAGCAGGTATTCGTAACCCGGCACCTTGTATCGGCTGATCAGGCCAATGACAGCGGCGCGCCCCTGGGTCATGCGTGGGGCGGCGGTACGGTTGATCATTTTATTCGGTACTGGCGCTCCGGCAGGTTCGTAGAGGTACACTTCCACTTCCGGCAGTTCACTGAATGCCTGTTCAATGCGGGCACGGACTTCCGGCCATGGCAGGCCACCCAAGCCACAGCCCAGCGGAGGAACGGCAATGGAGCGAATCCCTCGGGCGCGCACCTCTTCCACTAAAGCCTTCAAGCCGGACTCCACATCCGCCATTTGGCTTTTGCCCTTCCAGTGGCGCTTGGTGGGAAAATTGATGATGATCTTGCGGCCTTCAAGGATATGGCACTCCACCACCAGCATCTGGCCGGTGGTGAATTCTTTGCGGTCACAGGCGGCTTTGTAAACTCTGAAATTATCCGGGAAGGCCTTTTTGAACTGGAGGGCGATGCCCTTGCCCATCACGCCGACGGTATTGACGGTGTTGACCAGCGCTTCGGCTGGCGATTCCAGCAGGTTCCCCCTTGTAATGTTGATCATGCTCTTCTCCCTCCCACCTCAATAGTACCATCCCCGCTTCACGGCTACCTGAGGCTTATGCACGGAAGACGCCAATATTCCCGCCACTTGGCTCTCCATCGTTTGGTTGATTACGCCAATGCCCAACACGGCAGTCCAGGGGAAAAACTGGTGAACCAGGAATTCGGCCTGCTTTTTGGGTCGACGCTCATGACCGCCCCAACTGTCCGATCCGATCACCTCCCAGTCGATTTCGCCATGACGGGACCAGTCGTCGAAATACTCCGCGTAGCCCAGCTCCGCATGCAGATTGGTGAACGCCCAGGGCCGGTTGAGCCCCCAAGCGGTTTCCACGGCGCTGACCAGATGGACGATGCCGGCCTGTCCTCCCTGGTACTCCGGCACGTTGCCCATGTTGATGGTGTAGAGCATGGGTGAGCGCGGGCAGAAGTAGAACGGCGTGTAGTCGCCCAGCACCCCTCCGGCCGCCACCGGCACAGGCCGCTGCATGCGTCGCGCCTTGATGTGGCTGTAGCCGATGCCCGTCACGGTCAGGCCTTGCCGGATGCGCTCGGCATCGCTCCAGATACCACCGGCCTGAATGATCCGGGGCAGGTTGTCCACATGGGTGATGTGGTAGATTTTCGGCTGGGCGGGGGGCGCGTTCATGGTCACTCCTCCACCTCTTCCGGTTCGGAATCATCCTCCATCAGGTCGTCCGCGCCTTCCTCTTCCAAGTCTTCCACCATGTCTTCTGCGGGCAATTCAACTGGCACATCCCGAACGTCCAGTTTGCCGGTGACGACGTCGGCAATCAGGCGTTCGCGGTATTCACGGACCAGTTCAATCTCCTTTTGAGCTTTTTCAATTGTTTGATCTGTTTTCGCTGTTTCGGCCCTGATGAACTCCAAAATTTCCAATTGCTCTCGGGGACCAGGTAACCCGAAAGTAGATTCTTTCAAAAAGCTACCTGGGACACGCTGTTGCCCAGCTGCTCCGGTCATGGCCATTTCACGGTTTCCAAACGCTTCAAGATTTTTCCCATGATTGACTTGCCGTCACGGTCTGAAATATCATTTGGAGATGCCAGGATTTCTTGGTAAAGATTGACCGAAGGAACGTCCTCTTGACGGATAATGGTGCGAGCAGTAGACAGGATTAGAGGGCTGAATTTACAGGACTGGATAAATTGTTTTTCTTCACTTGAAGCGTTGTCAGAGTCACTCCCGAGAATTTTAGAGGCTGTCTCGATAGAAATCTCAGGAATTGGTAAGCAACCTTCACCTGCCAAGATTTCTGTTTGGGATGTTACCAGGACGACGCCACCCTTTCGGAACCCATCCTGAAGTTCATCAAAATCTGACCGATTTACTGGCCTTTCCAGACCATCAATGACCAGGATGGTCTTACTGGCATTGAATAGGCCAATGATATTGATGGGCGCGCCCCCCCGGGATCGTTGAACGGCACTGAGAGAAGTGCCCTCTGGCCAGTCCTCGCCTGTGATCCAAATATAGTTTTCGAACCCCTTGTCCTGGTGGCGGACAAAACCGATGGCAGCTTGGGTTTTCCCTGATCCGCTGACGCCGTAAAGCACGCAAACAGAGTCCGCCTCAAAATGCCTGGCCAAGGCATCACCGACCCCTTGATCATGGATGTGGCCATCGCATGGAGCGGGCAATTTTCCGTAGTATGCGTAGTTATCAAGATTCTGAGAAAAACCCGGAAAAAACTGCCTATAAAAAGCCGCGTGCTCAGGATTGCTTATTGACTGCTGGTAGATTTCTCTTGCCAACTCACGGGCATCAAGGAAAATGACTTTTGAGCCATGAGACTGACCTATGGGGGTGGCATTGAATTTTGCGCGGAAGGATGGGGGCTCTTCCTGATTGGTAATTAGGTATATTTTATCCGGCCCATGAGGTTGACGATGCCCAAGCGCATGCTGGATGTCATTTTCTATCTTTTCGAACAAAAGGGGCTTACACCCGTCCGGGTCCTCTTTCCCGTCAAAGTATTTTGAGTCTGTGCTGTATTCAGTGACGACCATCGAGTCTTCACTGAATGTGTCAACGGTGGACTTGACTGGTTTGTGATCCTTGTTAATGCCGTGGTGAACCATTCTTTGGTCTTCGCGGATGCCAACCACGTTGTGCCCGACGAGTTCAAGCTCAGTCGCGCCCAAACAATCAATCTCGCCTATCAACTCCTTGATAATGCGCTTATTGATGTGTTCGTGCATCATGATCGTTTCCCAATCACATCATCCAACAGCCCGTCGGTTTCCTTCTCCAACGCCCGGATATCGGCTTCGATCTCTGCCAGCGTGCGCAGCGGCTGGGGCTTGTAGAAATGCCGGGTGAAGGAGATCTCATAACCGATAGCGGTCTTGCCGGCATCGATCCAGGCATCCGGCGCATGGGGCAGCACCTCCCGGCGGATGAAAGCCTCGATTCCGCCTTCCTCCAGGAAAGGCACCTGCTCGGTATCCCGCAGCTCGGTGTCCGGCTCGTACTCCACCACCATGGGTTTGCCGTTGACGACGCTGTGGTAGCTGCCGTGCAGTGCCTCCTGTTCCCGGTCCGCTCCCGCTTTTGGTTTGGTGGCTTTTTTGATGACCGGTTCGGCCTCAGGATCCTTCACGCCCAACGCCGCCATGAGCAGCTTCTGCCGCTTGGCCGTCATGCGCACACCCTTGGCCTTTGCGGCACCTGCCACTTCATCTATGAAGCGGTTGAAATCCGAGTGGGGGCCGGGGCTGATTTTTCCTGCAACGCCTTCCACGAGGTCAAACAGATCCCCATCGGCAGCCTCGGCGCAGGCTTTTCTGAAACGCCGCAAGGCCCCTTCGGAGAAGTCCACCTTCAGCCGCAACGGTCGTTCCACCGTCACCTTCCAGTAGCCGAACGCCTCGTTGGGAAAGATCTTGGATTGCTCGTTCTCCTCCCGGTTGAGAAAGGCATCACAGATCCGGCGAATATCGTCCGGGCCGAGTTCGCAGTTCTTCTTGCCCAGGTTCTTGCGCAGCGGCTTGAACCAGGCCGTGGCGTCGATCAACTGGACCTTGCCCTGCCGTTCTGGGCCTTTTCGATTGGAAAGAATCCAGATGTAGGTGGCAATGCCGGTGTTGTAGAAGAT
>JADFZF010000106.1 GCA_015232645.1 Magnetococcales bacterium | reverse complement strand
TCTTCCGTTCCCTTGTTCATCCACTTAACAAAGGCCTGAGCATCTACCCAGCTAACGCAGACCACCGGAAAATTCTCTTCCTGGGAATAGCCAGGATCTTGCCATGAACGGCCAGCCACGTACTCCAGTGACCTCTTTCCTTCTTTATCAACGTGGCTAAAACACCCCTGCTTTCCACCGGTATCTTTCTCAGCATCAGTCTTATACCCAGTTGCCTTAACAAATTTCCGAAACTGTCCAACAGTCACCTCGGTCTTTCCAACCCATAGAGCATTAACAAAAACTTCATGCTTATTCTCAGCATCCTTAAAGGATATGTCATAATTGCTATCACTTTTTAGTTCGTTCTTCTCCTGGTCACTCATCCCCATCAGGAACCTGTCTTGAGGTACCCACATAAATTCCATCCCGGTTATTGAATCCTTCCACATATCTCCAACTTTCGGTTCATCCTTTACCAGCGTCGCATTTACTTCCAACAGTTTGTCTCCAAGACTTTCGTTACTACTCCACGCCTTGTAACCTTTTAATCTTATCTCGATCTGTTTTTCGCCCTTGTCAACACCAGATATTTTCTTTGGAGTAGCACCAAAATTTTTTCCATTGATGTAGATCTCGGCTCCATTGGGTTCGCTTTGAACCAATATATCTCCAAGTTGCGGAATTTTTGGCAGTCGACCAAGGATTTCTTTTGGACGTATGTCTTGTTCTGATATGTTTATCGTTTCATTATACTCTATATATTGCTCAGGATCGCCAATAATCCTCAATTTATGGGAGCCATACGGCAGCTCATCAACAACGATTTTTGTTTTTCCTTTTTTTACATTATCTATGAAAACATCCTGGCCGCTAGGGATGCTATCAATTATCAGCAAGGGCTGTTTTGGACTGGGTATCGGAAGTATAGATATTGGCGTAGGTGGGACAGGAGATACCCCGGTGCTTCTTAGCCACAAACCTCCTGCAATAACTCCTGCTGTCACCATTCCACCTACCACGATCTTTTTCCATGGCAACGGCACAGATTCGCCCTCCAACTCTGCGCGCCAAGCGGCAACACTTCGAGGACGATCCTCATCATATATCGCCAACGCATGATCGATGGCTTTGAGAAAATGGTCTGAATACTGATATTTCCCGACTGATTTCACTACCTCCAACGCTGATAGCATTGGATCCTTGTCCTTACGACGCTTCGCAGCGCTACGATCAGTCGCTTCCGGAGGACGCTCCAGACCAATACAACGATACATGGTCGCCCCCAGGGCATAAATATCCGTCCACGGTCCCTGATTTTTCCCATCAGTCTCATACTGCTCAATGGGTGCGTAACCTTTCGTCAGCATGACGGTCATGTGGTCTCGGCCTGCCTGTTCCGGACGTGTCGCGCCAAAGTCTAGTAATACTGCCGTAGCATCCTTACTGCGAATGTAAATATTATCCGGCTTGATGTCTCGATGAAGAAATTTTTTGTCATGTAACTCCTTCAGTCCATTCAGCAGCCCGTCCTTATTCTTCGGGAAAAAAATATGGCGCAACGTCTCTTCATTCAACGGCCCCACCCGTTCCAGCAGGGACCCTAATTGTTCCCCATCTTCGTAATCCATCACCATATAGGCCGTATTGTTGACCTTCTCGATCAAATCAATAACACGGACGATATTGGGATGGCGAAAAAGAGTCAGGGTCTTGGCTTCCTCGACAAACTTATCTAATCCGGCTTTGTAGTATTCAGAAAATCTGGTATTTTTGGCCTGAACCGATACATCCTTGTTGCGTTTGGCAATGTCGTTGGGCAGGTATTCCTTGATCGCCACCTTCCGTTCCAACGATCCTTCCTCATGGGCCAGGTAGGTGATGCCGAAGGTTCCAGATCCCAGTTCACGCACAATCCGGTACTTGCCGATTTTGTACCCTGCCGGCAGGGCAATCAGATCTTCGTTATCAGCCATGACTCTGTCCCCGCAACCTGTTAATCCATTGGACAATCATCTCACATCTGCCCCATATCATCTCGATGGAGCCTCAACCGAACGTGACCCAGAATCATCTCGTCACCCTCGTGCAAAGGCAGCGGTTCAAAAGGCGATCTGCTAATCCCTTCCACCTTTACTCCGTTGGTGGTATTCAAATCCTCGACATAAAATTGACCTCCGTCATGAAAAATACGCACATGCCTCAGAGAGAGGCTCTCATCGGCAATGGCCTTGTCCGCCACCTTCGGTGATCGGCCCAAAACCCATCCCTTGGCATTTCCTGCCAAAAGGCCTGGTGGCAACGGCAGACGTAGCGCGTTACCACGACCATCGCGGCCAAAGAGAAACCATTTTTCCATCGACGGCTGATTTCGCCCCGAAACAATCGAGCCGAAAACATTTTTTAGTTTAATTTTAAAGAACCAAAGGAATAATAAAAATCCAAAAAAAATAAATAGCACCAGCCACCAGATCGGCTGGCCTGGAACGGCCCATCCCTCGGCAGACGGTTTTGTTGGTTGAGTCGTTTTTTCCGATTGATTCTGTTTCTTCTCTGCTGTTGAAGCCTCACCGGAACAGGGTTGCTCGGTGGATGTGAAATCAATGCGTTCCAGTTTCAGAGCGTCCAAAAGGGCAGAAACGTGCGAGGCATAGAACACCCCGGTGACCACTTCCTCCATACTTGCTGTCTTTTGAGTATTGATTCCGATGACCTGCCCACAGACATTGAACAGCGGTCCGCCCGAATTTCCTTTATTGATATCGGCGCTATGTTGGAGAATGAAAAATTTCTCTGACCCTCCCTGAGGCCAGGTCGAAGTAAGAATTCGTCCCAAAACCCCTTGGCTGACGGTGGATTCCGTCCAATTTGGACTTTTTATTATATCCAATATATTGTTTTGATTGGCATTTGCAAATTTGTCCGCTTCTCCAGGAAAGCCAAAGGCGATGACCTTGGAAAGTTTTTCCGGCATGGCTTCGGACAGAATCACCGGTTCAACATCCAGGTTGGAGGCGTGCAACACAGCCAAATCCTTGTTGCTTGATGACCATTCCACCGTGGCTTCTCGCCAGCCGTTCTGATCCTTACTTTTATAAACAAGTAATATTTTTTTTGCATCGGCCACCACATGATAATTGGTGGCCACATTCCCTTGCCGGTTGAGAACGAATCCGGTGCCCATGCCCACTCCCATGGACGAGAGGACCAATACCCGTACTACGCTTCGGTCCATTTGCGCTACTGGAATATCGGCGTGAACCACGGCGGCACTCATGGAAAACCAAAACCCAAAAAGAAAACAAATGAGTTTCATTATCGTTTCTCCCCCCTGCCAATCTTGTTGGAAAGAAAATGCTTCAGATCTTTTCCCATGCGTATCAGTTCATCTTTGGAATTCCATTGAGATTCCACCACCCGGACAAGCACCACCGAAACGTTGTCCCCCTCCTTACCGCCTCGGGCTACCGCGACCTCCACCAAACTTCGGGCAGCTTCAGTCAGGGAGTCCTGGGCCAAAGCGGCGATCATCTCGTCCATGGTGATGGTTGTCCATAGCCCGTCACTGCACAGTAAAAAAACATCCCCCGGTTTTACCCTGGCGGAACCCGGCATCGGCTCGGGATTTTTTTCTCCACCCAGTCCGGCCAACAGGCGGCTTTGGCCAGGGTGGTTGACCATCTCCTCTTCCTTGATGCGGCCCAAATCGAGCAGATGCTGCGCCACCGAGTGGTCGCGGGTGCGGCGTAACAGTTTTCCATTGCGAAAATGATAAAGCCGGCAATCCCCCACATGAACCCACCAGGCCCAATGACCCTTGAGAAACAAAAATACACCAGTACTATGGGGATCGAGGCGCCTTTCGCGACCAATGCGGTTGATTTCTTGATGCGCCTCCCGGCAAAGCCCGACCAGGAACTCTTTTTCATCCTCATCCCAGGACAACTTCTGAAATCGTTTTTTAACCGTATGGATCACCGCCTGGGATGCCAGTTCCCCGCCCTGGTGACCGCCCATTCCATCGGCTACGACAAACAGTTGTGCGTCCAGTTCGGGAATGGCCAACCCATCCACCCGATCCTGTTGCGTCTCGCGTCCCCCCTGGTGACTCCATTGAGCAAAATCAACGATCATGGTATGAAACCTCTTTGCCACAGGTCGTAAGCCAACAGTCCCAGGGAAGCTGCCAACGTCAAACTCAGCCACCCCATCCGGTGTTTCCAGAAAGCGGTCTTTTCTGCGCCATGGCCGGGAGCATCTCTGGGAATCAACACCAACACGCTGGTGTTGTCTTGGCCTGCGGTGCCTTTCTTGACCACAGCATTCACAAGGAATTGGGCCAATTCCTCGGAGGAAAGGCTGCGGGAATGGCGTCGCACTATCGCGGCGATTTCCTTCGCGGAGAGTGTGAGCAACCCATCGCTTGCAAGGATAATGCGGTCTCCAGGTTGCAGTGGCAAAGGCGCCTCGCGCAGATCCACGCGTTCCAACGTATGACCGGTGACGGCGCTCAACAGTTGATGGCGGCCTTTGGCATTTCGTGCCTCTTCCCAGCTGATTTCCCCGGCCTCGGCCTGAGCATCCAGTTCAGCTCCAAGGGAATGATCTGCATTCAGTCTTTCCATGGCCTCTGGACCTATGCGATATAACAGGGAATCGCCAACGCTGATCCAGTGAATTCCCTCCGGCATCACCACCACAGCCAGTAGGGTACAACCCATCCCTTTCAGAGTGGGATCTTCACGAACGGTCTTGGCCATCCACCGGTCCGTTTCCAGCAACGCCGCTTGAAGACGGTCAGGGATGGCGCCCACCGCATCGATGAAAGATTGAATGAACACATCCACCGCCAGGGCACTGGCCCGCTCGCCACCAGCCTCGCCCCCCATGCCATCGGCCAGGACCGCCAACAGACGTTCGGGAGTGTTCACGGTCGCCTCCGGTTGATAGAAGCCGAAACCGTCCTCCTGGCCGTCCCGGTCGCCAAGAGACTGGGCACCGCCGAAATGTCGCTGGTATTTCATTGGTCTTGCCAATCGAATTCGGAACCGCAAAAGGGGACGAAAACCAGTTCGGTGTCACCCATGCCGATCTTCTGACCCTCCAGCAATTCCTTTGTTTCCAGAACAGGTTCGCCGTCCAGATAGGTCAGGTTGATGCTATCACCCCCCTTGATGTACCAGCGTCGGCTTTTGGGGTCATACGTGACAACGGCATGGTTGCTGTTGGACATTTTTCGATCGCCGAAGTCCAGAATCACCCGGCCACTGGTCCGTCCTATATGGTTTTGTTGATATCCCAAGGCATGGGAGGATCCCTTGCCTGGACCATCGACGATGACCAACCATCCCACCACCGGATTGTCCATGTGATCCTTGCCCAGGCCCGGATGTCCATCCGAACCCGATTCTGGTCCTCCCGATTGGGGATCGTTCGTGGGTCTTCCCCTGTTGATGCGCTCCCAACCGACCTGAGTTCCCTCTCTACCCGTCCGGGAGGACGGCACGGGATCCGTTCCGGTGTCAACCGGCGTCGTCCCGGAACCTTCTCCTGCTGTCTGTCTGTTGGGGTCTGGAAATAAATCCTGGACCACCACGGTTGGATTGCTCTCGGCTTGTCTGTTTTTTTTACTTTTCCAGATAGGCATATTCATGACTCCTTCCATGTGGGTTGAATCATCGAAAACATCATTTTCTTTCAAAATTTCCGGTTGCGGGATTGCGATGATAATAGGTGGCCACGTCGTGCCGGCCTTGCGTCCGTCCCAGTTTGGCCAGCAGTTTGCGCGCTGTTGTTTCCAGGCTTCCCAGCCGCAGTGGTTCATCTGGGGTGATAAAAGCTTGGCGAAAGCGTTGCCACTGCCCTTCCTTCCGGCGAAAGGTGCCGTTGGTGCTGCCGCAATCGGTGAGGAAATACTCTCCATCATCGGTCACCACCAGTTCGGCGTGCAGATTGGAAATGGATTCCATCTCCAGAACGATATCGACCTCGGGTTGGCGTCCGATCCAATAAGTCTTCATGGCACATCTCCCGCCAATGGATGAAAACAAAGGCAAACGTTACCCAACTTGATCATGTCGCCCCCTTCGAGCAGATGGGTGGAAGCCTTTTTTTCGTTTACCAGTGTACCATTTGTGGAACTCAGGTCAGTCACCTTGAAACCACCCTCTCGATTTTGATGGATTTCGGCATGAAAACCGGAGACCGATTCATCCAACAGTTGCAAGTCATTGTTGGCATTGCGTCCGATGCGGTAAATGGGCTGGCGGATTTCGTAGGTAGCCCCCCCGTCGTCCACCACCTCAAGAGTCGCCAGGACCGGCCCCTGTAAACGTTTTTTTCGAGTCCTCACCAAAAACCACAAAAGAAGTAAAACAACCCCCGAACCGATTCCAACATGAGGTGTTGAGAAAACCAACACCAATTCCTTAGAAAAATCATCGGCATGGATCGGAACTTGGGGAAGTGTCGGTCGATTATTGGCCCTGGACGGTACAGGCAGGGATGGAGCGGGTTCTGGCAAGAAGACAGCGATCTTTCTGATGGCATCCATTCCATTGTCTTGGTGGATTCTGATGGCTACCTTTTTTTTGCCGTGTAGTTGCGACAAAGCGACGTTAAACCGGCCACCGTTATCAAGATAAGAAAAAAACTCATCCACCATGGTTTTAGGCAAATGCCGATTGCCATCGGCTTCGGCGAACGGCCCGCCGGTCTCCTCCGCAAGACGGCGTAGACGCTGTAATGCCGGGGCTTGCTCAATGCTGTCGGCGTAGCCCAAACCGTAGATGACAACCCCAGCTTCTGTCGCTTTGGGAATGACATCTTCGTGGCGATAGACCACATCCTCGGCCAGCCCATCAGAAAACAGCACCAAGGCTTTGCGTTTGGCGGGAAATGCAGCCAACAATTCAATACTTTTCAGAATGGATCGGTAAAACTCTGTAATCAGACCCTGGGCATGAATTTCATTCACAGCTTTTTTGAGTTCATTACCATCGGACCCCAGAGGGGCAAGAAGATGGACTTCCTTGTCGAAAATGGCGATACCGAAGCGCTGGTGGGGGAGGCCTTTTTCGATCAAAACTTTGATCACCTTGGCATTTGCGGCAACGGTAGCCCGGCGTGCCGGATCGGACACATCCACCAGAAAGAGAAACGCATCCAGATCCGCAGTCTCCGGATATTTTGTCAGCGGGGAAACCAGGAGAACCTTACCGCCGGAAGAGGCTTGGATGGTTGGATTTTTTGATGGCTGGAAAAAGCGGTAATGGCATTCCAGAGTGGCCTCGGGAGATAATTTCTGGAGGCAGTGGACATCCGCTGTCTTGGCCATGGCATTTCCCATTGCGATCAGAAAAATGCTGACCACGAGAGCGGATAAGACAGACCAACGATTCCAATTCATTGTTACACCTCCATGATATGAGAAACTCGCATTCCGACTGTATTTTCTTCTTTCGATTTGAATGTCAGCATGCTGTACATCGATTTTGATCATCGTTTCGACCGTTTTCTTTCGCAGATCTTTTTGGCTCTTCATGTCGCTTAACACCTCAAACAACCGAAACGATGATCGTGGCCTATCCGTGGAACTCAATAGCTCACCTGGTGTGTTACAACCGTAATGGTCACTTCTCCTCCATCAAAACGAATTCGAACTTGGTCTCCGCCAATGGGCTCTGCTTTTCCACGGACGGTTTGCCCTTGGTGAACGAACACCGCTGGTCCAGCGAGTGGATGACAGCCCTTGAAATTTCCACTATAGGATGCTCCATTGTCGAACGTAACTGTATGATATCCATCTGTAATATTACATTGTGCCGTTCCTTGATCTCTTTCAACTTCGCCTTCTATGGCAAAAGCTGATGCAGCCAAGACCATAATGACGCAAAGTGTTATGATTAGATTATTAATGATCTTTATCATTAATTTTACCTCACTTGGTTGCTTGTTATTCGTTTACATCTTTTTACGAAACAGATGTCAAAAAAAATGTCGCGACCAAGGGCTTCGCCCTTGGATCCGACCAAAGGGGCTTTGCCCCTTTGGAATCCCCGTCCGCAGTTCCTGCGGGCGGCTGTCGGGCTGAGAACCGCCCTCTCGCCGCCCTTCGGAACTACGGACAAAATCAACAGCAAACCCACAAAGGGCAAAAGCGTAAAAGAACTAAGGGCAAGTCCTCGCAAGGCGGAAACCCAAGCTGCTGTAGCGATCGCCCGGGTCGATCTTGTTGCGATGAGCCGAGCGGACGTAGGCCGGGGCGAAGATCCAGCCGCCGCCCCGAAAGACCCGGTCGGAGCCCGACGATGGGCCACCCGGGTTATTTCCCGGCGAGTTGGCATAGAACTTTCC
>JADFZF010000105.1 GCA_015232645.1 Magnetococcales bacterium | reverse complement strand
TGGTGTTGGCGTTACCGGTGAGATTCATGCTGTGCTTCCTTCCAGATAGGGAGCCGACGGGATGTCGGCTGATCGGGCAGAAGTATAGCAAGGATGAAAATAAATTGGGGCATCAGAGTGTCCCCAGCTGCGGCGAAGCCGCTCAGTCCAACTCTCGAACTGGTCATCCGATTCGGACATCTTCAGATCTGCACCGTCAGTCTTGTGGGCAACCATCCCGGTTGATTTGCGTTCAGAGGCGGGTAGTGCCCTGGTCACACCCGACTGGCTGTGTGCAATGTGAGGAGCGGCTTGTCTCGTCTTCTGCGCTGGTCTTCGCGTGGTGGTTTTCCCCTGCCTGCCAAGGTTGAAGAACGAAATGGAATTGGTCAGCAGTTCGGCTTGTGAACTCAACTCTTCCGCAGTTGCAGCCATCTCTTCGGAGGAACCGGCATTCCTTTGAATCACCTGATCCAATTGCTGAATGGCCTGGTTTATTTGTCCCGCACCCTGGTTTTGTTCCTGGCTTGAAGCATTGATCTCCTGAATCAGTTCGGCCGTTTTCTTGATGTCGGGCACCAGTTTGTTGATAATCCCACCCGCTTTTTCCGCAACATCGACACTGGACGCAGAGAGGTGACTGATCTCTCCTGCCGCCGTCTGGCTGCGTTCGGCCAGTTTCCTCACCTCGGCCGCCACCACGGCAAAACCTTTTCCGTGTTCACCAGCACGCGCCGCCTCGATGGCCGCATTCAATGCCAACAAATTGGTTTGCCTGGCAATCTCTTCGATGATGCCAATCTTCGAGGCAATCTCGTTCATGGCCTGCACAGCCTGATTCACTGCGGTCCCACCCTCCGCGGCATCCTTGGCGGCTTTTTGTGCAATGCTTTGCGTGGTGTTGGCATTGTCGGTGTTCTGACTGATGTTGGAGGACATCTCTTCCATGGCCGAAGAGGTCTGCTCAATGGAGGCCGCCTGCTCGGTTGCGCCCTGGGAAAGTGTCTGGGCTGCATCGGAAATTTCGTTACTGCCAATAGCGACCTGTTCCGACGCCGCCGTGACTTCGCCCAATACCTCCCGCAACTTGACCGCCATGGCATCGATGGCCCTGGACATGTCGCCCAATTCGTCCTGTCGGTTGGAAACACAGCGGATTGTCAGGTCACCCTCAGACATGCGCGTCATGTTGCCGATACAGCCGGTAATGGCCCTCACCAGGCTGCGGGAGAGAAAGAAGGCCAATAAAGCACCCGCCACCACCGCCAACAGGCTCCCCGTCAAAATCAGCGTCTCGGTGGCGTGTACTTCTACCTCCAACTTTTTCTTCTGCCCCATGGCAACCTGGTCTACCAGCTCGTTCAGTGCCCGGCGGGCGGCGATCATCCCTTTCTCCGTCTTGGCCTGATCCGCCAGTTGGGTCAGCAGTTTCTCAAACCCGCCCTGATAGTCACTGATGGCTTTCCCCACCCCCTTGCCAATCTCTATATCCTTGGCATCCTTGAACGAAGCAGTCATCGCCCCGGTCGAAGCAAGGGCCTTGGCCAACCCGTCCTTGACCCGCTGGATCGATTTGGTGTCTGCACCGTTGGTGATGATCACCTCCTTCTCCCCCAACCGGGCATCGAGGAATTGTTTGGCGGTGTCAGCGGCGGCATTTATCTTCTGGATGCGATCATCCAGTGCCTTCTGCTGCTCCTCCGCGCTCAAAGCCCCACCCTGACCCTTGCCAAACTCCCGCAGCTTGTTGAACTGGCTCTCCTCCAGGGTATCAATGGCAGAGAGTAGGTTGCGTGAGAGCCCGCGAATCTGTTCCAGGACCACTTGCAGCTCCTTGTCCTCTCGAAGCAGGGTGGCGAATTCCTTGCCGAACTCCTCGGACAGAGTGGCAATTCTACTCATGTTCTCCTTGTCGGTGGGATCCTGGAACATTTTCTCCCGTGCTTCCGTGGCTTGACTCTTGATGGCTTCCACCGACTTCTGGGCAGTGGCCAGGTGTTCCTCTTTCCGGTCACCGATAAAGTTGCGTTCCGCACGCAGAACAACGATGGATTCGGTCGCGATGTCATTCACTGCGCTGCTGTTGCCAATCCTTTTGACTACAGAGGAAAATCCGTTCACCCCGATCACCGCGACAAAGATGGTCATCAGGAGAACCAAGCCAAAAGCAAGTCCCAACTTGGCCGATAATTTCAGTTTGTTCATGACAACCTCCTCTATATCATTGGATGGGATGGGTGAAAGCGGGTGGATCTTCGAGTGCCCGATTCACCGCATCAATCAAGGTATCCCGCGTGAATGGCTTGAGCAGGGTATGACGCACACCCAAGAGGCGCACTGTGGTCAACAAGGTCCTTCCGCTTTGATGACGGCCACCACCACTGACAACCAGCATTTTTGGAATGGTGGACTGGGCGCGCATTTTCTGCATCAGTTCGATCCCGTCCATCTCTGGCATCAATACGTCGGTAATCAGTAAGTCCACCGACAAATGCTTCAGGATCTCCTCTCCGGTTTTGCCGTTGTCAGCCAGGTAAACGTCATGGCCCTGTTCGTTCAGGATTCGACGGATCAGCGAACCCATCTGCGGATCGTCATCAATACAAAGAATCGTCGCCATAATCCTCTCCTCCTTGCGGGAACGATCTGGAACCCGGGGCCGACATGCAATCCTGGAAGTGGTCCAGACATGCCCCACACGACCGCATTGAACGCGGTGTTATCGTGGATATTCCAACTTTGGTGCCATTATGGGGGAACTATATTTTGTTTTTAATTTTCAGTTATTTATAAAGACTGTGGAGTCAGGATGACCCCAGAATTGTTTCATGATGTTGCATCTCCATGAAACAATTTGGTGCAGGAGGTGAAACGTTCTGGGATCACATGGCAGGGGAATGCAAAGACGTGGGAAGGCTGCGCAGGAGTCGAACCAAATCCAGGGCCAGGACTGGTTTGGGCAAAAAAGCAAAGAATCCCATGGCTTTCAGTTCCTGTTCGGAAAAGGGCAGCTGATAGCCAGAAGTAAGAATCACCGGCAGATCGGGCTCCAACTTTCGTAGTGCGTGAAGGAATTCCTCCCCGGTAGCATCCGGCATGGTCTGATCAGTGATCACCAGATCGAAACCGCCTGGATTCGCTTCCAGAAGAGCCATTCCATCAGCGGCATTGGTGGCACTGACGGCCTTGCAGCCCAAAACGGCCAAATGTCCTGTCAACACATGATTGAGTTGAATCTCATCGTCCACCAGCAGTACGTGGAGACCAAAAGTGGAGGTTTCATGGTCGTGGTGTGGTGTTTTTCGCCGCTCTCCCGCCGGTTCAGCCAGGGGCAGGTAGACTCGAAACGTGGCACCTGAGCCAACTCGGCTTTCCACCAGCACCCGTCCTCCCAGGACACTGACGTGACCATGCACCACCGACAACCCCAATCCGGTCCCTTCACCCACCGCCTTGGTGGTAAAGAAAGGATCAAATATGCGCTCCAGATTGTGTTCCGGGATCCCTTCCCCGTTGTCGCGCACCGTCAGAAGGGCATGCCAACCGGGGGCCAGCATCAAGGTCTGGGCCTCCGGGGCCAGGATCTCGATCCTCTCAAGTCCGACCTCAACCTCCCTATCGGTGCGCCCGCGCACCGCCTGGATGGCGTTGGTGCTGAGGTTCATGAGAATTTGATGGACTTGGCTTGGATGCCCCATCAAGGTGCAATCCGCCCCCTTCACGGCAACCGTCAGCTTTATGTTGGCTGGAGTCACCGCACGTAAAAATCGAACGACCTCCTTGACCATGGGTACCAGGTTGATAGCATCACACTCCCAATCCGTTTGACGACTGAAGGCCAGCAACTGGGCAACCAAGTCACGTGCCCGAATACTGGCGGTCAGCACCTCGCGCATATCCTGGTGTTCCTGGAGTTCCGGAGACAGTTTCGCCATTACCAGTTCGGAATATCCGATGATCATTCCTAAAATATTATTGAAATCATGGGCAATACCACCCGCCAGAGTGCCGATGGACTCCACTTTTTGGGCTTGGCGCAATTGCGCTTCAATCTGGGACTGATGGGTCACATCCCGGTAAACGCCGACATGACTGACAATCGCACCTTCGGCATTCTTGACGGGCGACAAAGTCGCCTCCCACGTCATGGAGAGACCCTCTCCTTTTCGGGAAAACAGGCGTCCCTGCCAGGTATGCCCCTGCTGGACCAGACGTAACGCCTCTGCATACGTTTCCCCGGCGATCTGGTCAGTCCACGCCGCCATGACATCACGTTCCATGATTTCATCAAGTCGTTGCCCGGTCTGGGCAAGAAAAGCCTGGTTGGCATACTGCACCAGACCCTGTTGATCGCTGATCAGGATCATGTCCCGGGTCTGTTCCATGGCGGCCAACAATCTCCTGGCATGCAAATCCTGACGAAAAGATTGGATACCCAGTGACACATGGTTGGTCAGATCGTTCAAAAACCTCTGTTCATCCTCATCAAAGGCATCCGGCTCGGTCGCATATATGTTCAGGGTACCGATGACCCGGGTCTCCATCAACAAAGGCACCGCCAGGGAGGATGCATAACCATGAGCCAAAGCTTGTGCACGCCATGGCGCAAAAAAAGGATCGTTCAAGATATTTCTTGCCAGCACCGGCTTGCCGGTTCGAATGGCACAACCTGTCGGACCACGGCCTCGCTCAGAATCCTCCCAGGTGATCTGCAATCCCTTCAAATAGTCATATTCACACCCGTACCACGCGCTCGGCTCAACGCTCTTGTCGGCATCATGTCGCAAAAAACCGATCCAAACCATCTTGTAACCGGCATGCTCCACGCCCAGACGGCACACGTCCATCATGAACGACTGTTCATTGTCATTGTGCAGATGGGCCTCGCTGGCCAAACTGATGGCAGTCAATGCCCGGTTTGCCCGTTGCAGGCTCTTCTCGTTCCGCCGGAACTGTTCCAGCAACCTGTGGTGGGAGACAATCTTCTGAACCCCAGCCGCCACCTGCTGCAAATGCAGAATGTCGTGCTCATCATAAGGCGCCTCCTTATTGCCGACACCAATCACCAGCACGGCCTGATTCCCCTCCAGTACCGGCACACTCACATGACGCCTGACTTCCACATGTCCTTCGGGAAAGCCCTTCTTGTGATGCAATGAGGGCAGATCATTATGAATAACGGGGCGTTTCAAACGGATACTGTCCGCCCACACCCCCGCCTGATCGATGGAATAGTGGACGTAATGCTCCGCAGTGCAACGCTGGAGAGCCTCCCTGTTCCAACTCAACAAGGTGACGCTCTGTTGATCCTCATTGATCAGATGAAGGTATCCGATCTGGCTGTCCGTCAATTTTACCGCAAGATCGATAGCCTGATCGCATAACTCCTTTTCTTCCAGCTCGTGGGAATTCTGTTGCAGAATCAGCAACCGGCTGGCCCGATCCTCTTCCTGAGATAGACGATGCATGGCTTTGACGAGACCATCTTCGGCGTCTTTGGCTTGGCGAATGGCGGCCTCACCAAGACGGACAAAAATCAGGCTGCCCAACAGTATCAATACCATGGACACCGCCATTGCACTCCAGGCGGCATGCAACAAGGGGGTGTGCAACTCATCGGAGTCAACCTTAACTACCAAACCGATCTCCAGATTTGAGATGTACTCGTAAGCGGCATGAACCATGACTCCACGGTAATCTTTACCGATGAGTACCCCGCTCTCCTTTTGCAAAGCATGTTGCATCGGTTGGGCAAGTGATTGCTGGTTCCAGCCGATTACAATGGGAGAATCAACAATGCCTCGTTGATCGCGGAACAAAATGACCATGTTCTCACCCTGACGCTGGGCAAGAACAAACTCCCCACTGCTTCCCAATCCCTCAGACCACCCCTTGTGGGTCTCTTCGACAAAATGGATCACCCTGCGGATAAGTTCCTCATGGGAGTAAGTTTTTTCCTCTTTTTCCCAACTGGAGAAGGTGGACAGCAAACGCGCATGATTTTTGGCCACGGCGGCCAACCGCTTCCCCTCCATGGCAACACCCTGTTCATGAAGCGTGAACAGCATGACGCCAAGCGCCGAGATGGAGATGAACACCATCACCACGGAAAGCAGCAGGAAACGAGCGCGGGAAGTGACAAAGATATTCACGCTGAATGATCCTTCCTGGATGACCAACCAACCCGTTTTGGGCAATCAAATACACAACGGTCTGGAATTTCAGGATGCAGGGTTATTCCTCTCTGCGAAAGTCCACGTTTCAGGGCAACATTGCTGGAAATCATGCCTGACAAGGAGCTTACCCATCCTTGGGGACGTCCGGAGGGCGGGGCCTTCTGGTCGATGGGGGAGAATCACCAATCCCCAAATGGCGCATTTTGCGAAATAGGGTGGTGCGGCTCATTCCCAGGTACCGGGCGGCCTGCTCCCGTCGCCAGTTGTTCGCCGACAAGGCCGCCAAAATGCTCTCCCGCTCAGAGTGCGGTGAAACATCCATTAGCCGCACCACCGGGTCGGATATCCGCAACTCGCGGGGCAGATGCTCTATCTGAATGATCGGACCTTTGCACAAAACGAACGCATGCTCCATGGCATGTTCCAGTTCACGTATGTTACCCGGCCAAGAATGATCCAACAGTGCTGAAATAGCTTCGGTGGTCAACCCGGTCACCTGACGGTCAAATTTGGCATTGAAGCGGGACACGAAATGATCAATCAACATCGGCAAATCGTCGGGACGGGCACGCAGCGGTGGCAGCTCAAGCTCGACCACCTTGAGGCGATAATAGAGATCCTGGCGAAAGGTGCCGTCAGCCACCTTGAGTCGCAAATCCTGGTTGGTCGCAGCCAGAATGCGGACATCCACCGCGAACGAACGATTATCACCGACCCGTTCCACCTTTTTGTCCTGCAGAACACGCAACAGACGTAATTGCATGGCCGGAGAGATGTCACCAATCTCGTCGAGCAACAGGGTTCCACGATCCGCTTCCTGGAAACGGCCCCGCCGATCCCGAACAGCACCGGTAAACGCCCCGCGCACATGACCGAACAATTCGCTCTCCAGCAGGGGCTCCGAAAGAGCCGCACAATTGACCCTCACCAAGGGATACCGGCATCGCTGCCCCTGACGATGAATCGCCTCCGCAACCAATTCCTTACCGGTGCCGGACTCACCCGTGATCAGAACCGTCGTATCCAGATCGGCCAGGCTGCCAATCAGCCGGTAGACCGCCTGCATGGACTGACTCTGCCCAATCAGCTCCTGAAATCCCCGACGATGATCAAGCATTTCCTCCAGATGGGCCAGTGCACTCTCATCGTGTACAGCCATGACACCGCCCAGCAACTGTCCGTTGGCGCTCCACATGGGTGTGGCCGTCACGTTGACCACCTGTCCGGTTTCCGCCAAAGTTTGCTTGCCGCACCGGACCCGGGTGCCGGTCATGCTCTTCCCCTGACCCAGGGCATCGCGCAGAATGACCTGGCACTGTCCCGAGCAGCCCGACACCAGGCTCTGCAATGACTGGCCAGCATGGTGCCGCTGAATACCACACAAGGCGGCAGCCATCCTGTTGGCTGCCACCAGCTTCAGTTCAGGGCTGGTGGTGATCAGGGCATTGTCAACGCTGTCGAAAACGGTTTCCAGGTGCAGGGCAAGACGCTGTCGATCGTCTTGCAGGGCTTTGGCGTGCAAGGCCAACGAAGCGCTGCGCACGAGGGTATCGGCTATGATCGGCTTGACCAGATAATCGAAGGCACCTTGCCGTAATGCCTCCCGGGCACTCTCCAATGTCGGATACCCAGTCATCATGATGATCAACGGCTCACCTGCAAGGTTACCCTTCTGTAGCAGGGAAAGACCGGACTCTCCCGGCAGCCGGATATCGCAATAAACCAACTCACAGGGGTGTTGCTGCAACAGGGCAACGCCCTCGGGAATGTCGGTAGCCGTCCAGACCTTGTGCCCCGCACCACCGAGATGGCGTGCTAGAACCTGGCGCAACGCGGCTTCATCGTCAATAATCAGGATGGTTCCCAAGTTGGCTCCTGTACCCTGGCATACCCGCAGATAGCTAAAGGCTGCTACCAAGTAAAGATAATCGGACCCAATACCTCAAATTGCGGTGAAGGCAGCCTGAGCCGATCCGGCCACAAGGCACTGTCAAGTTGGCAAAGGCCTCCAAGCCGTGGTTGGATTTTGCCCTGTAACGCGACCACTGCATTCTACCACGGATTCCGCTCTCCTGCCGAGATAATCAGCCGCGCAGTTTATCTCCACCACCGTTTTGCCTTGAGCTTCAGAAACGTTGAGGAAATCCTGGCGTATCGGGGCATTATGGTGGACCCCAAGAATGCGACAGTTGGTTAAGCTACAATTTCCTCTCCTAAATTCAATAAAGGAGGCGGAAAATGAGTACAGCGAAACGACGTCAACATAATGCGGGC
>JADFZF010000104.1 GCA_015232645.1 Magnetococcales bacterium | reverse complement strand
AGACGAAAATTTCCGCCCCCCCAACCGCGCAGGGGGGCGGCCAGGGCGCCCCTCGGAGAAAAAAAAACCACGAAGAAAATAAAAAAAACATAAAACGCCCCCCAACCGGGGGGGGGGGGGCCGCCGAACCGATCCAGCCTCCTGCAAACCCGTTTCATACATTTGCGCCACCTGGCGACGTCGCTGCAAAAACGACTCCAACAACTGCAACCGTTCCAACAGGATCGCCGCCTGCAGGTTATCGAGGCGGCTGTTGTAACCATAATGTACCACATGGGTTTTTTCCCGCTGTCCATGGTTACGCAGCAGACGGATCTCCTGCACCATCCCATCGTCGTTGGTCGTGACCAGTCCGCCATCGCCGCAGCAGGCCAACACCTTCATGGGGTGAAAACTGAAGGCTCCGCAGGCCCCGAATGCTCCGGCATGAATGCCATTCAGTTTGGCGCCGAAAGATTGGGCCGCATCTTCCACCACCACGAGTTGGTGTTCCCGGGCCAGTTGCAGCAGCGGTTCCATGGCACAGCAGCGCCCATTCAAATGTACCGGGACGATGCCCCGCGTTTTGTGGGTCAAGGCCTTGGCCACGGCCGCCGGATCCATGTTGAAGTCGGGACCGATATCGACCAGCACCGGGGTGGCGCCGCAGCGGTCAATGGCGGCCAATGTGGCGACGAAGGTATGGGCCACGGTGATCACTTCATCGCCGGGGCCGATCCCGGCCACCTTGAGGCCAAAGTAGATCGCATCGGAACCATTGCCCACTCCGATGGCATGCTTGACTCCCAAAAACGCCGCCGCTTTTGCTTCGAATTCCTCCACTTCCTGACGCAATATCAGGCGGGCATCGGCGCAAACCGCATCCACACGGGCCAGAATGGCCTCTCGTTGGCGGCTGTAGGCCAAACGCATATCCATATAGGGTACCTTCCAGGACCCTGCTGTTTTTGCTGCGGCATTCATGGGTGATACCTTCCCAAAATGGGTTGAATACGATGGGGCCAGGGGGGCTGTTCAAATGAAATTGACGTGTTCCGGCGGCATTTTCAGATCCCACAAGAACTTGTTGATATAGTCCTGACGACAACCGATGGCACAATCTTTGTGGACGTCCACCGACTCGGCAATGTCCCGGTGTACGCTCCAATAATGATCTCCCTGGACGATCTCCTTGAAGGATTGGGTATGGATATCTCCCATGAAAAATCGTTCTTTGTTATAGAACGGACCACACGGGTAGACCCGGCCATTGCCGGAAATCTGCGACAAAAAGGGGGTTCCATAACAAATGTCGTACTTGCGTATGCCGTTACGGTACAGATTGGTTTCCGTTGCGGCGTTGATTTTGCTCCATTTGACCTGAACCAGGTAGTCGGGGGTGCTCATGGCTTCCGCCTGTCGCAACAGCTCCTGCGCCTGGCCATAATCACCATAATCGACGCCCAGCTCTTTGTATTCGGAATCGGCACATTGTTTGATGACCAAATAGTCAACCCCCAGTTTGGCCCCCAACTCCGCCTCGGCCAAAATTTCAGAAAAACATTCGGGAATCAACACCATCTGCAAACCGATGGTGCATGAATGGCCACCGCGCCGTTTCCGCTGCACCAGTTCGCCAATCTTTTCCTTGAGGAGATCAAAATTTTGTCCCGCCGACTGATGGACGCGGGTAAATCCCTTCGCCGTGCCGGCTGACAGATTGAAGCGGATAAACGACATATTCTCCAACAGCTCTTCCGCCCGTGACATGTCGAGGGCGAGTCCATTGGTAGCCATGCCGGTATCCACGCCAACCTGCCCCGCCAATACCGTCGCGTCGTATAGCGCCGGATTGAGCGTCGGTTCCCCGTCGCCGATGAACCCCACCGATCGTACCCCGATTGCCCCACAATCCCGGATGAATCCAAGCAGGGCGTCCCGTGCGATCATGGTCCCCCGGCTCATGTTTTGGACCACGGCATAGCAATAGATGCAGGCGGTGTTGCAAAATTTGGTCAGACCCATGTCGATGTGGATGGGGGCGATGCGTTCCCCGTTTTGCCAGGCCAATACCCGATCGAGATGGTACATCAGTTTGTGGCCATCCATTCGGTACCGTTCCCGGGGATTTCGGAAACTGGGTCCGGTAAAGAGGTTGGGCGGTGCCCCCTCATGCAGCGACGGATCATGGCGTTGCCTCCCTTCCGCCCCCTCGGAATTCACCTGCAGCGCCGACTCCCTCCCAGCATACACCTCGGACAATTTTTTCCTATCGACGATGGCCTGGCTGGCTTGCCGCAACTTGTGCCCGGGCCGATAAACCAACGGAACCGAATCGATGGCACCGCCCTCTCCCTTTCCTTCGACACCGGAAGGATTGTCGTGATCATCCATGGGTTTTACCTTTCTGACCGATTAACTCGCAGAATCACAGGTACAAGTGCAATTTTTTGGGTGAGGGATCGCCCGGATGTTCCCCATGGGATCATGGTTCAGGCCTGACCTCGGGATCAAAACCTTGGGGTTGCGCCACAAACTTCATAGGGAGGGGGACCCCGATTTCCGGCCCCATCCCAATAATTATATTTTAAATGGGTCCCTTGGCTCGGGTCACGGCCTCGCGGATACTCCGGATGATTCCTTCCACGTCCAAACCGAGTTTGGCCAACATCTCGTCCTGCGAGCCATAACCATCATGAAAACAGTCCGGTGTCCCCAATCGCACAAGGAGCGGCAGCGGGTAGGCGGCTTGCGTCGATAAAAGTTCCGCGACCGCACTCCCCAGACCTCCGATCAGGGAATGTTCCTCCAGGGTGACCAGGTGCGATACTTTGGCCGCCAGAGTCAAGATCGCCTCCTCATCCAAGGGTTTGATGGTATGAACATTGAGTATCGCACACCCGATCCCATACCGCTGCAGTGCATTGGCCGCCTCCATGGCGCGATGGACCATGATGCCGGTGGCGATGATGGCGACCTCTGTCCCCTCCCGCAGCAGGATCGCCTGACCGATCCGACAGGGATCCCCCTCTCGGGAAACGATGGGAGACTTGCCCTTGGACATGCGTAAATAGATGGGACCGGGCCAATCCAGGGTCTGCATCATCAACCGTCGCGCCTCGTCCACATCGGCGGGAACCACAACGGTCATGTTGGGCAGGGCCCTGAGGATGGCAATGTCATCCAGGAAAACATGCGACAAACCCAACGGGGTGAAAATCAAACCGGCGCCGTTACCGATCAAACGCACTGGCAATTGCAACGGACAGATCTGCGCCGCCAGCATTTCGTACGCCCGCCGGACCAGGAAGCTGGCGATGGTATTGACGTAGGGAACCAAACCCTCCATGGCCATGCCTGCCGCCATGCCCACCACATTCATCTCCATGATCCCTTCCATGAAAAATCGATCAGGAAAATTTTCCTGGAAGGAAAGCATGGTTCCCGGTCTGAGGTCCGAGCCGACAAAGACGACTCGTTGTTCATCCCGTGCCAATTCTTGCACAACGCCGAGGCATACTTTCTGCATTGCGGTTACTCCAACGCCTTTTCCATCATGGATACCATTTCCGGCCCGATATTGGATTTGTGATGCCAGGCGGCGACATGTTCGGCGAAGGGAAAGCCTTTCCCTTTCACCGTGTGGCAGATGACGAAAGTCGGTCGGCCTTCGGTCAGGGGGAGGGGGGCGAGCACTTGTTTCAACGCCGCCACGTCGTGGCCATCCACCTCATGCACCTGCCAACCGAAAGATCGCCACTTGTCGGCCAGCGGCTCCAGGTTTTGGATCTTTGAACTGGGACCCCACGATTGAAATTTATTGTAATCCAGGAGCCCAAGCAAGCGGTCCAGTCGGTACTTTGCGGCACTCATGGCCGCTTCCCAGATGGAGCCTTCGTTGATTTCCCCATCGCCGAGGATCACCACCACCCGGTGTTTTTTTTGTTTGATCCGGGCTGCCAAGGCCATCCCCACTCCCAAGGAAAGTCCGTGCCCCAGAGATCCGGCCGAGGCTTCCACACCCGGAATCCGACCCCGTTCCGGGAGTCCGCCAAGAATGCCTTCCATGGAACAAAACTGGTCGAGCTGTGTCGCTGGAAAGAAACCTTTATCAGCCAGGATGGCATACAGGGCCAGACAGCCATGTCCTTTGCTGAGGAGCAAACGATCCCGGTCGGGATGGAAGGGATCGTCGGCCCGATAATGCAGGGCATGGTCGTAGAGAACCCGGAGGATTTCCACCAACGACAGTGCCGAACCCGGATGTCCGCGTCCGGCCCCTGCCAGGGCTCGTATGATGAGACGCCGAAGATAGCGCGAACGCTCATCCAAAACTGGAGAATGGGACACGGGTTCCATGGCGACACATCTCGATTCAAGTGGTTGGTCAGGGGGGGGCTGGCCCCTCATCATTCCAGTCCAAAACGAAAGATTGCAGTCAATGATCGGAAACCTGAACTCTTGTGTACAGGCAAGCAAAAACAGAGCCGAAATCAAGATTCAATAAGAGATACGACCAAAATTTTGAAAAATGAGTGGGATAGGTCTGGGAGGGGGCCTCCATCTCCACCCCATCGCATCAGGAAGCCTCCATGGGATCTTGGCCGTCGCGTTGGCATGGAAAAATTTCTGCCCCACGCCACCGGCAAAATTTTCACCCTCGCAGGCGCACCATCAGGTCATGAAACAGCTTTCTCCCGGGATGTATGACCCGGTACCAATACCAACAGGGTTGGAATCGACCGCCAAAGCGTTCCTTGAACTGAAAAATACCTCGAAGCCGGGCATCCTCCGTGGAACGACGCACGCCTCCCAGGTCATAAACGGCGACCTGTCGTCGTTTCAGTTCCAACATCATCTCCCAGTGAAGAAGTTGCGCTGCTCCAGAAATGCCATTGGGAAGGGTCGCTCCGTGCAAGAAATAGCCCCGTCGTGCATCCAGGGGCACCACGGCTCCAGCTTCCAGACCAAGAGCCGAATAGGCCCCCATGGCCAGCAGTCTTGGACCCGTCAGGGACAATAACGAACGCAGATAGTCGGGGGGAAATGGGTTGCTCACCCCACCCTTGGCATAAGAATTGTCCATCAGCCCGATAAATTCATGGACATCTTCCAGAATGCGAACCTGGATGGCATCACGTCGGGCCCGATTGATTTTGTTGCGATGCTTGCCATGCAGGTTTGCCCAGAGCTGTCCCTCATCCTGGCTCAGATCCACGATGCTGGTTCCAAATTCGTCAGTGATCCTGGCCCCCAACTGTTGAAGCAGGGTTTTGTCGGTCCAGCGCGCCATGTTGAAAGCGCATTCAATTTGAAAGACGCCATGGTGTCTTCCCAGGGCAAACAGTTCCTGCAACCAGGCTTGGGTTTCCCCTTCCTCCCAGGCGCCGTACAACTGCCATTTCTTTTGGCGGACATTGCGATACTCTCCCACCCACACCGGAAGGCCGGCGACCCGCAATTCCATGGCACGATGGATTGATCCGCTTTGTGCCAGCAGCGTCACCCACGACTCGTCAAGGAAATAGTTCATTTCCCTCCTCCTGGACGATCTCCAACTTCACCACGGAAAAAAGCCAACGACCGTTCGGTGGAAAATTCATACAGATACCCTTTCCAGGCATCGTATCGGGGCAGGGGGGTGGCCGCGGGGTATTTTTCTACCCGTCGCCAGGGGAGACTGGCCAGTGACTCGGGAGGCTGCCATGCGGAGGAGTCCCTGTGGATGACGAATTTATAACAGGAGACGCGCTCGCGACCGCAACCAAGCACCTCCCGACCGAGGATGGTTTCCAACTCTTGCCAACAGCGTCGCCGTTTTTCCTCGAAATCGGCAAAACGGCGACGGACATAATTGGCCGCCCTGACCTGCAACCGGCTGGCTCTCGCCCCGGCAGGCTGGCGATGATACCAGCGCCATGTTCCCACCTTGCCCATCCGTTCGGCAAGGAATCGCCGGGCGTAGGGATTCCAGCGCCGCCATTGATCGAGCCGCAACTTTTGCACCAGCGACCCGGAAAGGCCATGGACCAATGCCCCTCCCGCAGCGGTGGTCGATTTGCCGGCGCCAAAACTGACGAATCCCCCTTGATGACAGCGGATGATCGACTGCCCCTGCCATGTCAGCCCATGGGATTGCGCCGCATCGTGAAACAACGGCAGTCCCCGATCTTCGGCGAAGGCGGCGATTTCCCCGGTTTGTGGATGCAACATGCCATACAGGTGCGGCAGGAGAATGGCACGGACGGAGTCGCGCTCCAGGCGTTCCGGATCGAAGCTCATCCAGAAGCCGTTGGCGTCAATATCCATGAAGGCGGGGATCATCCCTTCGGCCCGGATGGCCCAGGGAACCGACGGACAAATAAGCGCAGGTATCGCCACCCGGGCCCCCAACGGTAATTCTGCACTCCGGAGCAACAATCGTATCGCCACGCTGCCGGAGCTGACAAAGACGTGCTCAGGAGGAATCTCCAACCCTTCCCGGGCGATCGCGATCTCATCTTCTGGAGATAGAGGCCCCAGAAACACCCTTCCCATGGCCCGCCTCCATGAACATATCCTTAGCTTGATGCGACGCTGACAAAATCCCGTGCCCAATGGCATGGGTTGTGGATTGGTCGCCCTTCACCCCCTGTGAGCCCTGCGCGCATCCCGGCGACCATGGCACGTGCGTCCAGCATTTCCCGACCACTGCTGTTCCTCGGACCTGATCAATGATTCGCCGACCGTGAAACCAGGGACCATAGTGATTTCCTGCCTGCTTGAATCCTCCCAAGCCCGAGACACCCCGCGCGACCGTCCCATTTGACTTTATGCTTCTCCCGACCAATCCGTCAATTGCCAGGAACAGACAGTTGTTCAGACTGGCGTCGGCATATTGATGAAACCATGCTATTGGTTCCGGATCTCCGGATGGCGGGTAGTCCATTGATGTATCCTGTCATTCGGATCAAGGATACAATCGGTATACATGCTACGGATGTCATGAACACTCACCGGAAAAAATCCAACATGAGCATCCGGAAGAAGGGATCCTGGATTTCGGGAATGGCTCCGCCCGCCATCGAAGTGGGGACGAAGATGAGGCGGCGAGGACCTGGAATACCATGACATGAAGAGACGTGATATTTCACCAGACAGTAGTGAAAGCGCCCCATGGCCTATGGACAACCGAGAAACGACTTTTCAGCGCCGCTAGGGGAAAATAACAATGAGGACCACCATGGCAGTAACGGAGGAGATCATGATTGCGAGCAAACCAACGACGGGTTTGGACGCCATTGGCATCGTCAGCCGGAATATTGAACGATCCGTCTCGTTCTATGGAATTCTCGGGATGAAATTCATAGCGGTCGGCGGTGAGGAGCATTGGGAAGGGATGACGCCCAGCGGTGTTCGGTTCATGCTGGACGCGGTGGAACTGGTCAAGAGGTTGGATCCCGGCTGGGTAGCCCCCACTGGGGTGGGGATCATACTCTGCTTCAAACAGGAATCGGCCACTGAAGTGGATGCACTCTTCGCCCGGGTGACCGAGGCGGGGTTTGATGGCCTCAGGGAACCCTGGGATGCCTTCTGGGGTCAGCGGTACGCCTCGGTTCGGGATCCGGATGGCAACCAGATCGATTTGTTCGCTTCGCTGTGAGTTGCCAGGGGCGGTGCGCGCCAGAATGGATGAAACGGCTGAGTTTTTTGAGAGGGTAGGGGGGTGGTACCATAAGGGCATTCCCTCGCTCGTGGGAGAGGACAGGCGTCGCACCCTCTCCCACAGACTCGCAGGGCCATGGTTCACGAGGGAGTCGGAACTACCGCTTTATGGCCCGATCAATGCACTCCGCTATGAATATCTTGGCTTGTTTTTTTTTCAGGTTCTGCCCTTTTGCTTCCTTCTTGCACGCGACTTTAATATAAGAGGCAGTTTTAGCAGCAAAAACATCACCACTGAATATTGTGCCAGCCAGTGCTACGGCAAAAACGACAGCCAGTTTTTTCATGAAGTCACTCCTTGTTATCGAACATTTGGGAAACATCGCAGGTTTGTATCGCTATCGCGTTGCCAATCAAGCTCGTCTGGTCAGGCTTCCTTGTACTCAGGAAGCCAACAGGTCAACAAAGATATCTCTGACCATGACCAAGGGAAAAATTCATCAAGGTCTTGGCAAAAACTCAAGCGTCCAGTCCTGCCCTCTCAGGCGTCCATTCTATTCTCATGAACTTGTTATGCCAAGTAAGAAAACTCGATTCAACCGGGGAGCAGGAATTCCGCCAGGAAGAGGGATGCAGACACGCAAGTTGAGTTGGTGTGAGTCGTCACGGGCGGTGCGCACCTGGATGAAGAAACGGGCTGAGTTGATTGAGGGGGCCAAAGATTTAATATAGTGGACCCCAAAATCTGGACAGTGATGATAAGCTCTGAAACATTCCCAACCAGGAGGAGTGGAGATGAGCCAAGTACGCAAGCGATATACAGGTGAATTCA
>JADFZF010000103.1 GCA_015232645.1 Magnetococcales bacterium | reverse complement strand
GAGGACCGATACGCCATGATCGATGGCCTTCCTGGATGCCGGCCAAGGCGGATATCCGTGGACTGATCCATGTCACCTTAGTCCTGCTGTGTGATCCCCGTGGGAGGGTGGTGGAAATTTATCAGGGGAACCAGGGAAATCTTCCAGAGGCGTTGCGGAAAACCCTGGAAGGAGGCGCCGACGGCAATCCGTCTCTCAAAGGCGGGGTTCGCACCATCGGCGAAGCCAACTATCTGGTATCGCGGGGCTATGTAGGCGGTACCGCGTCCGCCTCCGCTCTGGGTTCATTGGTTCTGGTCACTCCGTTGGACAGTCGTTTTCTGCTGTCGTTGCAGATGCAGGCCGATGGCGAAGGGATCATGGTCTTTTTGAGCCCGGACGGGCAGACCGTCATCGCTTCGGACCGCAATGATCGTGTCGATGTGGGGGCGAAGATTTCTGATCTGGGCAAATATTATCTCATGGACAAACGGATACTCCATGACGAGGATGCGCCCGCCGTTCCGCGGCTTCAGGTGGCGACGCTCATTTCCAGAAGCCGCTTCGGTGATATGAGCCAAGCGGTCTATCAGGTGGATCATCTTTGGCAGATGGCCAGTTTTTCGGTATTGCTGTTGGTTTTTTTTGCCATCATCCACTGGTTGGCGAGGAGGATTCAGGCCTTCATCAAGGAGATCCAGGAGACATCGAGGCAGATTTCCGGAGCGGAGCCGGCCTTGGCCAGTGGCGGAGACCAATTGCAGGTGATGGCGGAACAGTTTCGTTTGCTGATGTCGGCCATGGCGGAGATTCGCAGCCATCTGGAAGAGCGGGAAAGACAGTTGACCATGGCGAACAAGTCGTTGTGGGAATCCTTGGTGATGGTCAAGCGGACCCAGTCCAAGCTGTTCGAGGCGGAAAAAATGGCGTATTTGGGGGGATTGGTGGCCGGAGTGGCGCACGAGATCAATACGCCGTTGGGGATCGGTATTACCGCGGCATCATTTTTGGACGATAAATGCCGAGAATTACAGAAGGTCATGGATTCCAAGGGGTTGAAGAAGTCTGACTTGGTGGCCTTCGTCAGTGACGTCCGGGAGTCGTCAGCGATGGTGGTGAACAATCTGCAACGGGCGGCGGAGCTGATACGCAGTTTCAAACAGGTGGCGGTCGATCAAAGCAGCGCCGAACGGCGACGGTTCAATGTTTGTGAGTATATTCAACAAATTTTCAACAGCCTGCAACCAAGATTGCGCAAGACCCGGATCACCGTCACCACGGAATGTCCGGATCTGTTGGAATATGACGGATTTCCGGGTGTGCTGTCGCAAATTCTCACCAATCTGGTGGAGAATTCACTCAAGCATGGCTTCGAAGCCGATGATGCCGGTACCATCCATCTGCAGGTGCTTAAGATGGATGGCCATATCCGCATGCTCTACGGCGATAGCGGTCGTGGAATTGCACCTGATGTCCTGTCGCAGGTGTTCGATCCTTTTTTTACGACGGCACGCAACAAGGGAGGTAGCGGTCTGGGGTTGCACATAGTATACAATTTGGTGACACAAACCCTGGGTGGCAGTATCCATTGCGAAAGTAGTCTGGGGAGTGGGGTCCTTTTTACCGTGGTTTTTCCAGAGATCATGAGTCATTCTTCGGATGGATTGCGATGGCAGGGGGAGGGGCATGGAGGATGATATCAACCTGTTTTTGGCAGACGAGAAAGCGGATGCTCCCGTCGCTCCCCGGTATGACCCGTGGAAGGTTATGGTGGTGGATGATGATCACGGGGTGCATGAGCTGACTTCCATGGTGTTGCGCCGGTTTCGCTTCGAGGATCGGGAGCTGGAGGTGATATCGGGGTATTCCGGAGCGGAGGCCCGGGTCCTCATGCAGGAGCATCCCGACACGGCGATCATGCTTCTGGACGTGGTGATGGAGAGTGAGCAAGCGGGGTTGGATGTGGTGAATTATGTCCGTGACGCCCTGAAGAACAACAAGGTTCGGATCATCCTGCGTACCGGACAACCGGGAGTGATTCCGGAGCTGGAGGTCATTACCCGCTACGACATCAACGACTATCGCGACAAGTCGGAATTGACCCGGGACAAGCTGATCACAGCGATCGTTTCGGCGTTGAGGGCCTACCGGGACCTGGATCGGATCGACAAGAACAATTCCGGCTTGGAGATGGTTCTGGAAGCGACCGGGGAGCTGTTCGGCACCTTTTCGGAGCACAAACTGGCGCTGGAGGTGCTGCGTCGATTGGATGTCATTCTGGGCTACAATGACCTGGCGGCATCGGATCGGGTTTCCGGTTTTGCCGCCAGTTCCCGGCGCGGGGCCTGGGAGATTGATGCCGGCACCGGGGTTTTTGCCCGATGTGTGGGACAGGAGGTATCGAAATCGGTCCAAAATGATGTCTGGGCGATGGTGGAACGGGTTCTGACTTCGCAACGACCCTGCATCGAGGAAGGGCGGTATGGATTTTTATATGCCGGAAATGGGCGAGAGGGGAAAATTTTCTTCTTTCAGAGAACGATGCCATTTTCCGAATTGGACCTGCGCCTGCTGAACATCTACTTGACCAACGTCCACCTGGCCTTCCGCAATTCCCAGCTCCACCGGGAAGTCTTGGCGGCCCAGAAGGACATGACCATCACCCTGGGAGAGATCATCGAAGCCCGATCGAGTGAATTTGGCAACCATGTGCGGCGGGTGGCGGAGTGTTCGCGGCTGCTGGGAGGATTGTTGGGGTTGGAGGAAGAGGAGCTGGAATGGTTGTACATGGCGGCGGTGCTGCTCGACCTGGGCAAGGTGGTCATGAACGATGGCGTCTTTTTTGGTTCGGAGACCCCGATCGGCGACAAGTTGGAGCAGATTCGCCAGCATACTGTGGCAGGATTCAACATGCTGAAGGTCAGTAGTCGCAGGCCGATGCAGATCGGGGCCACCGTGGCCCATCAACACCATGAGCGTTGGGATGGCAAGGGATATCCGCAGGGGTTGCGGGGTCAGGAGATCCATCTTTTTGCCCGAATTGTGGGCCTGGTCGATTGTTTTGACGCCCTGACCCACCACCGGGTCTACCGTCCCGCCTGGAGCCGGGAAGAGGCTTTGGAATTCATCAGAAAATCGCGGGGAACCCAGTTCGAACCGGAATTGGTGGACCTGTTTTTTGCCAACCTGGAAGAATTGTTTGCCATTCAGGATCGAATTCCCGATCAGGAGGCGGTCATGGTGTCCTAGGCCCCCCCGGAGTGGCGAGGATACTGCGACAGTTTCAAATAACCGATCACTTTCATTCCATTTGATGCGACCATGTCCAGACACGATATCCAACACGACCTATCATCAACGTTCATGGGGTTTGTCAGTCCCGAATGGTTGGAGAGCCATCTGGGGGAGGCCGATCTGAGGATTGTGCAACTGGATGGCGAGAAATATTATTATAATTTCCATATTCCGGGAGCGAGTCAGATCGGATACGGCAAGCTGGTGACCAAGCGCCGGGAGGTTCCGGGGATGTTGGCGGATGCGGAAGATTTGGCGGCGACCTTTGGTCAGTTGGGAATCGGCAATACGACGCCGGTGGTGGCTTATGATCTGACGGGTGGTTTGGACGCGGCGCGGTTGTTGTGGTCGCTGGCTGTCGGGGGACATGTCGGTTTTCGCGCGGTATTGGATGGTGGTCTGAACGTTTGGTACAGCGACAATCGCCCCATGGAAGCGGCGGTGCCGGAAGTGGAGCGGCGGTTGTTCCAATGGCATGAAGAGCGACGATGGAACATCACCCATGAGGAGGTCATGGCCATCGCCTTGGGCGACCGGGATGCGGTATTGGTGGATACCCGTTCTGAAAAGGAATATCTGGGTCAGACCCAGCGTCATCCCCGCGGACATATTCCGGGGGCGATCCATTATGATTGGACCGACAGCCTGATGGGTCCCAGGGATGTGCGTTTGAAGGATAGAGCGTTGATTGAAAAAAATCTGGTGGACCTGGGGTTGGCGGACCAGCAGCGCGAAGTGGTGGTGTATTGTGAAACGGCGCATCGGGCGGCGCATACCTGGTTGTTGTTGCATGACCTGGGGTACACCCATGTGCGCTTGTACGATGGTTCCATGGCGGAGTGGCGGGTATTGGAGCTGCCGGTGACCATTTGACCCATGGGGTTGGGTACGCGCCGATGCAATTGGGTATTTTTTTGGAGAAACAAACATGTTTGATGCACTTTCTGATCGCCTGGAACACATTTTCAAAACCCTGAAGGGGCAGGGGTCGTTGAGTGAAACCAACATGGAGGACGCCCTGCGCGAAGTCAGGCGGGCCTTGTTGGAGGCGGACGTTCATTTGTCGGTGGTCAAGGAGTTCATCACCAAGGTCAGGACCGAGGCGATGGGGCAGAAGGTGATGAAGTCTCTGACCCCGGGGCAGCAGGTGATCAAGGTGGTGCATGACGAATTGATTGCCATCATGGGGGAGCGCAATGAGCAGTTGGATTTGGCGGCTCAACCTCCGGTGGTGGTGATGATGGTGGGGTTACAGGGGTCGGGGAAGACCACGACCACGGGGAAATTGGCCAAACGGATGCTGGATCGGCATCAGAAGAGGAGTCTGCTGGCTTCCCTGGACGTTTATCGACCGGCGGCCATGGAACAGTTGGCGACGGTGGGCCAGGGAGCGGGAGTGGATGTGTTTCCCGGACGCAAGGAGGAGAATCCGCGCGATCTGGCGACCCAGGCCCTGGAGGCCGCCCGACGAGGTGGGCATGATTTATTATTTTTGGATACCGCAGGCCGGTTGCACATCGACGATGATTTGATGCAGGAATTGGAAGATATCAAACGGTTGGTCAACCCGTTGGAGATCCTGTTGGTGGCCGATGCCATGACCGGTCAGGATGCGGTGGGGATTGCCCGAAGTTTCAACGAGCGGCTCGATATTTCCGGGGTGATTTTATCCAAAACCGACGGCGATGCCCGGGGCGGGGCGGCGTTATCGATTCGTCATGTGACGGGCAAGCCCATCAAATTTTTGGGCACGGGTGAAACCTTGGCGGGGTTGGAGCCGTTTCACCCCGATCGTATCGCATCGCGCATTCTGGGGATGGGGGATGTGATCAGTCTGGTGGAAACGGCCATCGAAAAGGTCGATTTGGCCGAAACCGCTAAGATGCAGGAGAAGATATTTTCGTCTAACTTTACCCTGGAAGATTTTCTGGCCCAAATTCAACAAATCAAAAAAATGGGTCCGCTGAGCGAATTGATGGGGATGATCCCTGGCATGAAGCAGGCTATGAAGGGAAAAATCGCCGAAGGGGAGGCGGCGGATCAGTTCAAGCGAATCGAAGCCATCATCCTCTCCATGACACGACAGGAACGGCGTAAACATCAGATATTGAATGCTTCGCGTAAACGGCGGATTGCCAGTGGTTCCGGGACCAGCGTCCAGGAGATCAACCGGCTTCTGAAACAATTCGTGGATATGCAGAAGATGATGAAAATGTTCGGCAAATCCATGGGCAAGGGGGGGCTGAAAGGGCTGTTGGGCGGAATGAAACTGCCCAAGGGGTTGAATCCGGGGTCCATGGGGGGAATGAATCTTCCCGGACTCGGACCGAAAAGATAATCTTGACATCCCCGCGATGGATCAACATAATGCGAGGTTTTTGTAGTCGGATTTAAAAAAACAGCAGGCAGAGCCGGTCTCCATGGTGGAATCGGCAACAGTGAGAGGACAATTCATCATATGGCGGTACATATTCGGATGCAGCGCCGGGGGTCCAAGAAAAAGGCTTTTTACGCCGTGGTCGCGGCCGATTCACGTAAGCCCAGGGACGGTCGGTTTTTGGAAAAGCTCGGTACCTATGATCCGCGCCTGGAATCGGGTGGTCTGAAAGTGAACATGGATCGGATCAATCATTGGATCGGTGTCGGGGCCCAACCCTCGGAACCGGTGGCCAAACTTTTGAAAGCTTCCGCCTCCACGGGCGATTCGCCACCGGCTTGACCGCTTCCCGGGAAGGTGCCGCCGACGATCTCTGGCTGCATGTTGGTCGGATCATCGGTCCTTTCGGGATCAAAGGGGCGGTGAAAATCGATTCCAGCCTTTCCCGTCCCGCCGATATCGGCCAATGGGACCGGTGGTGGCTGGGGACCCCGACCTCGGAAAAGGTGGCCACCCGGGTACTCTGGTGCCAAACCCGCGCCAGGACCCTCGTGGCGGGATTGGAATCCTCGACCTGTCGCGATGATGCCATCAGGTTGGCAGGGATGCTGCTATGGGTTCCACGGAGTCTGTTACCGGTGTGCGCGGAGGGGGAATATTATTGGTCCGAACTGGTGGGAATGGCGGTGCGAGACCGCAGCGGCCGTGTTCATGGCCGCGTCGATCATCTGTTCGCCACCGGCGCTCACGATATCCTGGTGATCGCAGCCAGCGAGGGCAAGGAACTGTTGGTGCCGTTTGTTGCCGAGTTTGTCGATCACGTCGATCGGCGGGTGGGGCTCATCACCATCAACCCCCTGCCGGGGATGCTGGAAGCGTGACCGCGGCAGAGGTGGGCTGATGCGCTTCAGCATCCTGACCCTCTTTCCCGAAATGTTTTCCCAGGTCGTGGGAGGTTCCATCCTCGGTCGGGCGATCAGGAACGGGTTGTTGCAGGTGGATCTGGTGGCGGTCAGACATTTTGCCCAGGACCGGCATCGAACCGTGGACGATGCCCCCTACGGAGGGGGGCCCGGCATGGTGATGAAGGCCGATGTGTTGGAACGCGCCCTGCGGAGCATCCACCAGTGGCAGGATACCTGGCGGGTGTACATGTCGCCGCAGGGAAAACGTTTTGACCAACAGGACGCGCAGCGGTTGTCGGGTTGTCGTCATGTGGTGGTCATCTGCGGCCATTATGAGGGGGTGGATGATCGCTTCGTCGAGCACTATGTCGATGAAGAACTCTCCCTGGGCGATTTCGTGCTGACCGGGGGGGAAGTGGCGGCCATGGCAGTGGTGGATGCCACGGCCCGGTTGGTGGCCGGGGTTCTGGGAGATGCGGAAAGTTATCGCAACGACTCATTCTATCACGGCTTGTTGGATCACCCCCATTATACCCGCCCCGCCTCATGGACCACTGCCGATGGCGCCCGGGCCCTGGAGGTTCCGGGAGTGTTGCTGTCCGGCGATCACGGCGCCATCGCTGCCTGGCGGCGGCGGCAGTCATGGCTTCGGACCTGGCTCAGGCGTCCCGACCTGCTGGCTTCGGCGCGGTTGAGCAAGGAAGAACGGCGCTTGCTTCTGGCCATGCAACATGATATGGAACAGTCCCAATCTGGACAGGGAGAAACGGTAGGCTGACGGATAGGGAATGGATTCTGATTTCTCCTGGTCATCCCCATGGGGGTGCAACGGTTTTTATGTTTTTTGCCCCAAGGGCTTCATTTTCCGCGATGAAAAGGTGTGCCGATCCCCCTTTTCATGAGGCAGTACGGATAAAATCAACGGTCGGTGGTGGTGGGACACAAAGCGATGAATGAGCTGATCAAGTTTGAGCAGGCCCAGGTCAAGGACGATGCCCCGGTTTTCCGGCCGGGAGATACGTTGCGGGTCCACGTCAAGGTGGCCGAGGGGGGACGTGAACGGGTTCAGGTGTTCGAGGGGGTGTGCATCGGTCGTCGAAATGCCGGTTTCCGTTCCACTTTCACGGTCCGCAAGATCTCCTTCGGCGAGGGGGTTGAGCGTGTGTTCCCGTTGCACTCGCCACGATTGGCTAAAATCGAACGGGTTCGTCAGGGGGATGTCAGGCGGGCCAAACTGTATTATCTCCGGGATCGGACGGGCAAGGCGACCCGTATCAAAGAAAAAAAGGAGTGGTAGGCGGGACCACGCCGCTGTGGCTAACGCTCCGGGGTTGGAGGTTGAGCGTCGTCTTTGGGCTGCGGGGCAGATCCACGTCTGTGGCGTCGATGAGGCCGGGCGTGGACCTCTGGCCGGTCCGGTCGTCGCCGGGGCGGTCGTGTTGCCCTCTGGAGTCGATCTTCATTCCCAACTTCCCGGGCTGAACGACTCCAAACAACTGGCTCCATCCCAGCGGAGTCGGTTGGAAGAAATCATCCATCAGGTGGCGACCGCCCGTGGAATCGGCTTGGCGACGGTGGCCGAAATCGATGCCATCAATATTCGCCGCGCCAGTTTGTTGGCCATGAAACGGGCGGTGACGGCGTTGGCGCAAACCCCTTCGTTTCTCATCATTGATGGGCGGGACCTTCTGGAGGAGAGTGTCATCCCCTCGGTGGCGGTGAAAGGGGGAGACCGGACCTCCGCCAGCGTGGCTGCCGCCTCTATTCTTGCCAAGGAGGCCCGGGATCGCATCATGCGCGCCTTGTCTCGGGAGTATCCCGAGTATGGCTGGGAGCACAATATGGGCTACCCGACCGCTGAGCACCGCCGCGCGTTGCGCCAGTTCGGTATCACCCCGCACCATCGACGCACCTTCAAACCGGTTGCCGAGTTATTGTAAAATACCGAAAGCTATTCTTTTCGTTTATCCCGCCATTCAGATCCCTTGGTTTGGAATGGTGAGAAAAAAGGGGGTCTAATGGTATGGTCCGCCCCGTT
>JADFZF010000102.1 GCA_015232645.1 Magnetococcales bacterium | reverse complement strand
AAAACCCTGGGGGAAATCCCCCAGACCCCTTTTTTCTTTCAGTATTTATTGCATATATCAGTACACTATCAATGGTTTGCTCAAATTAACGAATGTAACAAAGTAGAATTAACTGTTGCTGGGCCTCTCTTCCGAGTCGGCGGACATCGATTTTTTCCATGCCCTGCAGTATACCAGATCGCGCCTATTTTATCGCCGGGTCAATAATTAATGCAATAAAATAGAAGTAGAAAACGGACAAAAATGACGGCAATCCCTCCTCCTTCCGCCGATCAATAACGCCGTTCCTGACTCCCCATAACCACTCCGATCCCCCTGCTTTTGGAAAGATGAGGGACCTGAACGATGACGATTCCCCTGCCATGCCTCTCCGGGGCCCAGGCATCATTTTAATACAATCTGGATCACTGCCGTAGGTAGCGATCATTTCGCCTTGAGCCGGACACCACCATGGAGTCCGGCTTTTTTGTTACCCACTCCAACCTTTGGGCACACCATGGCCAAAAAAACTCAAAAAGAAAACACCAATGAATGGATCAAGGTCGCACGACCCGGACGATTGATGGAAACGTTGGCGGAAGAGGATAGCCGACGTATTTGGCTTGCGGAGGTGGACCTGGGGCTGCAGTGCCAAAAATTCTTCAGTTCTGATGTTGGTCGTTACCTTCTGGGACGAGCGGCCCAGGAAATTCAGGAAGCGCGCGACCTGCTGGAACAGGTCCATCATGAAGAAACCGGCAGTGTCAGACAATTACAAAACCGGATCTGGCGGGCGCGATCCTTCATCACCTGGATCGATGAGGCGGTCAGAGACGGAGAAGAAGCGGAGATCAATTTAAGTGGACTAACCTTGGAGGAATGACCCCATGACTGAAAACTCAGCCATCCCCATGGACGCTGAACCCGAGAGTGAAGTTGGCGCCCCCCCACCGGTGGAAAGAGCATCTCCCGACGCCGAGACCTCGATCGGACCGGACGCCCCCCCGCACGACGTAGTCAACAAGGAAGAACGACGGGACGAGCGTTTGGAAACGCTCAACCGTATCGCCCGACATATCCACGATCAGGATGGGGCCAACCACACCCCACCTGTCAACCGCTTTCCCCCAGCCGCGGGCGAAGATGGCGGCAACCCTTCCGGTGGAACTCAAGGATCCCCGGCATTACCCGTCATCGAGCCGGTTCAACCCTCAACCGCGGGTACCCCTGCGACGCCACCCAGTGACCTGGTGGAGGTCACCATCGATGGTCGGACCGAAAAAGTACCGCTGAAACAGGTGATCAAGGGGTATCAGATTGAATCGGCGGCACGCAAACGTTTGAACGAAGCATCGCTGCTCTATAAAAAGTTGCGCGAGCAGGAAGTGGCATTGAACACGTCGGCCATGCCCACAGTTCCCATATCCACCACTCCGGCGGCAAGCCCCCCGACTCCCGCTAGTGGGATGACCCACTCCGGCCAGGAGGTTCAGGGGGTTGTTGGCCAATCCCAACCTACGGTCTCTACCGCTGCAGCCCCGGCACCAAGGGTGGATACGGAATCGCTGGTCAATATCGTCATGGCACGCCAGGAAGTACGCCAGGAAAAAGAGCGTCTTCATGACATTCAGCCGCACATTGCCCGGGATGAGCGGCTGCGACAGATGCATGCGCAAATGGCCTACGATGCCATGTTGGAACAGCCCGGGCTTAGTACCAGGGAATATTTCGATCAGGCCAGCGAATCCATCAACCAATGGTTGATGCAACTGTCCACAGCCCGACTTACCCGATCTTCCGGGACCGGGCAGCGGCTCATGGACAAACGCGAGGCCACCAGCAAACAAGCACCTTCTGGAGTTCATCGCAAGGTGCCCTCAGGAACCGATGCCCCGCCGCCTCTCTCCTACGCGGACAAGATCATGCAAATGAAAAAGGCGCGGGGCCTGATATGAAATGGAGGTAAACCATCATGGCAGGACAAGTCTGGAGCGTATCCGCCGATGGCGGATACATGTATGCCGACAATTTGTCGGAAAAATTACGCTTTGCCGTGCAACCTTTGAGCAAGTTCCGGCAGTTTTGCGATATCAAGGAGGCATTCGGCAAAAATCGCGGCGATACCTTTCACTGGAACGTCTATGGCGACGTCGCGGCTCAGGGGGGGACATTGGTCGAAACCAGCACCATGCCCGAGACCAAGTTCACCATCGCCCAAGGGACCCTGGCCATTCAGGAATATGGCAACAGCGTCCCCTTTACCGAGAAACTGGACAATCTTTCGGCCCATCCGGTGACGGAAGTGATCAACCAGGTGCTCAAGCACGATGCCAACCGCACCCTCGATGCCGCCGCCCACATCCAGTTTGCCGCCACCCCGTTACGTGTGACCGCCGGCACTTCCACATCCACCGTCACCCTCACCACCAACGGTACCGCTACCGAAACCAACAATGTGGCCCTCGGCAAGGGGCATGTGCAGATGATCGTCGATCTGATGAAAGAACGCTCGATCCCTGCTTACGATTCCGGCGATTATTATGCCCTCGGCCGTCCCGCCACCTTTCGACAATTGAAACAGGATCTGGAAACCCTGCACCAATACGTCGATGCAGGGTTCAAGCAGATCGTCAACGGTGAAATCGGCCGATACGAAGGGATCCGTTTCGTGGAACAAAACGGAATCGCCAAGGGGGTCGGTAGCACCGCCGCAACCGCATGGACCCATGGCCACGACGCCGTCTATTTTCTCGGTCGCGATACCGTCGCCGAGGCGGTGGGGGTCCCCGAAGAAATTCGCGGCAAAATCCCCGGCGATTTTGGCCGGGATCGCGGCATCGCCTGGTATTATCTCGGTGGCTTCGGCATCTGCCACACCCAAGCCTCCCAGGCCCGCATCGTCATGTGGGATTCCGCCGCCTGATTCGATCCGATTTTGCACGATCATCACTCTTACCCCGGGGCGACCCCCGCCCCGGGGTTTCCTTCGTTGCTTTGTGTATGAATTGGGTTGGGCCCTCTCCCAAACGGCAAATGACCTTTACCCCCTAAGATCTTTGATCATTACAACAACCTTGTGGATACCTGCTCGGCAGATACAGGACGCCTTCCCACCAGAAAGTGACTAGCGTCAGCCCCTTCACAGCCCCCCTCCCATTCATTGAAAAAAAAACTCCAACCCGAGGAGTCAGGCCACCATGTCCTATACCGATCCCGATTTTTTGGTCCGCCGCGAACATTGCGCCGGGGAAGCTGGCGGCGCCGCCACCACCGAATACGCCCGGTTTGCATCGTTTCAAAAGGCTCGCCTGAAGAAAGTCCACGCCGTGGTCACGACCGCAGGGACCACCACCAATCACGGTTTTGACGTCTACTCCGGCACCAGTTCCATCGGATCCATCCCTTTGGGTAGTGCCGCCGCAGGGCTCAGCGCCGCTTCCGCCACCCTCAACGCCGCCATGAGCGCCCTGGGACGGTTCTCGGTGAAATCGTTGGCCGATGCCGCCGGCAAGGCCATCATCATTTACGAATATGAGGTCACCCCGGACGCCGTGCAAACCAGTTGATCCGACAACCATCCACCTTGACCAACAGGAGTTTCCATCATGAATGACAACCAAAATCCAAACATCGAAGACGATCCCGCCTATTTCGGTCTCAACCGCCGCGACCCTCTGGTCATCGACACCATGGAAGAAGCCCCCAGCGGCGCTTCCTTGGGCGTCACCCCGACCCGAGTGAAAGGTCCGGATGGCAAAAAAAAATTCACCATCTGCTGATTCCCATTCCCCCCTTGACCTCTTGGCAAGGGGGGAACCCCTTCCGGCAAGGAGACTCCCCCATGATTCGCATCCTCTCGATGCTGCAACAACGACTCAATCCCGAATCCAATCCAACCGACGCTCCATCCATCACCCAGGATGGCTGCTGGAAACAGGCCATGAATCCCAAGGCCACCGATATGATGGGCAATGTCTATCCCCTCCCCGAACCGCCACAACGAAAATTATATCAAAATAACGACGCCCCCGCGGCGGAACTCCATGGCCGGGAGTACCTGTGGTGAAACAACTGGACCGATCCCGCCCCTACGGCGAAGTCCATGGTGCCCACGGAGTGGCCTTCGTCCAAGAAGGGTGTTGTTTCGACCTCCAGGGTCGCGAGACCAAGAGCCAACGCCCTCCCACCTGGGACGCCCTGGTCCTCGATCCGCAACTGGCACAGCAGGAACTGACCCGGCGGGCCGCAGCCACCACAATCAAGGAATTATCATCCTTGCCATTGGCCGAGGTCAAACGGATCGCCCGCAATGAATATCACCTTCATACCGGTCGATCCTCCAAGGAGGTTCTATTGCAGAACATCTACAATCGGATCATGGAGCAAGCATGAGCCTGGATACGACCCCCGATCGCCTGAAATACTTCTCCGTTCCCTACACCCGAGGTCTGGGTTTGGACCTGGGATGTGGCGACACCCGAATATGGCCCGGATCCCTGGGCATCGACCACTCCATCAGCGCCAATGGGGCGGCGTTGGCGCGCGATATCGCCGATTTGGCCCTGTTTCGCGATCACAGCCTGGACTATGTTTTTTCAATTCATGGCCTGAATCGATTTCCCACCTCTCGATTCCGGGAAATCCTGCTTGAATGGTGGCGGGTGATCAAGCCCGGAGGTTTCCTGATCCTTTGCTATCGGCCCGAGGTTCACCCATCCCCAACGGAGGAGTCCCACCCCACCACCCCATCCCTGAAACCGTTGCCGCCCAACCCCCTGACGATCATGCGCGAGCTGGCCGCATCGCATCCCCACGGGATCGTGATCGAAGTCAACGAACCAATCACCCTTGATCAGGATCGAGCCTTATTCCAGGTGTTTCGAAAAATTCGGGACGGTGGCTGGCACGCCTCACCGTCACTGTCGGGCCGGAAACGGGCTTTGGTCATCCGCTATGGCGGCTTTGGCGATATCCTTCAGGCCAGCTCCATCTTCCCAGGATTGAAAATGCAGGGTTATGAAGTTTGGCTCAATACCACCCCCAAGGGTCAAGACATCCTCGCCCACGATCCCCATGTGGATGGCTGGTGGTTGCAAGACGACAATCAGGTTCCCAATCACGAACTGGGACCCTACTGGCAAGCCCTGACGCAACGCTTCGACCGAGTCATCAACCTGTCGGAATCGGTGGAGGGGACCTTGTTGACCATCCCCAGCCGCATCAACGACCAATGGCCTCGGCAGGCCCGACAGTTGTTGCTCAACCATAACCACATGACCGTCGTCCATGCCCTGGCCGGGGTCCCTGAAGGTTCCCACCTGCGCTTTCATCCCTCCGCCACCGAACGGTTCCAGGCCCGCAGAATGCGCCGCTCCCTGGGTCAGGGGCCGGTGATCATGTGGGTGTTGGCGGGATCTTCACTGCACAAGGCCTGGCCATTCGTGGACCATGTGGTAGCGGCCTTGCTCCTGGAACGGCCGCACGCCCGTATCATTCTGGTGGGCGATGCCGCCTGTCGCATCCTCGAAAGGGGGTGGCGCTTGGAACGCCGCGTCCTCCGTCGCAGCGGCCGCTGGTCCATCCGCCGCACGTTATCCATGGCCCAACACGTCGATGTGATCGTCGGTCCCGAAACGGGGGTCATGAATGCCATGGGATTGGAACCTGTGGGAAAAGTTTTATTCCTATCTCATTCCTCCATCGCCAACCTTTCCAGCCATTGGAAACATACCGTCAACCTCACCCCGCCAACCACGGTCAGCTGTTATCCCTGCCAGCGCCTGCACTACGATTGGGACCGCTGTCAGCGCGATCAACAGACCGGGGCCGCCTGGTGTGCCGCCGCCATCACCCCCGACCGGGTGCTGGCCGCCATCCTTTTCCTGTTGGGAGAACTTCATGAAACGAGACGAAGCCATTGAATTGATCCGTCTGCGTACCGGCCAGGATGCCATCGCCGGTTGGGACGAACGCATCCGTCTGGAAATGGAAATGGCTCAGACTTCCCTGGAATGGGACCCGGTCCTGCCATGGTTCCTCCTGACCATCAACGACACCCTGAGCATCACCGCCAACACCGAATCGTTCACCCTACCCAATGGCTTCCTGCGCCTGGGAAGCCAGGGAGGCTTGTATCGCTACGACGGCGGCATGGATGACCCCTGGGTGGCCCTGCAGCGCGATTCCTATGACAACCTCAAGGCTCGAAAGCTTGGCGTCGGCACGGTGCAATGGTATGCCATTCTGGGCGACAAGATCCATCTGTTTCCCGTCACCGAGATCAATACCAGTTTACGTATAATTTACTATCAATCGGGCGGCTCCCTGGCCAACAACACCGCCACCAATCCCTGGTTGGTCCACGCTCCCGAAGTCCTGCTTCATTTGACCTCGGCCCGGGTCGATCCCAACCGGGCGGCATTATGGACCAGTCTGGCGGAAACCGAAAAATCACGCATCCGCATCCATGAAGATTCTCGCCACAGCGACGGGATTCTTATCCGAATCCTGCCGGAGTGACTGCGAGAATCGTAACTCCCCTGGTCCAGTGTGGGGCCAATCAATGAGATTGGACCCACACTCAACCTTTCATTTGACAAAATTTGAACGGGCATGTGAACCATTACGATTCACTACCCATGAGAATAATTTTTACCTTGACTTATCACCAAACCATGAAATATAATTTTATAATAAATACAGTTATAAAGAAAAAATAGCTTAAACTTTCAGATGATTTACAAGGCTCGGCGCAATCGTTTGCCTCCCACCACCATATGAACCCTCTCTCTTATGATGCATAACCTAGTTTCAGATGGATGAGGAATCATTGGCAGGACTGATGGCCACAGGGATTGGCTCAGGATGCCCATTCGCTTGTATCCCAGGGACAGTTTATTCTCTAAGTGACTAACACCAATTACTACCATGGAACATGCAATGGAAAACATCTTGATTACAGGTTTGAGCTATGGACAGGGTTGTGATTTGAAGTTGCACTCTTCACACGGAACTGCACTTGAATATGATGGTTTAGTACAGACTGGAGGACCTGGTCAAAGTACCTATTTTGATCTGAGAGTGATTAACAGTGTTAAGGAATTTTCATCAGCCATCAATGTAGGTATCGAAGGTTCTTTCGCAGGAATATTTTCCGGATCAGCATCCGCAAATTTTGTTGAAGAATCTTCATTAAACATATTCAGCACATTTGTCATGGTGAAATGTATTGTTCTCAACGCACCTCATAGAATCAGGAATCCAAGACCAATAAAGGAAGTTAATGAGTGGATTGCAGATCACACACAGGAGGAGTTTGAAGAAAAGTTTGGTCGGGAATATCTCTGTGGAGAGATTCAAGGAGGTTACTATTACGGTATTATTGATATCTCTGGAACTACACAGGCAGAGAAGACAGAAATCAGTTCTGCGATCTCTGGTGCAATTCTATCTGCCAAACTCTCAGCTTCTTTTGTAACACGACTGCAGCAGGTGACTCGGAAAAAATCTTTACGAGTCAGAGTCATCAGTAATGGGGGAGACCCAGGGCCTATCCCAGTAGAAATGGATGAAATGATTACGCAAGCAAGAAATTTTCCCCAGAGTGTTCAAACCAAGCCGGTGGGACTCAAGGGAATCTATGAAACATATAAAGACACGATCATCTTCAATAATCATCGCCCGAGTGAGAGTCCGGAAAAAAGGCAAAAACGACGGGACGATTTAAACCACCTTGCCAATCGCTATATGGATCTAATCGAAGAACGAGGCAACGTAGACTTCATTCGTAACAATCTTACTAACTCTCTTAATGGTACAGGAACAAAATTTGTCGGATTTGAGGATGACACTCCCTCAACCCGGGCTTCCATGGATCGTTTGATGATTTCACTGGAAAAAGATTATGAAAATATCAATGGATTAATCGAAAAGGTGATTAAAGCTGCCGATAATTGTCGTTACAATTTGCCGTATAAAATACCGGAGCTGTTAAGGCTTGAGAGTACACTGCCACATCTGACAGGTGAAAATATGGATTATAAAAATGTTTTAGATAAATTATCTAACCTGGAAAATAACACCGTCCCATCAGGGACTATTGTTATGTGGTCCGGGACTATATCAAACATCAATCCTAACTGGGTTCTTTGTGACGGAAACAATAAGACTCCAGATCTGCGTGATCGATTTGTTGTTGGCTCTGGGGGTAAGTATGCCCCAGGTTCAACAGGAGGATTGGACGTTGTTAGACTCACTACCAACGAAATCCCATCTCACACCCACAACTTGACTGATCCAGGACATTCACACAGAAGTCAAGAGGTTTTCGCTGTTGGCGCAACAGATGACGATGATAAAGAATTGAAAGTATACGTCCCTGATCCTAGAAAGGGTCATGCTCTCCATTTAAACACGGTTGCTACTGGAATCACCGTTGCTAATACTGGCGGCAACCAATCGCATGAGAACTTACCACCGTATTATGCTCTGTGTTACATCATGAAGCTATAAGTAGCCATGTCTACCCATTGGTCACCGACCGCCCCCCATTCGATGTAGACAAATTGCTCATGAGTTGCGATATTATGAACATACTGTCTCTTGGCCTCGGATTTCCATGTTCAACGATCCCAGCATTTAAAAATTTCAGAACAGTTATACCGTTTATTATACAAATATCATTATTCTGATCAGCGCCGTTGGATGCAAGATTCCCGCGTGGTTTTTGCGGGAATCTTGC
>JADFZF010000101.1 GCA_015232645.1 Magnetococcales bacterium | reverse complement strand
GAATGGTAATCTTCTCACTGGTAAATTCCGCTGTAACCGCCAATGTGAGAGGGATGGACTCCTTTTTCACCAAGGGCGGAAACCGAATCGCGGACCTGGACCAATCGAGTTGGCATTTGACTACCCCCCCCCTCGGGCCAAGACCCTTGAATCGAAATACTCCCGACCGGCGTCTCGCCACTCAAAGGAAAATTTTTCGGAATCGGGAGACGGGCAAAACCGATACTGTTGAGTATGGAAAAGTCCATATCCCAGGAACCATACCGGCCTCCGCGAATCCGCCCGTGAGTTTCGATGATGGGACTGCCATTGACGTAAATGAAAAATTCCTTGAGCGTCAAAGAGGAGCGATAGTCACGGTGCAGGCGCAGCAACGACTTCTGCCGGATGGCAATATCCATGGCGACCGCCCCTTCCATCTTTCTCCGACCGACGCTCAAGGGCCAGAATGGCACCTTTTTGTTTTGAGGCATGCTCTCGGTGTTGACCCATTCCAGGCCGTCCAATTGCAACCAACTGCTGGTTTGCAACCCCGCTTTCAAAGTGCCATGCAGGGTGGTGGTCAAAATACCCCGCGACAGGCGGGCCTGGATGGTGGTATCGGGAAACAGGTCATTCAAATCGGCCAAACCGATGGATTTGGCATCCAGCGTCAACAAAACCGGCATGGCGAACGGGTCCAGACTGGCCGGTAGCGGACCCACTTGACCGTTGACCGTAAAGGGGATGTTGTGAACCCGGGCGCTGGCAGTGACGGGTGAGGCGGCCCGCGACGACAGGGCGTGAACATTGAGCTGGATGTGATCGATGATCAAAGTCCCTTCCGCGGAACGGGAACTGTCGATAAACGTCAGGATGCCGTTTTGCAATCCGACCTTTCCCAGTGCCAGGCCCGTCCATCCGCGACCGAGTTCACGGGCCATGTTGCGATCACTGACCAAAGCTCTGTTCTGGGCCTGATCGATCAATTTGGGATGGAGCCGGGCGACGATATTGATTTGGGGATTCACCAGCATGATCGATACCGGTTGCGGTTGCCGCAGCGCCAATGACAGCGGATCGACCCCGACGAATACCGTAGGGACCAGAAGCTGGGGGGGATTGTCGGGATCGGTGGCTTCGACTTCCAGATGCGACAGTTCCAGGGTGAACAGACCGTTCAGAGGGTTGTAGGACACTTTCTCAAGCTTGACCCGATGCCCCGAGATGCTTTCAATGGTCTTGCGGATACTCTCCCGATAATGATCCGCATCCCACAAAGCCAGCGTCCCCAGAGTGACCGAGGCCACCATCACAACGACGGCAAGCAGAAGGGCAAGGACGATCCGAGTCATCCAGACAGCTTTTCCTGCAAGAGGGCGTTGACCGTGGCAGGATTGGCCTGGCCCTGACTGGCCTTCATCACCTGACCGACGAGAAAACCGATGACCTTGGTCTTGCCCTGACGAAATTGTTGGACCTGCTGCGGATTTTGAGCCAAAACCTGATCGATGATGGCGCCGATGGCCACTGAATCACTGACCTGTTTGAGCCCACGTTCCTGGACGATTTGATCGGGACCGGTGCCCGAGGCCAGCATGAGATCAAAGACGTCCTTGGCCATTTTGCCTGAAATCTCATTGTTCTGTATCAATACAAGCAACCGTCCCAAATGCACGGGGGTGACGCGCGACTGCTCGATATCCAAACCCTCGCGATTGAGCCGACCCAGAAGTTCGACGCTGATCCAGTTGGCGGCGGCCTTGGGTTGTGCCCCCGCACGGACCGTCTCCTCAAAAAACATGGCCATTTCCCGGCTGGCGGTCAATACCCCGGCATCGTATTCCGAAAGCCCCAGTTGGCTCATGAATCGTTGTCCCTTGGCATCGGGCAGTTCCGGCAATTGCTCCCGGATGGCCTCGATACGCTGTTGACTGATGATCAGAGGGGGGAGATCGGGTTCGGGAAAATAACGATAGTCATGCGCCTCCTCCTTGCCGCGCATCGAACGGGTGACATTCTGGTTGGCATCCCACAGACGGGTCTCCTGGACCACCGGGATCCCCGACTCCAAGGCGTCGATCTGGCGTTCCGCCTCGTATTCGATCGCCCGCATGACGTTGCGGATGGAATTCAGGTTTTTCAGTTCGGTGCGGGTTCCCAACCTGGTGGCACCGCGCTTGCGGACCGACACGTTGGCATCGCAGCGAAACGACCCCTCCTCCATGTTGCCGTCGCACACTTGAAGATAACGCAGTATGGAACGAAGTTTCTTCAGATAGTCCCCCGCCTCCTGGGCGGTTCCGAGGTCGGGTTCGGAAACGATTTCCAAAAGCGGCGTCCCGGTTCGGTTCAAATCGACCCAGGAGGCTCCCTGAATCCCTTCATGCAAACTTTTTCCGGCATCGACTTCCATGTGGATTCGGGTCATGCCGATCCGTTTCGGCACCCCATCCTGGGCGACGATGATCAATTCTCCCCCTTCGATGATGGGGAGTTCGAACTGCGAAATTTGATAACCGGCCGGCAGATCAGGGTAAAAATAATTTTTTCTGGCGAATTCGGAATGGTGCCGGATGGTGCCGCGAATCGCCAGGCCGGTTTTGATGGCCATCCGAACCAGTTCGGTGTTGAGGACCGGCAAGACCCCGGGAAAGGCGGCGCAGACGGGACAGATCTGCCCATTGGCCTCGGAACCGAAGGTGGTGGGACAGCCGCAAAATATTTTCGAACGGGTCAACATCTGGGCATGGACTTCAAGACCGATGACCGTTTCATAATTGGGATCGTATGTCATGGGAGATCAAAGTTCCGGTTGGCGTTGATGCCATGAGGTGGCGCACTGGAAGGCATGGGCCGTGGCCAACACCCTTTCCTCCTTGAGGACGGGGGCGATCATCTGCATGCCGATGGGGAGGCCCCGTTGATCCACCCCACAGGGAATAGACATGCCGGGAAGGCCGGCCAGGTTGACGTTGATGGTAAAGATATCGGATAGATACATAGCTACAGGATCATCGACCCGTTCCCCCAGGGGAAAGGCGGTACCGGGCGTCGTCGGGGTCAGAAGGAGATCCACCGCTTCAAAGGCCTGATGAAAATCCTGGGCGATCAGCCGCCGCACCTTCTGGGCCTTGCGATAATAGGCATCGTAATAACCCGACGACAGAACGTAAGTCCCCAGCATGATGCGCCGTCGAACCTCCGGTCCGAATCCCTCGGAACGGGTCCGGGTATACAGATCATTGAGATCCTTGGGCTCCTGGCAACGATAACCAAAACGGATACCGTCATAACGCGCCAGATTGGAGGAGGCCTCCGCCGGGGCGATGATATAGTAGGTCGGGATGGCGTATCGGGTATGGGGCAGAGACACCGGGATGATACTGGCACCCAGGTCGAGCAGGACCCGCTCCGCCTCCTTGAGGGCACACCGGATTTCCGGATCCAGGCCGTCAGGATGATATTCCTCGGGGATACCGATGCGCAAGCCATCCAGGCGATTGGCCAGGGTATTGAAATAATCGGGAACATCCGCCTCGATGCTGGTGGAATCCATGGGGTCGTGACCCGCCAGAATCTGTAGAACCACAGCGATATCGGCGGCATCGCGTGCCAGAGGACCCGCCTGGTCCAAGGACGAGGCAAAGGCGATCATGCCGTAACGCGAAATACGGCCATAGGTGGGTTTCAGACCGCTGATGCCGGTCAGCGCCGCCGGTTGACGGATGGACCCACCCGTATCGCTGCCGATGGTCGCCAAGGCCAGATGCGCCGCCAGGGCGGCCGCCGATCCCCCCGAAGAACCTCCCGGGATGCGCCCGATATCCCATGGGTTGCGTACCGGGCCGAAAAAAGAGGTTTCGTTGGAGGACCCCATGGCAAACTCATCCATATTGGTCTTGCCGAGAATGACCGCTCCCGCCTCCTTCAACCGTCGTGTCACGGTCGATTCGTAGGGGGGACGAAAATTGGCCAACATCCTGGAGCCGCAGGTGGTACGAACATTTTCGGTACAGAACAAATCCTTGACCCCGATGGGGATCCCGGTCAACGGTGTCGCGTTGCCGGCGCGCAGGCACCGATCCGCCGCTCTGGCCGCCTCCAGGGCGCCATCGTGATCGACGGTAATATAAGCGTTGATGACCGGGTTGATACGGTCGATCCGCTCAAGGAAGGCCTGGGTCAGCTCCACGGCACTGATCTGCCGCGTACGCAACAGCCCCTGGGCCTGGACTAAGGTTGATTGGGTGGGATCCACGTCACTCTACTCCGATCATGGGGCTGGTTATTCGATGATTTTCGGTACCCGGAAATAGCCTTGGCTGGTGTCCGGGGCATTGGCGAGCATGGCCTCCCTGCGGTTCGAGTTGGTGACCTCGTCGGCGCGTTCAGGCATGGGTTGGTCCAGGGCATGGGACATGGGAACGACGTTGCCGGTATCGAGTTCGTTGAGCTGCTCCACCAACCCCAGAATATCGGACAACTGGCGGACCAGAGCGGGCAGACCGGATTCATCGACCTTCAGTCGGGCCAGATTGGCCACATGCTTGACGGTTTCGGCGGTAATGGACATGATGGAATGTGGGTGATCGGGAGGCAGGGTTGAACATCGTCACTCCCGACATCTAAACAAAAAAACCTCCTCTTCTCAAGGCACGCCGCCACTCCTGGCAACCGCGCCGCGAAAATACTTCAGCCGACAAGGGCATCGTCATGCATGCGGAAGACGAACTACGCGACAAACTCAATCGATTGCGCCATGATTTATCCCGGCCCGGACGATCCATCCTCGCCTTCTCGGGGGGAGTGGACAGTACCTTCCTCCTGGCCATGCTGAAAGAAGTCGAAGCCGACTTCCTGGCGGTCACCGCCGTCTCCCCCACCCTGCCCGCGGCCGACCGCGAGCAGGCCATCACCCTGGCGGCCCGCTTGGGAGTCGCCCATCGCATCATCGCCAGCGGCGAAATGGCCAACCCCGATTTCATCAAAAACGATGCCAACCGCTGTTTCCATTGCAAGGATGACCTCTTCTCCCGCCTGGTGGCCCTGGCGCAAACCGAAGGGTTCCATCGCATCATCGACGGCAGTACCGCCGATGACGCCACCGATTACCGCCCCGGTCTGCGGGCCAAGGCCCTCCACGGGGTGCATAGCCCGATCATGGACGCCGGACTGACCAAACAGGACATCCGTATCCAATCCCAACGCATGGGACTGCCCACCTGGAACCGCCCCGCCTCCCCATGCCTGTCGTCCCGCATCACCTATGGCGAACCCATCGACCTGACGGCGCTGAAAATGGTCGAATCGGCTGAATCCTGGTTGAAAAACCATGGTCTGGAGGTGGTACGCGTCCGCAAACAGCAGCGTACCGCCCGTATCGAAGTCCCCGAAGCCGACATGATCCGCTTCATGGACCCCTCCTTCCGCCTCGAAACCAATCGCGTCCTGCGGGACATCGGTTTTCAGTTCATCTCCCTGGATCTGGAAGGGTTTGCCAGTGGCCGTCTCAATCGCCTGGTGAGGGGGGACTGACCTGTTCCACCCTCAAGCTGGCGTGGTCGGCGCAGGGATGAATTGAACCCGATCCGGCAAGGCGATTGGGTCCGGGAAGCGATCCGTCCTTCCCGAATCCACCCCATCAACCGCACCTTGCCATACCATGAGAAAACGATTATTATACAGGCATTGTCTTTTAAAAGTGCCTAAAAAATAATCATAATGATTAATAAAGAGGCTGGAATGCCCATTCTGGTGCCCTACAAGCCTTTGTTCTTTCATTGAGTGTTTAAATGGCCTGCTCCTTGCGGTCGGAGCCATGTTCCAGGGTTACGTCAATGGGAATGAGCCCGCCGGCAGGGATGTTTTCATCCACCCCTCACCCGAAAACGATATCGATGAAACCAAACCCATGCAACAATCACAACCTCCCTGGAATGCTTCTCGCTTTGGCTTTGATGCTGGCCGCGGGCCATGCCGAGGCGGAAACTCCAACTCTCAACCCCGCCAATACCTCCTGGGTATTGACAGCCACCGGCCTGGTCCTGTTCATGACCTTGCCCGGTCTGGCACTTTTTTATGGCGGGCTGGTACGAACCAGAAATGTCCTGTCCATTCTCATGCAATGCTTCGCCATCGCCTGCCTGGTATCGGTCGCCTGGTTTTTCGTGGATTACAGCGTTGCTTTCGGTGACGGAGGAACTCTGAAAGGGATCTGGGGGGGGCTCGGAAAACTATTCCTCAACGGGGTCACCCAGGCATCGCTGTCCAATGATATCCCAGAGTCGGTATTTCTCATGTTCCAAATGACCTTCGCCATCATCACCCCTGCCCTGATCATCGGTGGCTTCGCGGAACGAATCCGTTTCTCCGCGGTGCTTTGGTTTTCGGTGCTGTGGGTCACGTTGGTCTACGCCCCCGTGTGCCACTGGGTTTGGGGTGGAGGATGGCTTCAGGAAATGGGCTTCATGGATTTTGCCGGCGGCGCCGTGGTCCATGTCAACGCCGGTATCGCCGCCCTGGTCGCCGCCCTGGTCATCGGCAACCGCCACGGTTTTCCCAAAACCGCCATGATGCCTCATAACATGACCATGGTCTTTACAGGGGCCTCCATGCTTTGGGTGGGATGGTTCGGTTTCAACGCCGGCAGCGCCCTCGCCGCCAACGGCAACGCCGGCATGGCCATGCTGGTCACCCATATCGCCGCCGCCACCGGATCCCTGGCCTGGATGACCATGGAATGGGTCCGCCATGGAAAACCCAGTATCCTCGGCATCGTCACCGGAATGGTCGCCGGACTTGGAACCATCACCCCGGCTTCGGGATTCGCCAGTCCCGCCGGCGGCGCCTTCATCGGCTTTCTCGCCGGGATGATCTGCTACGGCTTTACCCAGGTGATCAAACAACGGCTCAAAATCGATGACTCCCTCGACGTCTCCCCAGTTCACGGCGTCGGCGGCATTCTCGGTACCGTCCTCACCGGAGTTTTCGCCTCCCCCTCCCTGGGAGGCAGCGGTTTTACCACTCCGGTGACCATGACCCATCAACTTCAGGTTCAGGCCCTCGGGGTCCTGGCGACACTCCTCTGGAGTGGCGTCCTGACCTATATCGTTCTCAAGATCGTCGATACCTTGGTCGGACTGCGCGCCGATCGCGATCAGGAAGCGGAAGGATTGGATCTGGCGTTCCATGACGAAAAAGGATACAACTTCGATAGTGGCTCTTTTTAACGCAACTCTCCGGCGGTCCACGTGTTTCAGGACGGGTGACCACCCGTGCGTGCCGACCTTCGGGTACAATATCAACATTCAAGTAGAGAGAGAGGATTGGCATAATGGCTGATCAAGAAGCGGTAAAAAAAGTTTTGGCTATGGTTAAGGAAAACGACGTCAAGTTCATCGATTTCCGTTTCACCGATTTCCATGGCAAATGGCAACATATATCCTGCCCTGCCCGCATGCTCAACGAGGATGTCTTCGAGAACGGTTTCGGCTTCGATGGTTCTTCCATCGCCGGCTGGTGTGAAATCAACCATTCGGACATGGTCTTCAAACCCGATCCACTGACGGCAGTTCTTGATCCCTTCACCGAGGCGGCCACACTCATCCTCATCGCCGATGTCCACGATCCCTTCACCGGCGAAAACTACCCCCGTGACCCCAGGGCTGTGGCCAAACGGGCCGAGGCCTATCTGAAGTTTACCGGCATCGGCGATACTGCCTTCTTTGGCCCGGAAGCGGAATTCTTCATTTTCGATTCCGCCCGCTTCGGCGCTGGCATCAACTATTGCCAGGTGGAACTGGACTCTGACGAAGGGGCCTGGAATACCAACGCTGATTACGAAGATGGCAATCATGGCCATCGCCCCGCCATCAAAGGCGGCTATTTCCCGGTCCCTCCGGTCGACTCCTTCCAGGATCTGCGTTCGGAAATGTGCTCCATGATGGAAGCCATGGGAATCGAGATCGAATTTCATCATCACGAAGTCGCTACCGCCGGTCAGTGCGAAATCGACATGCGTTTCAACCATCTTTCCACCATGGCCGACAACATCCAAAAATACAAATATGTCGTCCATAACGTCTCCCATGCCGCCGGCAAGACCGCCACCTTCATGCCCAAGCCGCTTTCGGGTGACAACGGTTCGGGCATGCACTGCCACGTCTCCATCTGGAAGGATGGGCAACCCAAATTCGCCGGCAATCAATATGCCGATTTATCCCAGGAGGCGCTGTGGTTCATTGGCGGCATCAAAAAACACGCCCGCGCCCTCAATGGTTTCACCAACTCCACCACCAACTCCTACAAACGTCTGATCCCCGGTTTTGAGGCTCCGGTGTTGTTGGCCCACTCGGCCCGCAACCGTTCCGCCAGTATCCGTATCCCGGCGTCCAACAACCCCAAGGCCAAGCGTTGTGAAGTCCGGTTCCCTGATCCTGCTTCCAATCCTTACCTCGCCTTTGCCGCCATCTTGATGGCCGGTCTCGACGGGATTGAAAACAAAATCGATCCGGGCGCGCCCATGGAGAAAAACCTCTACGATCTTCCCCCCGAAGAACTGAAGGCCATTCCCACCGTATGCGGGTCGCTGCGCGAAGCGTTGGAAGAACTCTCCAAGGATCGTGAATTCCTGAAAAAAGGTGGTGTGTTCAGCGACGACCTGATTGATGCCTGGATCAACCTGAAAATGTCCGAGGTCTACCGGATGGAGCATACTCCGCACCCGGTGGAATTCCTGATGTATTACAGCGCCTGATTCCGTTTCC
>JADFZF010000100.1 GCA_015232645.1 Magnetococcales bacterium | reverse complement strand
GAAGAATGACAGAAAATACCAATAAAAACAAAGAAATTACTCAGCCCCCAGTATGGGATCATTGAAAAAAAAGGTCTGGAAGTGGCCCCCAGCCCCCTTTTCTCTTTCAATCATCCCAAACCTTTAAGGATCTGAATAGAAACAAAGTCAAACCTGACATCAGAACCTTTGAGCTTCGCCGCAGACCGCACTGGGAAGGGACCTGTCCTTTCCCAGAACCATCCCATCAACAGGCCCAACCTTCCCAACCGGGTGTATAACCCTGTATTTCAATTGATAACGATGCTAGATTACGCGCCGTCATCTGCCCAGCCAATCCAAGTCGAGGACAAAGATATGCTCGTGTTATCCCAACGCATTCAAAAGGTGAAACCTTCGGCGACGCTGCAAATTACTGCCAAAGCCAAAGAACTGCGCGCACAAGGAAAGAACGTCATCGGCCTGGGGGCTGAGTAATTTCTTTGTTTTTATTGGTATTTTCTGTCATTCTTCCCTAGTAAGAAAAGGGGGGGGCGAGGAAAAGCAAGGCCTGGATGGCCTTGCCCCAACCCCCCTTTCCCAATCCATCCCATGAACTGGTCTACACTTGAACCAACCCCAGTCGTGTATCAAACCAAACCCCATGACGGAGCAGCCATGGAAAATCATGAAAAGGAATTTATTTTTGGTATCAATCCCGTCATGGCGGTTCTGGTCGCCAAGGAACGTCCCATCGAATCCATGGTAGCCCTGAAGGGGGGGCGAGGGGACAAATTCCAACAGGCGCTTGATCTCGCCAGGGAACGCGGTATCCGCCCCCGGCTGGTGGATCGCCAGGTATTGGATCGCTTGACCGGTACCGCCAGCCATCAAGGGTTGGCGTTGCGGGTAGGGGTCCGAGTACAACCCTCGTTCGAACAACTGTTGCAGCGTATCGATCCCGGTGCCGCCGATCTCCTGGTGATACTGGACGGGGTAGAAGATCCCAGAAACCTGGGCGCCATTCTGCGCACGGCAGAGGCGTATGGCGCCGTGGGGGTGATCTTGCCCAAGGATCGCGCCGCACCGTTATCGGGGGCGGCGGTCAAGGCGGCTGCCGGAGCCGCCGAAAGAGTCGATGTGGTTCGAGTGACCAACCTGGCGCGGGCCATGAAAGCCCTGCAGGAACGGGGGGTACAGATGGTCGGTCTTGCTGCCGACGCCCCGGATTCCCTGGATCTCCAACCCTTCAGTGGAACCGTGGCCTTGATTTTGGGCAATGAAGGTAAAGGGTTGCGCCGCCTGACCCGGGAACATTGCGACCTGTTGGTCTCGATCCCGATCCAGGGGGCGACCGGGTCCCTGAACGTTGCCGTCGCCTGCGGCATCGCCTGTCATGTTTGCCGCCATCGACAAAAAGGGATCACCTCCCCTGCATCATGAACGCTGACCAGATGTAGGGGGCATTCCACTCCTTGGATTGAATCATTTGCAATTGGGTCTCTCGCAACGCCATGTGAGGGTCCATTCCCTGGTTGATCCGTCGGTACATGTTGGACATCAATTCCTGCGTACCCGCATCGCTCACTTCCCACAGGGAGGCAATCACCGAGCGGACGCCTGCTTCCTGAAAGGCCCGTCGCAAGCCATAGACCCCTTCGCCTTCGTGGATCTCACCCAAACCGGTCTCACAGGCGGAAAGCACCGCCAATCTGGTACCGGTAAAATCCTTCCCCATCACCTCCAGGGCGGTCAATACGCCGTCGTTGCGCGTGTCGAGTTCACCGAGAAATTGGGCGTTGGTGTTGATTCCGGCAAAAGCCAATCCCGAGCGCAGCATGGGGTTATCCCCCGGAGGAACAATCTGGATGTCGGTACCGCGTTGCAATTTCAACAACCGTTTTCTCAGGCTGTCATCAGGTTTGAGGAAAAATCCATGGGTGGCAATGTGTAGAATTTCCGGGGGTTGGGTCAGTTCGGAAAATACCTTCTCCTGGGCGTCGTTCTTGACGTAGATCAGATTCGGTTTTTTCTTCGTTTGGGAGAGATCGGCGATCAATCGGCCTTCTTTTTCGGCCCCGGGCAACGGATCGAAACGTAAACCACGCATGCCGGAGGAAAAACGCCCGCAGACCCGCTTTCAACGCCGCTGACCGGGTGCGTAGGGTTTCGCTGAGAGCGCTGTTGTCGGCCACAATCTTGTCGAGATTGTAATCGGGTCCCGCCAGGATCAGGAATTGCCCCGTGGCCGCCGGGACATCGGAAGGAATGAGATCGCGGCTGGAACCGAGAAGATGCAGATCAATGGTCTGCGTCAGGTAACGCCCCTGGTTATCCACCAGAGCGGGAAACGGCAGAATGTTGAGGATACCGTCGGGAACCAGATACACCTGCCGATGCGTTTCGGTCAGATCGGCGATGGGTTGCCAAATCAACCGATGGATCTCCTGTCCGGCGGCAACGATGTTTTCCCGTTTGGCCTCATCATCCTGAATGACGCTGCGATAATGGAGGACCGCTTTTTGAATGGGTTCCAGTTCGGGGTAGACCACCAGCTTGAATTGTGCCAGGCCCTTGTTTTTGATCAAAAGCCCGGCTACCATTTTGTCCTTGTCCCCCTCCCTGTAGGAAAGGAAGTCCACCAAAACCGCATCGTCGGGCAGATGATCGATGAGTTGGTTGACCGCCACTTCGCTGATGGAGCGACGAAACCGTTTGCTGGCCTGACCCAGCTTCATTTGCAGGGCGTTGACCTTTTTTTCCAGTTCCTGAAGGTGCTGGAAATGGGGATCGACGCCATCAGGGGCCGGACCGGAGAGGGTCATCGAGGCCAGTTCCTTGCGGGTTTCAGTCAAATCCTTGCTGATGGATTCCAGTTGCGGATCCTGAGTCATGCGGGAAATCTGCTGGATCTCGGAGGTGATCTTCAGCAAAATGCCCTTGCGTTTCAGGGCAATGTTCAGTACTTCCCGACCGGCGGTTGCGGCATCCAGCCGCGTCAGCATGGCCAGATAGCCGTCCAGTTCGGGCCGGTGCAGACGAATATACCCTTCACGGGCGTTATCCCCTGCCGACCAAAGCATGCGATTGAGAAATTCGGTTCGACGGGAAAATCCTTCCTGTCGCACCTGAAACGCCCCTTCAAGATCGGGTTTGGACTCCAAGGTCCTGGCCAACGTGTTGACCGTCTCCATGGTATAGGGGTGCAATTTGCCCAATACCTGATCATCCAGAGACAGGGTTTTTTTCAGCAATTCCTCCGCTTCCTTCTTGCGTCCCATGTCCAGATAAAGGCTGGCGAGATCGTGCATGGTACGTAGGGTATCCATGTGCCGCGGACCCATGGCCTTGGTCCGCCGGGTGAGCGCCTGGTTGAACAGGGGCTCCGCCTGGATGTAATCACCCAGGCGATGGTAGGTTCGGGCCAGATTGTTCAGTGCTTTGAGGGTGCGCTGATGCATCTCCCCCAGAGAGTCCTCCCACACCGAGAGAATCCGTTGGAACAGCGGCAGACTTTTGGCATATTCCTGTTTGATGAGGTAGAGATAGGCTAGGTTGTTGACCACAGCCACGGTATCGGCATGGCGCGGTCCCAAAGCCTGGGTATAGGCGTCGATTGCCTGGAGATAGATGGGCTCCGCTTTGTCGAAATTGCCCTGACTTTCGTACAGTAGTGCCAGATTGTTGAGGGTTGTCAAGGTCGTTGGATGGCTTTTGCCGAACGTCTGTTCCGACAAGGCCACCGCCTGACGCAATATCGGCTCGGCCTCGTCATACAGGCCGGCAGCTTCCATCAGCTGTCCCAGGTTGTTTAAAACCGTAATGGTGGCCGGATGTTTTTCACCGAATATTTTCTTGTACCCTTCAAGGGCAGCATGCAGCCCTTTTTCCGCTTCGTCGTATAGGCCTTTCTTTTCCTTGATTCCCGCCAGATCCGCCATGGAGGCCAGGGTATCGGGATGGTGGTCGCCCGATTTGGCCTTCTGTTCTTCATACAGGGCGGCAGTCAGCGACTGGGCCTGTTCCAGTTCTCCCAGATCAAGGTACACCCGGGCCAAATGGGTCCGGGCATCGCCGTTCAGGAAAGATAGACTATCTGGATGATTCTTAATATCGTCAAGAACTCCCAAAATCATTCTTTTGGCTTCGAGAAGGTGGCCAAGATCGCGATTCACCACGGCCAACGCGATGGTCGTACTCACCATCCTGGCATCCTGTTTGGGAACAACTCCGGTCAGAATGGCCAGGGCTTGGTTCATTTCCGTCAAGGAGGCGGCAAAACGGCCCTGGGCACGCAGGACTTCAGCGTATTGTTGCAAACAACCCGCCGTCTCTGGGTGGTAAAACCCAAATATTTTTTCCATCCCGAGACAGGCAGAACGTAATATTTTTTCACTTTCATCATTGTCGCCCCGGTTTTTGTAGACCCGCGCCAACGCGATCTCAGTCTGCAACCGGCGTGGATTGTCGGGGCCGAAACTTTTGGCGTAATGCGAGGAAATGGCTTGATAACTGGCGATGGCGGCATCCAGTTGCATGCCGCCTTCCTTCAACTCGGCCAACAAGGTTTGCGCCGCCAGAGTTTCCGGATGGTCGTCGCCCAACAGTTTCTGTCCCAGATCCACCGATTGCTGCAACAGGGTTTCAGCCACATCGAGCTTGCCTGCCTGGAGGTTCAAGTTGCCGACTTCACGCAGGGTGAGCATGGTGGATACATGCCCGGCCCCTAATTTTTCCTTGGCCAGACTCAGGGCTTGTTGCCCCAACTCCAGGGCCTGAGCCATCTCGCCTGCCTGGGCGCGATTCAATGCCGTTTCCATCAGGTTGGACCAGGCGGCATTGACTTCCCCCTTGGACGGTGTCTCTGCGGCGGCGGCATTCAACCTTTTCTCCACCCAGGGTGGTGGGATTGAGACAATTTCGTGGATGCGATCGGTGGCAAAGCCCGCTTCTTCGATATTCCCCTGCAACACCGCCGCCTGGGTCGCAGCCCGGAAAAACGGCAGGGCTTCCTCGGGCTTTCCGACGGCCAGGGTCATGACCCCCAAGCGTTTGGCAACCTCTGGATTGAGCGGGTCAAGCCCATAAGCCCGGGTCAGGTGTTGCAACGCGATATCGGGGGTCTTGTTCTCTACGGCGGCCAGGGCCCGTTTGAGCTCGTCCTCCGCTTCCTGCCGGGCCTTGGTTGTCACGGTTTTTGGCGTTGGCGCTGTCAGCAACGAGACATGGGTCGATTTGACGTCGGTTTCGGCCGTCTTTTTTCGCTCTTTGCCGGCATCGATCTGTTTTTCCCACTGCTCCAGAGATGCTGGGAGCTGGGGATTCGGTTTGGATTTGATGTCGTTGTTTGCTGCAGCCACCAGTTCTACGGGTTGGTTTCCAGAGACACCCCGAGTGACCCGCTGGCCCGATGGTGGTGGTCCGGCGTTCATGTCGCCATGGGACGACGGCCTGACAGCGCTATCGGATTTCGTTTCCAGACTCGGACTGGCTAATGGTATTCCCGGGGGAGAGGATTCGGGATTGTTTTGGCGTTGGACCATGAAGGGTTTGATCCCGGCGGCCGCCTTCTTGATATCGGTAGCCGTCATGGTGGCCAGCAACCGTTCTTTGGCCCGACCGGCATCGCCTTGTCCTTGGTTCGCGGCAAGGGGATACCATGGCAGGGCGTCAGCCGGATCCTTGGTGCCCCCCTGTCCCTTCTCCAGGAGGTGCGCCAACAGAAGCTCCGCCTCCGCATGATTTTGCCTGGCCGCCTTTTCCAGCCATTGGGCCTTCTGGGCCGGTTTTTCCCCGGTGCCTGTGCCTGCCAGCCTCATGGTGGCAAGATTGCTCGGGGCCCCGGGTGGACCAGCGTTGGCCGAGGCCTGGAACCAATGAAACGCCTCATTGGAGTCCGGAGCGACGCCAAACCCGGAAAGATAGATGGTTTCCATCCGGTTTTCCGTTGCTCCCGATCCATTGTGCGCCGCGCCCGCTGCGGGGCGGAAACATCCGCTTCCGCATTCGCTGAGGCGTTCGTTCCCCGCGGCTGTTCCGTGAATCGTGAACAACAAAGCGAGGCCGATGGCTCGATAAAATGGGCTCCCCTTGATCCACGGTTTCCAGATTTTGATGTTTGCTCGCCCACTTTTCATGCTGACCTCCTGTTCCCTCCCCGGGCGCCTGCAACCTTTTCCCCGGGTGGCATCCATTGGAATGGCCTCAAAGCTGGTGTCTGGGTGTGATTGATCCGCCTGACGGAGAGAGAAAATCCCACTGTTATCGTATGGCTGAATTTGGCATTATATACAATGGCCAACACCACTTGCAACACATTATTGTTTAGAAATCGGAAGTTGAGGGGCGAGGCTGTATTATTTATATTGCAATAATAAATTTGTGACGTAATTATAGGGTTTGTTAAGTATCGCAGCGGATAAAAATGTTGCAGTTGTCGAACAAGCGTCACAAGAAAACAAATAAATATAAATCGATACGATGGATCTATCAGCAGCCAATTCTTCTGGTCGGTCTGGCTGGGTTACACTATGATACGGTAATCATTCGGTGTGGATCCAATATTGCTTGGTGGCCTACCATAGTTTCATTAATTCTTGTGGCCTGATCGTCACCCGGTTTCAAGAAGTTGGTAGCTCAGCAGCTCCATTACACTCCAGGCGTGGTCCGTCAACCCAACCGCCATGGCAGGAGTTCGATAACGATAGCGCTGGTCCCCGATGGGAATCCGCAGGGTATGCGGTTTCCAACAGGAATTGTAATGGGTCACCATCAGCCAACTCATCGCCTCGTGTTCTTCGGGCAGCTTTGAAAACGAGTGTGTTTTCCGCTGTTTCCTGGCGTTGAAAGGGCGGGTGGAGCCATTGTAGCGTTCAATAAATGATGTGTTAGCCGTCCCCGAACAGGGTGAGGCATTCAGGGCCGCGGCCGGAAAGCTGGAGGTGAGGAGCGATTGGGGATACGGGCGATGTACATGATTTAATGTTGACATAGAAAACGATATAATTCAACATAAAAATTAATTTTCACATGCCTGTAAAATTACAGCTGCTCTTTACATATAATATTGAAATTATTGAAATTTATGCTAAATTAGAAGGGGAGCTTCAGCTTAATATTTATCGTTGATGGAATTCAGTTGTTGCACAAAAGGTTTGAAATGATGCAGACGTTGCGGCAGCCGTTCCAGGTCCAGACGGGCCTTGGTATAGGAAGAGTATTCGTTGAAATAGACGATATAGAAGGATTGATCGTTGTATCGGGTAGGTTTGATGAAGAAGGTGCCCCCCAGGTTGGATTCAGCCATGAGAAGGTCATGAAACCATTCCTCCAGATTGTCCACCCTCATTATCTGGAGCGTATAATGTTTGGGATCGACGGTTTTAAACCATTGGTCGGAAATCGCCAACCTTTGATCCAGGAATCGGTTTAGCTCTTCACGGTTGGGGACATCCGTTTTCCGTTCCGACCCCGGTTCGCCGGGGGTCGCTTTCGCCGGGGAGGGAAGGGTGGATTTGTTGACCGATTCCTTGCGAATGTTGGCCAGCGGTTTGGTCATCGGCGGAGGAATGGACGTCATTGAGGTCCCCGGTTCCTGATGCGGTTCGGATGGTTTGGATTTTGTCCCTGGGTTTTCCTTGGGGTCCGGGGTTGGGGGGGACGGGACCGGTCGCCTATCTTTCTCCAGGGGTCCCAGTATCCGGGTTGAAGCGGGAACAGGATCGGTGGTCTGCGCCGGTTGCGGAAGAAGGATGACCCCTTCGCCGTTGTTTGGCGATGGTTCAGGCTCGGTCTTGACGGCAACTGCCAGCGAAGTTGGGACGGTTCCGGCAGGCTTGGTGGTCGGTTTGAGCGCCGTGGTCTCCGTTTGGCTGGGAATCTGGGTGACTTCGTCGGTGGCTGGAGGCTTTCCCAGAATTGCTGTCTGGGGCTGAGAATCGGGTGTCTGAGTCTGAGGCAACATCGGGCCGCGGTTGCTGTTGAAGTCGGCGAGGAAATACCCCAAGGCCCCGGCCATCGGAACGCCGATCAGGGCTACCAGAGTGGTGATACGGGTGGTGCGCCGCCAGTCGCGTACCGTGCTGAACGTGCTCTCCGACGCTGCCTGGTTCACATGATGCGCGGTGACCCGGTCCTTCTTCTCGATGTAGGCGGCCAGCAACGCCTTGTCGGCCAGCAGGTTGATGCGGCGGGTCAACCCCCCCGACAACTTCCAGATGCGGCGGCAGGCTCCGGAAGTAAAAGGGGTCGGACCACGATACCCTGCCGAGCGCATCCGCATTACCAGATATTCCTCCACATCCTCGCGCGAAAATGGCGGCAGGTAGAACTGGTATGAGATCCGCTCCTTCAACTGGCGAATCGAGGGGACCGAAAGGTTGATGTCCAATTCGGGTTGACCGAACAAGACCAGTTGCAACAGTTTGGCGCTTGACGTTTCCAGGTTGCTGAGCAGACGGATCTCCTCCAGGGTGGCCAGAGGCATTCCCTGGGCCTCCTCCACCAGGACAACCACATGACGTCCCGAGGAATGCTTTTGTAGAAGATAGGCTTGTAGCGCCTGGAGGACTTGAAAGCGGTCGTTTTTTTCCGCAAGCTCGATATGCAGCTCGACGGCGATGGCATGGAAAATATTTTCCGGAGTCAGGCTGGGGTTGGCGATGAATACCGTCTCCACCTGGCCTCCGAGTCGGGCTTCCAACATCCGGCACAAGGTGGTCTTGCCACTGCCGACCTCGCCAACGACCTTGATGATTCCTTCTCCCTGAAGTATGGCATATTCCAGCGCTTCAAGGATCG